>CAYJME010000046.1:0-6059 GCA_964370795.1 uncultured candidatus Brocadiaceae bacterium
CAAATAATTGATATTACTGTTGATACGACTTTTACTTGTCGAACTTGGGTTAAGAACGGCAACGTCTGTGACTTTGAGAGAACAGACTATTGGTAGAGGTTTACGCTTGCCTTATGGGGAAAGAACGGGTGTTGATAAAGTGGATAAACTTACGATTGTAGCCCACGACAAATTTCAGGAAATAATTGATGCAGCCAACCAGCCCGATTCTATCATTAAAAGACAAAATATTATAGAAATAGATCCACAGGAAATCACTCAACAAAAAGAGGTAATTACCTCCATTTCAAATATTGAACAAAAATTTGATGAAGAGCAAAAAGAGATTGAGCTCATTGCTGAACCTGAACAGAGGCAAAAAGCCCAGATTAATTTAGACCTCAGAAAAACAATCATTGCAACACTTCCGGAACTCAATAATGCCGTAAATAATGTCAGTGAATTGACCAGGGCAGAAATCAAACAAATAGCTGTGGAAAGAATAAAACAAAAGATTTACAGTACCCCTCAGAAGAATTTATTTGCCGCTGAGATGATAAGAGAAGTTGAGGATGCCTATGAAGCGGTGGTACATGATTTTGTACAGAACATTATAGAAATTCCAAGAATCACTATTCAGCAAAGCACTGAAGTAAGGTCAGGCTTTAAGGATTTTGACCTTGATACTAAAAATTTGAATTACCAACCGGTATCGGAAGAAATTTTGGTTAAAAAGCTTCGTGAACAGGCAAACAGTATTGATATTATAAGCGGGAAGGGTAGAGGCATACATGACAGTCTGGAAAATATAATTGTTAATGAACTCATGAATTATCCAGAAATAGACTACGACGAACAGTCTGATTTATTATTCAAATTAACTGGGCAGGCAATTGAGAAATTCAGGACGTACCTTGATGACGATAAATTAATGAATGTTGTTCAATATAATAAAAAAGAGATTGGAGGTTATATCTATTCACAGTTGATGCAACATTTTTACTTTGAAGCGCCAGGCTATGAAAAACCAATGGTAAAGCCTTTTACAAGGATTGAAGAACATAATTTTTCAAAATACACGAAAGACAGCATTCATCATTTTACCGAGACAATCGCTCCAACCAATGCCATTCCCAATAAGGTATTTAGTGGTTTCAGAAAGGCATGCCACCATCTGTATAAATTTGACTCCAAGACAGAAAAAGATTTTGCAATTATTTTAGAGCAGGACAGGGCAGTTCTTAAGTGGCTAAGACCTGCATCGAATCAATTCCACATATACTGGAAGCACAATTCAAGGCAGTACAACCCCGATTTTGTGGTGGAAACAAAAGATGCTCTTTATCCTACAGAAACTAAGAAAGAGATGGATATTGAGTCAACAGATGTGCAGGAAAAAGCGCAGGCAGCTTTAGAATATTGTAAGTATGCTACTGATTTTACCATTCCGAATGGAGGGAAACCGTGGAAATATGTTTTAATTCCACATAACGTGGTAATGGTAAATATGAGCTTTGAGATATTGGTAAGGAGTTATGAATATCAAAATTTAACAAAAGAAACCGTTTAATTATTATAACCCTGAATAATAATTTTACGAATAAAGAGAAAGAAAAATGGGTGTTGGAATAAAGGTTGAATTAAAAGTTGAAGATATTTCCTTGTAAAACCATTCGGGTACCGGACGACCTGACGAGCGTTACCACCTATAAACCCACCGATGAGGTTAACCCTGCAGGGGTTGGCATGAGTTGTGAGAAAGTTCAGGCCATCTGGGCAGGGGTAGAGGACCTTTACCGCAGTGGTATTCATCCGGCTATCTCGTTTTGTCTGCGCCGTCAGGGTAAAATAGTGCTCAAGCGGGCGATTGGACATGCCAGGGGGAATGGTCCCGATGATGACCTAAACGCAGAAAAGGTGCTGGTTACTCCTGACACGCCGATATGTCTTTTTTCCGCCTCCAAGGCGGCCACCGCCATGGTTATCCACTTATTGGATGAGCGTAATCAGATTCATCTTATGGATCCCGTTTGCCACTATATTCCGGAGTTTGTATCTGCCGGTAAGGAAAATGTCACCATTCACCACATCCTTTCCCATCGGGGTGGCATCCCTGTTCCACCGCGGAATGTAGGACCCGAAATGATTTTCAATCATGATGCGATTATCCAGTTGTTATGCAGGGCAAAACCTGCATCTCCAGGTGGACGGCGCACGGCCTATCACGCAATCACCGGGGGTTTCATCCTGGGAGAAATTGTGCGTCGTGTAACCGGCAAGGATATCAGGGAATTTCTGAGCGAGACAATCCAGAACCCTCTCGGTTTTCATTATTTCAATTACGGTGTTTCCGGTGAAGAGACCGGTCGTGTCGCCCTTAATTATTACACGGGTGTACCGTTGTATTTTCCGCTAACCATGATGACCAGACGTGCGCTCGGCGCGTCGTGGGAGGACGTGGTGCGCATATCCAATGATCCACGCTTCATGAAAGTAATAATCCCCGCTGCCAATCTGTTTTCAACCGCCGATGAGATGTCGCGGTTTTTTCAGTTGTTGCTCAATAAAGGCGAACTGGACGGTGTGCGTATTTTCAATCCGCTCACCGTCCATCATGCTATTATGGAAACGGGAAAGCCAGAGATTGACCGTACCGTGTTAATTCCCATGCGCTATGGTGCTGGTATGATCCTGGGAAACAAGCCGATTGGTATGTACGGCCCCTTTACCCAACATGCGTTTGGCCACCTGGGTTTTAGTAATATACTCTGTTGGGCAGACCCGGAGCGGGATATTGTAGTATCCCTGTTAACCACAGGTAAGGCTATGCTGGGGCCTCATCTTATTCCCCTTGCCCGCCTGTTGATGCGTATCTCACGGTATTGCGGGAGAGCGGCAGGGCGTTAATGGTATGCCCATTGACTTTAATCATAAAAACATTTAGCATATCCAAACTTCGGAAATTCTCAATTTTTTGAATCACATAGGAATTTTAATTTTATTCACGCGGATTAGAGGGCAGATGAGATATAAAAAATCCCCCTTAGAAAAGGGGGCAAGGGGGTTGTGTGTATGCAAAAAAACAAAACCCCTGAATCCCCATTTTCTAAGGGGGACGGAAGAGGATTATCTTGAGTCTGTTGAGATTTATACATAGGGTATAAAAATGAAAGCGCCAGACCAAAAATTGAATAAATTCGACTGGAGACTTCATCCAGAGGCTGAGGGTTTTTTAATAAAGCATGTTAACGTATTTTTAAAGAATCACGATTTTACCCATACCTTAGCATCCAGGATAGAACAGGAAACCTCGACACGATTTTTTGATTGGATTGATCACGTTGTCTTTCCCTACAGTATTGTTGATGAAAAGACCCTGAAAGATATTGGTTTTCAGGAGATGATCAACGTTGAAATACCATCTGACAAGCGTGCTTTTGTTTATCCCGGTACTATTTTCTTTCCTGTTTTGCTTGGTAAAAAACAATACACCGAGTTAGCTTTGAAGCCGGAAAGACTCGACCATTTTGTTCAGGTAATGGGCACGGGGAACATAATTGAGGGGGATATTCATGGAACATATAGAAAGGCCATTATTTCACAGCAGTCAGATTTCATCCTTTCTGCAGTCGAGAGAAGGGGGTATGGTGGTTTCCTTGTGCCGAAAAAGGTAAATGATACTCAGGAATACCGGCAGACATTAGAGGCATTTTTCTGCCGGAGACGATGCTTTGAGAACCTTGATGAAGGTATGGATACTACTCAAAAATTGATCAAAGATACGTGTCAAAAGCTGTCTCAGTCACGGGTGGCGGACGCCTTTTTCAGGGCAGAACGGATGTATTGGGAGAGAAGGAACTGGATCTCTCGAATACAGAAGGCGCGTCAGGATAAATTTGGATTGGGGTGGGGAAATCATGACCACCACACCTTTCGTTCTTCACGGCGGAATTTTCCAAGGCTTTTAAAAATACTCGATATGTTGGGATTCACACGCCGTGAACAATTTTTCGCAGGTGAGGAAGCTGGTTGGGGCGCGCAGGTGCTGGAGCATCTCGATTGCAACGTTGTCGTATTTGCCGATATTGACCTATCAAAAGAAGAGAAGGCAATAGATTTTTCTCATGATGACCTTAAGCAACTTGATCGGTTTGGAACAGTCGGGCTCTGGGTGGAATTACATGGTGAGAGTATCCTTCAGGCGGGTCTCCATCACCTTGCGGCGAGATATGATTTTGAAAGATTGTGCAGTGACCTGAAACAGATGAATTTAACCGTAATGTCCCCATTTTCCTATTTTGAGTTTTTAAAACAGGCATTTTCGGAGGGTGAAATGTGGAATGTGGATAAAAAGCGCTTGGACATCCTTATGGAGAGCGGCACAATGAGCACCTCACAACATGAAACATTCCTCAGGCACGGAGCGATAGGTAGCCACCTTGAGAACATCCAGCGAGATCAGGGATTTAAAGGGTTTAACCAAAAGTCTGTATCAGCAATTATTACAGCAACAAATCCAAGGACATACAGACAGTAAAAGCCCTTGTAGCCAATGGGCTCTGTAATTTTGAAATTTCCTCTCTTTCCAGCCTTCTTTACAATCAGCGCAAAAAATATTTAAATAACTTTTTATTATACGGGAACATTTTCCTATCTTCTTTTGTTTTTCTAATCTCTGTACTGTCTTTCTTAAAAGGAAAAAGCAATTTCTATCATTTTTGTTATTAATTATTTCTATGAAAAGAGCGTTCATATATTTGAGTGTATGCGTTGCCTCATTCGTGACTGCATGCTCATCAGATAAGAAAATTAGTGATAATCGTGAAAAATACCTTGTTACAAATCCTACCGTCATGGATACGACATATACGAATGATTATGTTGCAGACGTACATTCTTTGCAACACATAGAGCTAATAGCCAGAGTTAAAGGATATATCGAAAAAATCCATGTTGACGAAGGTGAAATCGTAAAAGCCGGGCAAATTCTTTTTAGCATAAGCCGCCAGGAATATGAAGTTGATTTACAAAAAGCTAAAGCAATGCTGAAAAGCGCCATAGCAGATGCAAAAGCTGCCAGGCTGGATTTGCAAAATATAAAAATACTGGTAGAAAAAAGTATAGTCTCAAAAACGGAGCTTAGCATGGCTCGGGCTAAACTAGACGCACTTCATGCAAAAGTTGATGAGGTGAAATCCTATGAAGCAAGTGCTGAATTAAATCTATCTTATACCGTAATAAAAGCGCCATTTGATGGCATAATTGACAGAATTCCTAATAAGGTCGGAAGTTTAGTTAATGAAGGAACCTTGTTAACTACCCTTTCCGATAACAAAAAGGTGTTTGCTTACTTCAATATGTCTGAAAAAGAGTATTTAGATTTTATAACGCTCATAGACTCAGAAAAGAAGAATGATGTGACGTTCGTTTTAGCCAATAATCAAATTCATAGGTATAAAGGATGTATTGAAACCGTTGCAGGAAAAATTGACAAAAACACAGGGAGTATCGCTTTCAGAGCATGTTTTCCTAACCTGAACCTTCTTTTAAAACATGGTTCCAGTGGGAAAGTCAGGATAGCAAAAGAAGAAAAAAACGCTTTAATAATTCCGCAAAAAGCAACCTTTGAAATTCAGGACAAAACATATGTATTTATGGTAGATTCCGACGACACACTAAAAATGAGAAGTATTGTTCCAAAGCTTCGCATTCCTCATTTATATGTAGTTGAATCCGGATTGTCTTCCCATGACAGAATTGTCTATGAAGGTATTCAGCATGTGAAGGAAGGAGACAAGATAATTCCTGATATTATTTCTATGGAACAAATCCTGGCGGAACACCCAAAGGCAGAATCCATGTCTATGGTTCAAAATTAAACAGGGGAAAAATAATGAGTTCAAAGTTTATCCATAGACCCATCTTATCCATAGTACTGTCTCTGATCATCACTTTGTTAGGAGCATTGGCTTTAATTAAATTGCCAATGGAGCAATTCCCCAGTATAGCTCCACCCGTGGTAAATGTTACCATCGAGTTTACCGGCGCCAATGCAGAAACCGTTACAAAAGCCGTCATTG
>CAYJME010000046.1:6069-12860 GCA_964370795.1 uncultured candidatus Brocadiaceae bacterium
CTGGAACGTGCCATCAATGGCGTTCCGGGAATGAAATATATGTCGTCTATTTCGGGAAATGATGGCATGGGAATAGTACAAGTTATTTTTGAAGTGGGCACCGACCCTGACATTGCCGCGGTAAATGTTCAAAACAGAGTGGGTACCGTAGTGGATGAACTTCCTGCAGAGGTAATAAAAAACGGAGTAAAAATTGCCAAAGAGGAGAGGGCTATGCTGATGTATTTAGACATTTTCAGCACAGACAACACGCTGGAAGAAAAATTCCTCTACAATTTTGCGGATATTAATATACTGCCAGAATTAAAAAGAATTGATGGGGTTAGTTATGCAGATATATTGGGAGCCAAGGAATACGCAATGCGTATCTGGTTAAAACCGGATAAAATGCTTACCTATAATATTTCAACCGATGATGTACTGATTGCGTTACGGGAACAAAATGTAGAAGCAGCGCCGGGCACCGTAGGGGAAAGTTCGGATAAATCAGCCCAGGCATTGCAATACGTAATAAAATACACGGGAAGGTATAATACCGAAGAGCAGTATGAAAATATCCCTGTAAAATCAAACGCTGACGGGGGGATACTTCGCATAAAAGATATCGCCGATGTAGAGTTTGGCACAATCTATTTTGATGTGGAGTCAAAACTGAACGGCCGGCCTGCTGCTTCAATTATCCTGAAGCAGTTGCCAGGCTCTAATGCCAGTGAAGTAATCAGTAAGGTGAAAAGGCGGATAGCGGAGATTAAAGAATCTGCCTTCGTTGAGGGTATGGATTATGCGATCAGTTATGACGTATCGCGTTTTTTAGACGCCTCTGTTCATAAGGTGTTAAAAACGCTGATTGAAGCGTTTTTGCTGGTATCATTAGTGGTATTTATTTTTCTGCAGGATTGGCGTTCAACACTCATTCCTGCCATTGCCGTCCCTGTTTCATTGATTGGCACGCTCTTTTTCATGCAATTATTGGGTTTTTCTTTAAACCTTATTACCCTTTTTGCGTTAGTGCTTGCAATAGGCATTGTTGTAGATAATGCCATAGTGGTGGTGGAGGCGGTGCATGCAAAAATGGAACACTCACATGTCGGGGCAAAGAAAGCCACCGAAAAAGCGATGAGAGAAATCAGCGGTGCTATCATTGCAATTACGCTGGTAATGTCCGCTGTTTTTGTTCCAACTTCTTTTATGTCAGGGCCTGTTGGCGTTTTTTATAAGCAGTTCTCCATTACCATCGCCATCGCTATTGTTCTCTCGGGTATCGTTGCGTTAACCCTTACTCCGGCGCTTTGTGCTGTATTCTTAAAAAATACCCACAGCGAACACAAAAAGAAAAAATTTTTCCATTACTTTTTCCATGGTTTTAATAGGTGGTATGGAAGTCTTTCGGTAAGGTATCAAAAGCTGCTGGGCCTTATTATCAACCGCAAGGTTGTTACCTTTTCACTATTGCTGTTATTTTGCGCCGGAACAGGTATTTTCGGAAAGCTCCTGCCTTCAGGGTTTATCCCCAATGAAGACCAGGGGACATTTTATGCCAGTATCACTACTCCCCCCGGCTCGACGTTAGAAAGAACCAAAGAAGTTGTAAATGAAGTGCAAAAAGTATGTGATAAGATTGAAACCATAGAGTCTGTTTCTTCCTTGGCCGGAACAAATATCTTGTCTGATGGGACGGGCGCTACTTACGGTACGTGCCTGATTAACTTAAAAGACTGGCACGACAGAAAGGAATCTGTTAACGAAATCATTGAATTCGTTGCCGAAAAAACCAAACACATTAAAGACGCAAAAATTGAGTTCTTCCCTCCGCCAGCCGTGCCGGGCTACGGAAATGCCAGTGGGTTTGAATTAAGGTTGTTAGATAGAACCGGCAGCGGGGATGTTAAAAAAATGGAAACGGTAGTCAACCAGTTTATCAAAGATTTAAAAGACAGGCCTGAGATTGCAAGGGCATTCACCATTTTTGATGCAAGCTATCCGCAATACATGGTTCATATTGATAATGATAAAGCCGCTCAAAAAGGTGTGACCGTTAATGATGCGATGAGCACCTTGCAAACCTTGCTGGGAAGCGAGTATGCCACAAATTTCATTCGCTTTGGTCAAATGTACAAAGTAATGGTGCAGGCGCTGCCTGAATACCGGGCCAAGCCCGAAGACATACTTAAACTGTATGTAAAAAACAATGAAAATAAAATGGTGCCTTTGTCTGCCTTTATGACTATGGAACGCATCTATGGCATGGATCAGATTACCCGTTACAATATGTATCAGTCCGCAGAGTTGAACGGAGAAGCTGCCCGTGGTTACAGCAGCGGAAGCGCTATCGCAGCCATTCAGGAAGTAGCCAAAGAAAAATTACCCAAAGGTTACGGCATAGATTGGGCGGGCATAACCCGTGATGAAATACTGTCAGGCAATGAGGCAATATATATTTTTCTTATTTGTTTGGTATTTGTGTATTTGTTATTGTCCGCACAGTATGAAAGTTTCTTCTTGCCCATGCCCGTTATTCTCTCTTTGCCGACCGGAATATTCGGAGCGTTTTTATTCTTGATGATAATGGGTTTGGAAAACAATATTTATGCTCAGGTTGCCATGATTATGCTTATAGGTTTACTGGGTAAAAACGCCATCCTGATTGTTGAATTTGCCTCATTAAAACACAGGGAAGGGCGAACTCCCGTGCAAGCTGCCATAGAAGGAGCAATGGCGAGGTTGCGACCAATTCTCATGACCTCTTTTGCCTTTATTGCCGGGTTGATTCCATTGATTTTTGCATCCGGCGCAGGCGCCGTTGGCAACAGGACCATTGGAGCTGCAGCGGCAGGAGGCATGCTGTTCGGAACAATATTTGGAGTAATTATTATTCCCGGGCTGTATGTCGTCTTTGCAACTCTTGCAGAAGTGTTTGCGCGGAAAGGTGTCAAGGAAGAAATAGCATTTACAGAAACAATTTAATTGTCGAGGAATTTATATTTTATTTAAGCGGCTTTCGGGGTGGCACTGACAAACTATTATTTGTCAGCACCTTCAGCCACTGGATAAATTCTCGTAACCGTTAAGCATGATCAATTCATCGGTAAGAAAATTACAAATAAGTGCATTCTTAACATTCATAGGAATTAATTTAAGATTTCTTTCAGAAAATGTTTTTAATGCCCTTGTTTTTTTAAATATTCTCCCGTCTGGAAATCCTGATAATAAGTATGATTTTCATACACCAGGCGTACCGGATGTGTATGGAGATGCAGCAGTTGTTGTTGTGTTTGCTGTTGCATATCTACTCCATAAGTCTGCAAGTGAAACTATTGTTTTACATATTATGGATTATCTGTATGAGAGACGCAGGCAACGTTTCAAAACTATCAGATATCTAAAAAACTGTATTATCTGGTCAAAAAAGAACTTTTTTTTAGTTATTACAGGTTTCGGTCTGTATATGGTATCCAAATATCCTTTATCGATAGGATTAGAGCTCATTTTCATTGAGGATATTACGACGTTATCTTTTATCCTGAATGTTCTTAGAGGTATAACACTATGGTGTTCTTCTTTTATTTTTTGCAGTGTTTATTGCAAGTATCTATTCATAAGTAAATCTGTTGCTCTCATGATGCATACCTTTTTTGTTATAAGGAATCTTTTTGATACAAATGTGTATTGGTTAATTACATCCTATGACTTGCATATCGGCGCACCTTTATTAGATGTTTTCTCGCCTATTATTATTGTTTATTCACTGATTTACATCATAGCTAACGGTGGTATGCCAAGCCGAATTTTTCATTCCTTAAAAAATGATAAACATGAATTTGCATACATGAAAAAGGACACCTCTCTCAACGTAAAAGACCTGTCTTTAATTCCTGGATAAATCAATGGAAAAATTTAAAAATACCGTGGTTTTTGGATGTGTGGTTGCCTGCTTACTTATAGCAGGTTGTCAAACAACAAAGAGTATTGAAGATAACCCCATAAAACCAATACCCGAATCATTTGCAAGCACGAAAGATTCAACAAATTCGGCAACGATTGACTGGCGACAGTTTTTCTCTGATAGCACATTGATTGACTTGATTGATACTGCTTTAAAAAATAACCTGGATGTATTGATGGCATTGCAAAAAATCGAAATTGCACGTGCAGATTTAAGAATGCGTAAAGGGGCCTTGTTACCCGAAATTTCAGGTGGTGGTTCTGTTTCGCAAAGAAGATTCGGGCGTTACACCATGGATGGGGCCGGAAACAGAGAAACTGAGATTACTCCCGGACACAAGGTGCCTGACGATCTTCCCGATTATTATGTCGGTTTGCAAACAACGTGGGAAATGGATATTTGGGGCAAACTCCGCAATAAGAAGAAAGCGGCCTTTGCTCGTTATCTTGGCAGCATTGAAGGAAAAAATATCGTTCATACCAATTTAATATCAGAAATAGCAATTACCTATTACGAATTATTAGGTTTAGACACCGAATTAGAAATTATCAGAGACACTATCGGGTTACAGGAAAATGCGCTTTCCATTGTTACCATTCAAAAACAAACTGCCGCAGCCAACGAGTTAGCTGTACAGCAGTTTGAAGCACAATTGTTAAATTCCAGGGCTTTGGAAATTGAAGTCCTTCAAAGAATTACCGTAAGTGAAAATAAAATGAATTTTTTATTGAGTAGATTTCCACAATCTGTCATTCGTGAAAAATCAATCCTCTTCAAAGAAATTCCTGCTCAGGTAAAATCAGGTATTCCGTCTGATTTGCTAAAAAACAGACCCGATATAAAACAAGCCGAGCTTGAACTAATAGCTGCAAAAGCAGATGTAAAATCGGCAAAGAAGGCATTCTATCCTTCCTTAAACATTACAGGGGCAATGGGTTTGCAGGCTTTTAATACATCTTTTCTATTCAGATCGCCTGAATCTCTTGCTTATACCGCAATGGGTAGTTTAACCGCCCCTCTCATTAACCGGAGTGCAATTAAAGCACAATTTAATACTGCGCAGGCTAAACAGATAGAAGCGTTGTACAATTATCAAAAAACAATTATCCATGGTTATATAGAAGTGTACAATGAGATGAATAACATTAAGAATTTAGAACGGGCATACCATCTTATAAGTAAAAAAACTGCTGCTTTAACGCAATCAATAGAAATATCATCAGAACTTTACAAAACCGGCAGAGCAAATTATTTAGAGGTATTAATAGCACAACAAAATGCCCTCCAATCGAAATTACAATTGGTAAACACCAAACAACAACAATTTAATGCCAGCGTAAATATTTATAAAGCGCTTGGTGGCGGTTGGCTATGATGATTGGAAATTGCTTTTATTCGTCAGAAAATCAATATTAAGTTAAGCTATCTGCTGTAACCCCCCTTAGGAAAGGGAGATTTAAGGGGTTGTTTAGATAGAACAATCCTTAACTTAAGGACGTTGATCAACCGAGAAATATAACACGGGAATTTTTTATCTTTCATGCATTCTCTGGCTGGATTGTGTTCAAAAATATTTTTCATTTCACATTTCACAATTAATACAATTTTTCAAATCTCCGATTATAAATCTCGATCGTAAATTTAATTCTGCAGCTGCCCCAAGGACTTTTTCGTTATTTCTTGTTGTTTTTGCCAGTAATTCTACGAAAAACCTTGATTATCAAGCCATAAAAGCGTATTCCCTTGACATTTAACACTCATTTTTTTTATAATTTTTAAATGTTTTTTATTAATGAATTCGGAGGATTATTATTAAATTTCCATGAAAAATGCACCTGTGGGCTCTAATACCTGTATTGTTGGATTGCAGTGGGGCGATGAAGGCAAAGGTAAGGTTATTGATATACTTACCGAGCAGTTTGATGTAATTGTTCGCTATCAGGGCGGTAGTAATGCAGGCCATACCGTTGTCGTGAATAATGAAAAGTTTGTATTGCATCTCATTCCCTCCGGAATCCTCAGAAAGAACAAACACTGTGTAATTGGAAATGGAGTAGTCCTCGATCCCCGCCAGTTATTGGAAGAAATCGCCGAACTCAGAAGCAAAAATATTGAAGTCGGCAGCAACCTTCGCGTGAGTGAACTAGCACACCTCGTATTCCCTTACCATAAAAAGCTGGACGAACTTTTGGAAAGTGAAAAAGGCTCTGATAAGATAGGCACTACCAAAAGGGGAATAGGTCCCTGTTATGCCGATAAAATGGCCAGAAACGGAATTCGGGTGTCTGAACTCTTCCATCCGGAATATTTTAAAGAGCGTCTTAAGCAGGTTTTAGAGGAAAAAAACAAGGTATTTGTGCGTCTGTTTAATACGGATGCGCTATCCTGGAAGGACATGTATGAAGAATATAGCGAATATGCAGAACAAATAAGGCCATTCGTTTGCAATACGATTGCTTTTATGGATGACGCCATAAAGGCCAAAAAAAGAATACTTTTTGAAGGCGCCCAGGGTTCAATGCTCGATGTGGATTTTGGCACGTATCCTTATGTTACGTCATCGTCTGTTATTGCCGGCGGCGCGGCAACGGGTACCGGCGTCGCTCCCCGACAGATTCAGAGGACACTTGGCGTGGTGAAATCGTATACAACAAGGGTTGGCAGCGGTCCTTTTCCTTCGGAACTTACGGATGAACTGGGTGAATATCTCAGAAAAAAGGGCGGTGAATATGGCGCTACTACGGGGAGACCGAGACGTTGCGGCTGGTTTGACGCCGTTGCGGTACGACATGCAATTACCATAAGTGGCGTGGACGGCGCTATTCTGACGAAATTAGACGTGCTGGAT
>CAYJME010000046.1:12870-18767 GCA_964370795.1 uncultured candidatus Brocadiaceae bacterium
GTGCTGGATGAACAAAAAACAATAAAGGTCTGTGTGGGTTACAAGATTGGCAATAAGATTACTGAACGGTTTCCTACCGATTTAGTGGCAATTTCCGAATGTCAGCCGGTATATAAAGAATTACCCGGCTGGCAAAAAGATACGTCTCAGCTACGCGAGGTCAGGGATATCCCATCCCTGGCGAGAAATTATATTAAAACGCTTGAAGAAATCTTAGACGTCAGAATAGAAATGCTTTCTGTTGGTCCGGACCGGAATCAAGTTGTGAATCTGGTATGAACAAAAAGGAACATGTCCCCGCGCACATTGCTGTTATTATGGATGGAAACGGACGGTGGGCGAGACAACAGGGACTTGCAAGGATCAGGGGGCATAAACAAGGCGTCGAGTCCGTCCGTGAAATAAGCCGTGAGTGTGCAAAGAAAAATATACAACAGCTCACCCTCTACGCATTTTCCCTGGAAAATTGGAAAAGACCGCAACGGGAAATCAATTTCTTAATGAGACTCCTCAAAGAATTCCTTATCAGTGAGCGAAAAGAGGTTGAGGAGAACAACATCCGCTTAACGGCGATTGGGCGCATACAAGGGCTTCCTGAGGATATACAAAAAGAACTCGCTCTTTCCATAGAAAAAAGCAGGAAGAATACGGGTATGATCCTTTGCCTCGCTCTCAATTACGGCGGGCGTGCAGAGATTGTGGATGCTGCGCAAGCAATTGCGCGGGATGTGAAAAATGGAAAAATAAATATCGGGGAGATTGATGAAGAAACGTTTAAGCATTATTTATATATGAAAAACATGCCAGACCCGGATTTGCTGATAAGGACTGGTGGTGATATGCGTGTGAGTAATTTTCTTCTCTGGGAAATATCGTACGCAGAACTCTGGATTACGCCGGTGTGTTGGCCTGAATTTCGGAAAGAACATCTTGAGGTAGCGTTGAATGACTATAGACGTCGGGAACGCCGTTTTGGCGGGTTAGGCTAATGAGTACACTTCAGACAAGAATTACGCTTGGCATAATAATGTTTGCTGTCTTCTTTGGTATCCTCTTTCTTGACATCATATTTACTACTGATATAGGATTCATGTTCCTAGCCGTTATGGCTGGCGGTATGAGCCTCCATGAGTTTTATCATATTGCCGGAAAGAATGGTTTTTCTCCATTCCGAATATCAGGGATTGCAATTGGCGGATGGCTGTTTGTGTTTTATTGGTTATCCTTGCGGGGGCATTCGGCTGGCGCCGATTGTCATTTTTTCAGACAGGAAATTATTCTTATACTCGTCTTCTGGCTCCTGCTGATACAGACCTTTATCCGGGGCACGAAGGATGCGATAAAAAACATCTCCGTAACGATCTTCGGGATTATCTATATTTTTTTTCTTTTGAGTTACGCCATTTCTTTGCGTTGTCTCCCTCAGGGTATTTCAATCCTGATTATGGTTTTATTGGTATCGAAATTTGGCGATATTGGAGGTTACCTGTTAGGGCGAAAATATGGAAGGCACAAATTAGCAAAGGTTATCAGCCCCAACAAAACGATAGAAGGCGCTTTTTTTGCCATACTGTTCAGCGTCTTAATTGCAGTAATTTTTAATCTCATTCCACCCATCAGGGTAATGAGTTTGTGGTGGTCGGTTTTATTTGGTTTTGTTGTGGGTCTTTTTGCCTTGTTGGGCGATTTGGCAGAGTCTATGCTCAAGAGGGATGCAAATGTGAAGGACTCCGGCCAGTTAGTGCCTGCCTTTGGCGGGATTCTGGATGTTATTGATTGTTTATTGGTGAGTATGCCCGTGGCATATTATTTTTTGACATATTTTCAATTAGTTAATATATGAATGAAAAGGTTAAAATGAGGCGGCAGGAGGTAGCTAAGGAATATTATCAGGAATCATCGCCGTATCAGAATACGGTCGTTCTCGAAAATGACTGCGAGGCGTCTATTTTATACGGCAGTCATGACCGTCATCTTCGGCTCGTCCGTGATGCATTTCAGGTTCAGATGGTAGCCCGCCGTGGTTTACTAAAACTCGAAGGTGAAAAAACACAGGTAGACACAACCATAGAAGTATTAAATAAGTTATTAGAAATTGTTCGTACGACGGGAAGATTAGACCTTGAGGATGTTGAGCAAGCTATTATTGATGTAAAGTGTGAAGAGCAGGGGGATGTTGATTATTCGATAAATGTTTTTCAGAAGAATGCCTTTATAAAACCAAAAACGGAAGGGCAGGTTAAATATATTGAGGCGATTAAAAAAAATGACCTGGTTTTCTGTATCGGCCCGGCAGGGACGGGGAAGACGTATCTGGCCGTTGCCATGGCATTGTCATTGTTGAAGATTGCACGGGTAAAGAGGATTATCCTTGCCCGTCCGGCAGTTGAAGCAGGGGAAAAACTTGGATACTTGCCCGGCGACATCAAGGCAAAGGTGAACCCTTATTTGCGTCCACTCTATGATGCTATGGCAGATATGATGGATGTTGGGCACGTGAAGAAATATCTGGAGAGTGACATTATTGAGATATTACCTCTTGCCTATATGCGGGGAAGGACGTTGAGCGATGCCTTTATCATCCTCGATGAGGCGCAAAATTGCACCGTAAAGCAAATGAAGACTTTCCTTACCAGACTTGGCACACGGTCAAAGGTGGTCGTGACAGGCGACATTACCCAGGTTGATCTGCCATCGGGAGAGTTGTCTGGTCTGATCGATGCGCAGGAACGGTTGATGAATATTGCAAACATTGCGCTTGTTTATCTGACGAAAGCGGATATTATCCGCCATAAACTGGTTCAGGATATTGTTGATGCGTATGAGGTGTAAACTAGAAATCGTTAATACACAAAGACTCTGCGTTATCAACAAAAAAAAGATTAAAAATCTTGTACAGGGTGTTCTAAAAATTGAAGAGAAAGATGCCGAGCTCAATATTGTTTTTACCGATAACAAGAAGATAAAAGAAATTAATAAAACATTTTTGCGCCATAATTATGCTACCGATGTAATCAGTTTTCCTTACCATGAATCTTCCACCTCAAACGCCATTAACGGTGAAATCATTATTTCGACGGAAAAGGCTATCGAAGTATCGCAGCAGCACGGATATGAAGCTGAAGGGGAAATTGCTCTTTATGTAATCCACGGACTTTTACATCTGCTTGGGTACGATGATAAACAAAAAAAAGAGGCAAAAAAGATGCACCAAAGAGAACGGGAACTGCTCCTGCATTTCGGTTATAACGTTCCTATGCCCGTGTAAAATCTTGATAGTTTATTGAAAAACAACCCCCTGCCTCCCCCTTTGCTAAGGGGGACATAGAAGGGCAACTTGATTACATCATAACTATGTCCATTCTCAAAACAGAAGCTATTTCACTGGGAAGGATAGACTATAGCAATTCCAGTCAGATAATTACCTTCTACACCCGCGACTACGGGAAGATACGCACCATTGCTAAGGGTTTTAAACGCACATCGGGCAAGAGCGGTTCGAAGGCAATTGATCTTTTAACATGGTATCATATTCTTTTTATAAAAAAAGAACATACGCATCTTTATACCCTTACCGAGGCTACGGTGCATGACAATTATCCGATGTTAAGAAATAATCTTGATAAATTTTATAAGGCGTCATGTATGGCCGAACTTATTGATGAATTTACCGAGGAGAGCGACCCCAGCGAACAACTTTTTGACAATTTTATCAATGCCCTTACGGGGATATCGGTAAGTAATGATGCAATACTCTGGTTATTAACATTTGAAATAAAAATGCTCAACAATCTGGGTTATTTGCCAGAATGGGAATGTTGCGTAAATTGCAAAACGGGTATTCATGAAATATTACACGTATACTTTAGCGCGCGGGAAGGCGGGATATTGTGTGGGATGTGTCAGGGGAAATTGAGGAGCGGTATTATGATTCCCGCCGGCGCTGTGCTCATCGCAGGACGATTATTAAACATTCAGGCGCAGAGACTTGACCGTGTTAAAATACAATTATCTATTTGTGTTGAAATAGAAAAGATGCTGAGATACTATATAAAATCACTCTTAAATAAGGAATTAAATTCCTGGAAGTACCTTACGGTTTAATGATTTTTTTTGTTGTCAGATTATGTTGAAAATAAGACATTTAATTCCCGTTGTATGTATGCTATGTATACTATCATCGGTTTCTTACGGGAAATGGGTGTGGAATAAGGAAACGGGCTGGATGGAACCGCCATCTGCAGCCGTTACTACCTTAGAGCAACGGTATAAATATGCGCTTTCGCTCCTCGTAGAACAGAAATATATTAGTGCAGTTAAGGAATTTGAGGCGATTGTTAAAACGGATCCTCGGTCTGAATATGCCGAGGCTTCTCAGACTAATATTGGATGGGCGTATTTTCTCAACAGCGATTATAAGAGGGCTTTACAGGCGTATGAGAACGTCCTCCAAAAATTTCCGGGAACAAAAAGAACACGAGAGATATTAGAAAGGGAGTATCAGGTCGGTATCGCACAGATGGATACGAATGAAGAGGCTGCCATAAAGGTCTTCGAGAAGATCATAGAAAAGCATCACCTGGGTCCCATTGCCCCGGAGGCTCAGGTGAAGATTGCAGATTGTTATTTTAAGCTTGAACAATATGAAGAAGCCCTTGATGCGTATGAAAAATTTTTGGAGAATTATCCCAAAAATGAATGGGTGCCCTATGTTCAATATCAGGTGCCCCTTACCAAAGTTTACCACGAAAAGCAGCAGGAACGTAATTATGGTCTCCTGGTGAGCGCACGGGAGGGATTTGAAGAGTATCTGGCGTCAAACCCGCATGGAGTACATGCGGAGGATGCGCAGAGAATGATCGCAGAGATACGAATTATTGAGGCAGAACGGGAGTTTAATATCGGTGAATTTTACATCAGACGTAAAAAACCTCAATCTGCCGCTATGTATTTTGAATACGTTATCATTGAGTACCCTGGCACACTCTGGGCAGAAAGGGCTCAGGAAAGAATTGAATTTCTCAGGATGATTGAGGCTATAAAATAGGGTTAAAGAGTCTGTGTAAAGGCTTACTGTCGTGTCATTGCGAAGGAGGAATGACTGAAGCAATCTCCTCTTTTCATTCATAATTCGATATTCGACATTCATAAGACAACTTAATAGTAGAGGAATTTTCATTTTATTTATGCGGTTTTTCTGTTGGTAGTAGAGACAAGGCACTGCCTTGTCTCTACATGAATAACTTGATAAATATACAAAAATATACAACTATGAAATGTAAATACGCTCTGTGCATAGGTTTTGTCATGTTAACCTTGTTTTGTGTTAGCCTGGCAAGTTGCGGTTATTCCTCAAAATCATTACTCCGTACAAATGTGAGAAGTATTTATATACCAATCTTCGAAAACGATACCTTTCGGCGGGGTTATGAGTTTGAGCTTACCAAAGCAATCCGAGACCAAATTTTGCTCAGGACGCGTCTTAACATAGTAGATAAAGATGAGGCTGATTCGATTTTGTTTGGTAAGATTACCAGTGTTGATGAAAATGTATTGATCGAAGATACGAGGGATAATATTGTTGAAAGCCGAGTTTCGGTTGGGATAGACATTCGATGGGTTGACAAACGTACCGGAAGGGCTATTGTTGACCGGAAAAATATTATAGCTCCGGCGGAATTTATTGTTCGCAGGTTTGAGACATTGGATTCAGCCGGTGAAGAATCGTTTGTAAGAGTGGCGCAAAGTATTATTGCTGCAATGGAAGAGGATTGGTGATGCTGCTTTTTTTAGCGTGGAAGGGGAACACACGGAATATAATGCAACAAAGCCGCAACCCAGTCCCCTTTGTCATTGCTACCGAAGAGAAGCAATCCTTTCTCCATGAGAATGCATCA
>CAYJME010000047.1:0-9002 GCA_964370795.1 uncultured candidatus Brocadiaceae bacterium
AAGCAAAGGCGAATCCACCTTCTGTTGGAATAATGTCGGTGGATTCGGCGCTAAAAGGCAAGCGCCTTAATCCACCCTACATGAATTGTAGCTGCACGGCTTTAGTCTGCGTGGAGAGTTCTTGGGGTCTGACCTTGAAAATGGAATATGCGAGCAAGTGTAGGGTGCGTCCCACGCATCAATTCATATAAAGCATAAAGGACGATGCCAGAATATCGTAGCCGGGTAATGAACGGTTAATGTTGGGTTTCACTGGCGTTCAGCCAAACCTACACAACTACAACACATTGAACAAGAGGAAAACGTTTGCATTTTTTATGCCTGCAAGTCCGGAAGCAGGGCGTGGGGATTTCCCTCTGCCAATAGTGACTATGATGTACGGTTTTTGTACATTCACCCGAAAAACTGGTATTTGTCTATTGACGAGAAGCGGGATGTTATTGAACAGCCAGTCAACGATCTTCTGGATATAAGCGGCTGGGATATTCGGAAGGCGCTCAGACTTTTCAGAAAATCAAACCCACCCTTATGAGAGTGGATCAACTCACCGATTATTTATCAACAAAAACTTAACATCAGCGAATTTATTGAAACAGAACTCAAACGGCTTTGCGCTATAAAGTCCGATACAAAGCATATTCAACCCGACACAGAAAAGCTTAATACTCTCTTTCGCTGCGTATTAACGGATATATTTTAATATCCCTTCCTTAAATCCAACCGGCTGAATATCGAAATATTCAAAGAACGGTCTTTCATCGCACGTATTACCTTCTATGAGCATGGTGATTTGCTCTTTCGTAACAGGAAAAAATGGCAACCAGTCAAACATCTCTGCTATGGTATTCATGATGAATGCTGGAATATGAAGCTTGTGCGGTGGCACACACAGCGCCTCCGCTATGATGTCAATGAGTTGATTCAACGAAATTTTCTCGGGACCCCCTACTTCAAATATTTTACCGATGGTATCACCTTGTTCAGCAGATTTCACAAAACCCAGGGACACATTTTCCACGGATACCGGCTGCATTTGATATTTCCCGTTTCCTACAACGGGCACAAATTGTTGTGTCCTGAGCATTTTGGCAAACATATTGACAAACTTATCTTCCTGACCGAACATGATCGAAGGACGAAAAATGGTGTAATCAAGCCCATTGCTTCGGATATACTCCTCTGCGTGGAATTTGGTTAGTTGGTACCGGGTTCTTCCATGAGCACGCGCGCCGAGAGCACTCATCTGAATAAACCGATTGACTCCCTGCGAACGGGCTGCGTTGACAAGATTCACCGTCCCTTCGTAATGCATCCTTTTAAAGGTAATGCCCTTTAAGGGATATTCCCTGATAATACCGACAAGGTTGATTACCGCATCGCATCCCTTTAATTTACCCTCCAGACTTCTGGCATTGGTAATGTCCCCATCTACCATCTCAACGCCATTTTTGTACTGTGAGATCTTTGATTCGGAACCTTTACGAACGAGACAACGAACCTGATGATTCCCATTAAGCAGATCCTTCAGTATCTGCTTTCCCACAAAACCCGTGCTGCCGGTTAATAAAATGTTCATTTGGTGACTCCTGTCCAAATAACTAAGAAAAATTACGATTGGTGATTAAGGAATTAAGATGCAAATATTTTATCATACATTATGCAAAAACTTCTTCATTTCTTCAAAAACAACTTCTTTTTTATCTTTAATACACCGTGTTACAGGCAAGGATTCAAGGAAAATGCGCCCGTACGGCTTGGTAACCACCCTTCTGTCAAAAATAATCACCACTCCACGGTCATCACGACTGCGGATAAGGCGTCCGAATCCCTGTTTAAATTTGATGACAGCCATGGGTAAGGAATAGTTATAAAAAGAATTGCCTCCAGCCCTTTCTATAGCTTCTGTCCGTGCCTCAATAATCGGCTCTGTGGGCACTTTAAAGGGCAGGCGGGTAAGGATAACACATTCCAGCGCATCACCCTTCACATCAATTCCTTCCCAGAAGCTGTCCGTGGCAAAGAGGACAGACGTCTTGTCTTTTTTAAAGGTTTCGAGAAGGTTGTGGCGATTATCCGTTCCCTGCTTTAAACAAGTATAGCCTATATGGGTAACAGTTGGCTGTAATCTCTGATAGACCTTATCAAGAAGACTATACGATGTGAAAAGAATCAATGCGCGTCCGTCTGAAATTTTTATCGTTTCTAAAATACTTTCCTCAATGGCCGATACATATCCCGGCTCGTTGGGTTCTGAAATGTCCGTGGGAATGCCGATAATTGCCTGTCTGTTATAGTCAAAAGGGGAACCTAATATTAATTCCGAGAGACGGTCTTTGGGTAAAAGGTTCAGGCCTACGCTTTCTTTCAAAAAGGTAAAGTTTTTGTTTATTGCGAGTGTGGCCGACGTCAATATGATGGTATGGTAATTATCATATAAACAAGATTTTAAACCTTCCGAAATGGAGAGTGGCGCTGTATAAAATCGAATCGAAGGACTATCCTTATACCTCTTGATCTCTATCCATTTACAGTACTGCTCATCGTCTGTTATAAAAGAGGCAATATCATTTGCCGCCATAGTTAAGCGTATCCTGCACGATACAATGTCTATCAGTATAGACGAAAGCATATCCTGCGACTTTTTCGATAGTTCCCCGATCTCATCAAGGAGTTTCTTGAGGAGCGAGGAAAATTTGTTGATGTCCACACTGAGCGTATTGAGATTATTTGCAATAACGCCCTGCCATACATCTGAGGAGGTAAATTGTGAAGTAATGCGGAGTTTTGTTTCCTCCTCCTTTTGGAATCCCTTGTTATTGCCTTTACTTGAGACGTTTTGTTGTGCCAGATGGTCACTCAATGTATGAGAAATAACTTCAAAAATCTCCTGTATGGCGTCATGGAGACATTGCCGTGCATCCAGGATTTTGGTATTAATATTTTCTATAATTATTGTTGAAAGAGATGTGTCATGCACAGAAGTTACTTCATTGAGTTTATTTTTCAGGTACTGCAAAAGTCCTTTTTTTGAATCCTTGAGGTTGACTAATCTGCCCAGGAGCTTTGTTATCCTGAGTCGCGAGACCATATTGCTCAGATTTGAAGTTGCCACGTCTTCCAGATGATGCGCTTCGTCAATAATAATCCTCTTGAATGGCGGCAGGATTGCGACGGTATCGTATCCCTTTGTTTCCTCACGCACGACCAGGTCGGCCATGAGGAGGTAATGGTTTATTACCAGCACATCGGCGCTGGCCGCATTCCTCCGTGCAATATAAAAAAAGCACTCATGATAAAACCGGCACTTTAACCGGGTACACTGGTCTGCCTCTGATTGTATTGCCTCCCAGACGTCATCCTGGGGAATAAAATTGAGGTCTGCCTTGCTCCCATCGGGCGTCTTTACCGCCCACTCTATCAGGTCGTTCAACTGCCTTCGGTCTTTTTCGTCAATCAGGGCGCTGCTTTCAGAGCGCACTTGAGAGACCTTTCTCAAACAGACATAATTGTTTCTTCCTTTTACCAGAACACTTTTAAAATTGAGACCGCAACACTTCCTGATAAGGGGAATATCCTTTTCAATCAACTGTTCCTGGAGGTTTATCGTGTGCGTAGATATTACTACCCGTTCCTGATTTTTCAAACTCCAGAATACGGCAGGAAGCAGATATGCAAGGGATTTCCCCGTGCCCGTCCCCGCCTCTATTATGGCGATCTTGTCATGGTTAAAGGCGTTAACCACGGATTGCAACATCTCGACCTGTTGTTTGCGATGCTCGTATGAGGACAGGTGTTTCGAAAAATTTCCACCGGGAAGAAATTGTTGAGCGATTTTCTCGAAATCAAGCTCTTCGTATTCCCTCTGTTTCTGGACTTTCACCACGGGATATATGTGTTCTACACCATTGTCTATGATATAGAAACCGACACCCAGCGAACCCATGGTTGATGCAATTTCAATATCCGCTTCGGATGGATACAGGACGCCATCAGGGTGGTTATGGATAATTACTTCGCCGCATTTTGCCTCTTTAATAATGGCAGGTACGGCATGTTTGTTCCCCATTGCAAGCACATCAACTTCGACCACCTGGAGCTTATCATCGAGCCTGCCTATCATGAACACCTCATTCCCGCCGGCTTTTTCAACAGCATCTCTGATAGAGGAGAGGGCGTCAGGCATTATAAAATCTTTGGCTGGAAAATTTGTTGTTTTCACGGTTGTAATATTTTGGTGTAAAGTATTTTTAAAACGATATCGGTTTATCCCCCGCCGTTGGCCGACCTCAAGGGGTAGGCGCTAAATCATTGTAAATAGTAGCGTATTTAATAAATCTCGGTCACTCAATTAAATCAAATTATGCGTATTATACAATTAAAAATCATAGCTCAATAAAGTGCACTTTATTAAGGGGTGTGTGAAAAACCATATAAAAAACTTGCATTCTTCTTTTTGTATTATCTTTCTTACCCTAAAGAAGAAACGACTTCCTCTCGATGGGTTATAATCCGGTTTATACAGTCTGTATAAACCGGAATGGGCAATTTTAGAAAAAATATACAAATACAAGCTAAATAAGTTACAATACACAACAAGAGGATACGGCAACTTCTTATATATACTGAAACAGTCTGTGTTTGCCGTTTTATATAGACTGTATAATTAATGTTGGGCGGCGAGTAAGCCGGCGGGGTAGTCGTGAGTAACAAGACAGAACTTGAGGAAATCGGGCACACCGGAGGAAAAGTAACCTTCGACGTGACGGTCGACGCTCAGGGTGCGGTGTCCTACAGCGTCGGCTGGAGTCATTCCAGGCCGACGCCGGCTGCGGTGTTTGCCGTGTATGCCATTCCCCAGGGTGTTGCCGTCGGCGATATCCAACTGGATGGAATCGGTACTCCTTGGAACCCACCCCCGCTTCCCGGCTGCTTTCCAGTGTTCATCTCGTCCGACAGCACTGGAATGTTCGGCCATCAGTGCCCGGCCTGCAAAGGGTACTGGCGAGCCAGCCACGGCGGTAGGCTCTGCCCGTACTGCTCATACAAGGCTGAGGCGTACCATCACTTCTTAACCGAGGCTCAACAGCGTTACGTCAAGGAATACTGCGACCTACTGAGCGACGCTCTTCATTCCGGCAAACCTGCGAAGCACACCATCGACATGGATGCAGTAGCCGAAGCGGTCGGCAAAGATCACGCGAAGCCTGCGTTCTATTACGCGGAAGAGCGCCAGCAGAACCTTTTCACGTGCGCGGCGTGCGGCGAAGTGAACGATGTTCTTGGAACGTATGCCTACTGCGGATCTTGTGGAACTCGGAATGACCTGCAAGAACTCGAAATGACACTCCAAAGGATCAGAGACAGGATCAACGACGGAGGACCGTACGAGACATGTGTCAAAGAGGCGGTGGCTGCATTCGATTCATTCGCTGGCCAGTTCGCAAAACAATTGCTTGCACGCGTGCCCCTGACACCGGGTCGCCGATCTCGGCTGGAGCGGGCGCACTTCCACAATCTCACGACGGTGTCTGAACTCTTCCGCACCATCTTCGACATAGACATCCTAAATGCGGTTAGTGTCGAGGATATTGCCTTCGCTACGTTGATGTTCCACCGCCGGCATATTTACGAACATAAGGGTGGCGAGGCTGATGAGAAGTACATCGCGGATAGCGGAGATACGGTGCGGCCAAAGCAAGCCTTACGGGAGACCAAGGAGTCTGCCCACCGTACTGCTAGTGCTGTAGCAAAGCTCGCGGCCAATTTGCATAAGGGTTTTCACGAAATCTTTCCTCCCCTGGAGGAGCCCATACAACAATGGCACAACCGCAGGAAACGCCAGAGCTAGGGTCGCGCCGCTTAACCGAGATCGCCGCCCAACAACCGCATGCACCTGACCGGCTACATCGGGCTTCGCCCGCTTTCGCCGGCAGGTGATGCGGGGCGTTATGCCAGTAGAATAAAATATAAACCGGTAAATATATGGCAACAGCTAATAATATAAAATGGCGAGTATTTATTTCATATGTCAAAGAAAATTCTCTGCAGATTGATAGAATATGTAAGGCACTTAGTGAACATAATATTAAATACTGGCGAGATAAGAAAGATATTGATCCGGGCAAATTCTGGAAAGATGCCATTAAAGCAGCCATTAATAATGGAGCATATTTTTTAGCTTGTTTCTCGAAAGAATATAATGAACGCGAAGAAACCTACATGAATGAAGAATTACTGGAAGCAATTGAGATATTAAGAACAAAGAAATATGATAGTGGCTGGTTTATACCTATTAAGTTATCGTCCTGCGAAATACCGGCTATCCCCATAGGACCGGGAAGAACTCTTCTTGACATCCATTATTTATCTTTCTATGAAGATTGGGACGCTGAACTCAAAAGGTTAATTGACATCATCAGACATGAAGAAGACAATTCGTCAACAACTCAATCATCAGAGTTTTTCGAGAAACAATATATTTATCTCGGTCTTAAAAGCTTGATTGAAAGTGGAAAAGGGACAGGTTTCCACAATGCCGACATGGGCCATCCTGTTTATCGAATTGGTGCTTCTAATGCTTCAGTGGAAATGCTTAAAGCCTGGCAGTACGCAGATTCACCTGAAAAGAACCTTCTTTTTAAAATGCTTTCGCGGTTGTCTAAGGAACTGAAACAATTAGGCATTGAAGATTTTCATTTCATATGGTGGTATGACTTTAGCGATTGGCGAGCTTTTTGTAAATTTGCTATTAATGTATATAACAGGAAAAAAGAATACAACAAAGAATTGGCATAACAAAGGCATCGAGACAGACGTTGAATAGCGTCGGCCATTTTTGCAAAGATATGTGGCGGCGCTACTTATGCAAGGCGTTAAATTTTACTCCAGCCTATAGGGGAAATTTTATATAGTATTATTTATGAGCACGTTAAAAGATAACATTGCAAAAATGAATTATCACTCGCCGGAAGACTCCACACGGGAAGACATTCAATATCATCTGAGAAGATACAGAGGCTATTGGGGAGTTCATCGCAAGAGATTCTGGATTTTATGCTGAATCTACAATCCAAAAAATATTTGAAGCACCTCAGGCGCTAATCCAACACCCCAAAATCGGCAGAGTCGTGCCAGTGCCCCTCATGCAAGGTACATATCTCCATTCTGCATCCCGTGAAAGCTAATAAAATCACGGACAAGGTGTGAACCTAATTTGCACAACGCCTTCATGGCGGGTTCAGGTTTGCACCCTGAACCAATGATTTGATAGTTTGTGGTGGCGACTTTAGTCGCTCATGGCGACGCCGTAAGTCAATGCATAAGGTTTTGAAAAGTATAAAGAGGGAAGGCAAGTTACAGATCAGAACCCATACGGAAACAATCAACAAACTAATTCTTCATTTTTGATATTTTCACCAAAATCTTCCAGGTCAATTGGGGTTGAAACATGTATTGGTTCCTTTTTTCCCTCTTTAAAATGCACTTTGCATAAGCAATCCAACAATCCAAATGAAATATTAACAAATGCTTCTTCTGTAAACTTTTTAACACCTTCTTCCATTGATTCATCACCTTTTGCCAAATTTCTCATTTCATCCAAAAGATTTTTGAGTTGAAAAAAGTGGTGTTTTACTCGATCCCCCATAGTCATTCTCATATCGGAAAAACCGATCTCAACTCGCATATTAAGTGCTGAACAATAAGAAGTTAAATCCTTAATTGAAAGATCTGTATCAAACGACTTTTCAATTTTTGATATCTTCCCTTGACTGAAGTGCGTCTTTTCGGCAAGTTGTGATTGGGTTAATCCACGCTTACACCTCATTGCAAATAGAGTTTTTGATATTTGTCTTCCCTTAATTTCCTTTTCCACAGATTCATTAAAATCTTTGTCCTCGGAAATCTTGTGAACCATTTCTAAAACAGCGTTATATTTCTTCCCCATTTTCTCCTCCCCCTTCTCGTGCCTTTACTTTAAAGGTTTTATATATTTTCTACATTCATTGATATCACTTTTTTGGTCAGTTTTATCGCCCACAGATATGACATGAACCAGCTTTGTTGATATATCGGGATAGATATAAAGTCTGCTTTGCATTAATTTCCCTTTCCCGCCTTTTTGATCTATAGCTTTTATACCGTCTGGTTCGTGGTGAATAAAGCCTGCCTTTATATTCATTGGATTAACACCGTCATTTAGAGTTGTTAGATAGGTATCAAGATTATTCAACATTGCTTGAGCTTCAATAGGATGCTTCTTCTGGAATCTTTTAAATCTTGATTCAAAAAACGATGATAATTCAAGTTTCCATTCGGATGTCACATTTGTTCCTTTATGGAATATATTTTGGAAATATTGCTAAATATTCGACAATAAATATTCCTGATGGTAATAATATCGGATAATTTACTAACTATTTCAAGTGTTTTTTACTTTTGAATATTTCATGCGCTATTTCAGACTAGGAATCTATTTATTTGCAATGCTTCTTCTTAGATTAATTTTAGCTCAAAATTAGCACGAATTATGATATAAGAATTTGCTAAAAACATCTATTCCCCTATAAGCCGGAATGATTCGTCCTCGTTTTTCACCTTGCAAAAACAAAAAAGCTTGCATTTTTCTTCATTTTTTTATTATCATGCTTTTTAAAGAAAAGCAATTTTTTATCATATAATTTAAAAGAAGTTTGATATTGTAAAACGTTAAATAATCTTTGATTGTCTTTGTCAAGACGTTAGCACAACGATGATATACACTCATGTTTTAAATAAAGGCTGCCAAGGTGTCCGAAGTCCAGTCGATGGGTTATAATCCGGTTTATACAGACTGTATAATTATTATTGGGCGGATAGATACTACAGTTGTAATTAGCTTTGAGTGCCACAATTTTCAAGGTTTTTATGGACAATACCCTTTAAAATCAAGGCATTTTACGAACTGATATTCCACTTGAGAGCTAAATTTTGATAATACACACGCAGAGATTAATAACTACAAC
>CAYJME010000047.1:9012-14433 GCA_964370795.1 uncultured candidatus Brocadiaceae bacterium
CTGTAGTATAGAGGAAGCGTATCAAAGAGATAAATGGACAATATAAGACAAGAAATTGAATCGAGATTGCGACAAATTGAGCAGGAGGAAGAAGTTTGTATTTTCTACACTTGCGAGTCCGGTAGCAGAGCCTGGGGTTTTCCTTCGGCGAACAGTGATTATGATGTGCGCTTTGTATACATTCATCCCCCAACTTGGTACCTCTCAATTGACGATAAACGAGACGTAATTGAACGCAAAATTAGTGATTTGATAGATATAAGTGGCTGGGACATCCGAAAAGCACTCAAACTCCTGCGGAAATCGAATCCACCTTTGTTGGAATGGCTCAACTCTCCTATCATCTATCAGCAACGGCTTGATATTGTAGAAAAGATAAGGCTATTGATGCCGGAGTATTATTCTCCAAAATCTTGCCTGTATCATTATCTACACATGGCTGAGGGTAATTTCAGGGACTATCTAAAAGGTGAAATTGTTTGGGTCAAGAAATATTTTTATGTCTTGCGACCGATATTGGCATGTAAATGGATAGAAGCTGGCTATGGGGTTGTGCCGATGGAGTTTGAGCGACTTATTCATCGGCTGGTAGAGGATGAGGGATTAAAGGCTGCGATTCATGAATTATTAAGGCGCAAGAGAGAAGGTCTGGAACTAGACAGAGAAGCGAGAATACCTGTTATCAGTGAGTTCATAGAAGTCGAGTTAGAGAGGCTTGGCAGTACGAGTTTTGATGGGAAGAATGGCAACCCCGATACAGAAAGGCTGGATGAGGTATTTCGCTGGATATTGGCAGAGGTATGGTAAAAAATCCGCCCAACAACCGTTTGCACCCGGCCTGCTACCGCCCGGATTTTCAATCACACTTTGCTGGTGGCATTGGTTTTAATTGTGTCATACTTTGCCTACCCGCAGGCGGTTTTTGCTGGCATGATGGACGTAAGTTTGCGGACTGTTCAAGATTGGGAACAAGGAAGCCGAGTGGCTCTGCGGTGGCGTTATTGCGAATCGCCGAGCAAAAACCAGACGTATTTATGCAACTCTCGTAGTCGGCGAGTCTTAAAGATAACATTGCAAAAATGATTTATGATTTGCCGGTAGACTCCACACGGGAGGACATCCAATATCATCTGAGAAGATATAGAGGCTATTGGGGAGTTCATCGTAAGAGATTCTGGATTTTATGCTGAATCTACCTTGTTATCAAGTTTCATTTTCACCCATCAGTTTTTTCTTTGTGGCTTTATGTGAGCACTCCTCTTATAAAAAAATATTTTTGCTGAAAATTGGATGTTGAATGAATCTCTAAAATAATTTAAAATCCTTTTACTATGATTATTGATACAATACCACAGGTAAAAAAATTATCCAAATCCGAGAAGCTTTTGCTTATCAATGAGCTATGGGAGTCTTTATCTCTACAAGAAGATGCTTTACCAGTTCCGGAATCTCACAAAAAAATATTGAACGAACGCCTCAGAGAACATGAAGCGAATCCAGAACAAGGCTCTGCATGGAAAGAGGTAAAGTCCAGGATATTGAAGAAGAATGAACCTTGAAATTTTCATCAAGCCTCAAGCGGAATTGGATTTATTTGAGGCATTCAAGTTTTACGATGAACAATCTTCTGGCTTAGGTGACGAATTTATCCGTTGTGTTGATGCCAAATAGGAATTTATTAGCAGAAGTCCCCTTGTCTGCCCGAAACTGTACAAAAACTTTCACCGTGGATTAGTTTCAAGATTTCCCTATGGAATTTATTATAAAATAGAGGGGAAAAGGATCGTGGTTTTTGCTATTCTTGATTTAAGACAAGATCCTGAAAGAATTCAACTTCGCCTATCAAATGAAAGCTAATAAAATCACGGATTAAGGTGTGAACCTATATCTCCTCTGTAAAATCTTTGGCTGGAAAGTTTGTTATTTTCACGGTTGAAATATTTTGGTGTAAAGTAATTTTAAAGCGATATTGGTTTATCCCCCGCCGTTGGCCGACCTCAAGGGATCGGCGCTACCATAAAAAGTAGCCGTAGACCTCATTTATTGTTAAGGAATTTCAAGCTGGTAGCCGCAGACTTCAGTCTGCGCAGGCTAAAGCCATGCGGCTACATGAGTCATTGCCTTTGGCAACCTAATTCATTCATCATAAAGATAGACAGTTAAGGCGCTAAATCGTTGTAAATAGTAACGTATTTCAATAAATCTCGGTCATTCAATTAAATCAAATTATGCGCATTATACAATTAAATTCGTAGTGCAGCCAAGCCGCAACCAAGTCTCCTCTATCAAGGGGTGTGTTAAAAAACATACAAAAAAAGCTCGCATTCTTCCTCTTTTTGTATTACTTTCTTACCCTAAAGAAGAAACGACTTCCTCTCGATGGGTTGTAATCCTGTTTATACAGACTGTATAAACAGGAATGGGCAATTTTAGAAAAAATATACAAACACATGATTCTAAATAAGTTACAATACACGACAAGAAGACACGGCAACTTCTTATATATATTAAAACAGTCTGTGTTTGCCGTTTTATACAGACTGTATAATTATTGTTGGGCGGCGGAAGGCCATCGTGAGGACTGAGCTGCCTTCGCTTAGAAGTGGTTGGGTTCGACAAATGGGCATGATTCAACGATTCAAAACGGTACTGATAAACCCAACTCGAGATGAAGAGTTGGATAGAGAGCCGCTGCTTGCTTTCTCGTTCTATCTCAGCTCTCGAGTGCTTCAATTATTACCGATTGCAGTCGAAATAACCGAGGATCTGGATAAGGGCTTTGGCGCAAACCCAGTTGATGATGCACGAGTTGGCCGAGCATCAATCATGGTGTGGCTCTGGACACTTGGGGCTTATGAAGTTGTACGGACAATGTGCCAAGCTAAAACCTGCTTCTCGCCCGAAGCAATGACCCAGCTCGAAGAGTTGAAGCGACATCTTGCTTCTGTCCGTATGCCTGATGCCAAAATGGAGAAGCCAGGTCGTAAAGTGCCTGTAGACTCCAACCGTTCCCCTGATGGCTGGGATTTCGAGAAGAGAGACCTGTTATTGGGCGATCCTGAAGTTGCTGTCTCGGCCCGCTTCATTTTGGGCGAGTTCGATCGTGTCATGTCAGCAATGAAGAAAACTGATGTGCTGGCGCATCATAGCGCAGCATACAAAGCAGAAGTCTAACCAGGGAAAAAGTTTGTCTTGGCTTTCAGTATATGATAAACTGTCGCTGTGAAATTTGAAATTGTCAGTCAGATTGAAGAGATTGAAATTGTTGCCGTTGGAACCCATATTCGGGACCTGGCCTATTTGCAAAAGGTTTATGGTCGTGGCCGTTGGCGAAAATTAAAAGGTAAAGCCCATGTGAAACTGCCTAATGGCCGAATGAGGCGGGTTGAACTGCATTGGTATGAAGCACATGGCATTGGTCGAAAAGATATAAAGATAAAGTATTATTTGGATTAACTGATGAACACATTAAAAAAGCGTTTTGCGATTTGTATAGATAATACGGATTACGCAGCTTCGCTGATTGTCAAAAAGATATATGAAGTGCTACCGGATGAAGAAGCGGCGAAAGATGACTTAATACGGATAATAGATGAAAGCGGTGAAGATTATCTGTATCATGTCAGTTATTTTATTTTGATTGAGTTGCCGCTAGAGGTTGAGCAGGTATTGGTTGCGGTGTAATCCAAACAACGAGCAGGTAATGTAAAACGTATGGTGGGGTTGGTTGTGCAATCGGTGGTAGCTTCAATCCGGTGTCGCCGCCCAACAACGGCATCAACCCGACTTGACTACCGCGTTTTTTAATGAAGGTGGCTTGCTGGCAAAATCACTTTTTATTGTTGCACTCTACGCTTGCCCGTCAAGCGGGTTATGCCGAGGCGTTAGATCTTACTTCATCCTATAGGGAAAATTTTTATAATATTGTTTATAAGCTCGTTAAAAGATAACATTGCAAAAATGATTTATCACTTGCCGGAAGACCCCACACGGGAAGACATCCAATATCATCTGAGAAGATACAGAGGCTATTGGGGAGCTTATCGTAAGAGATTTTGGATTTTATGCTGAATCTACAATCCAAAAAATATTTGAAACCCCTCAGGCACTAATCCAACATCCCAAAATCGGCAGAGTCGTGCCAGAAATTGGCAATGAATCTATTCGAGAATTATTTATTTTCCAAGAATGAGCATAAAACTCAATTTAACAGGAATGGACTCCTGTTGACGACCTGTTTTGAATTATCGGTTGGTTTTATCAGTCACAGCCGGAGAATGCTCCCAACTCTCCATATTTCCCTGATGCAGGTTGTTTTTATGTCTTTGAAGGCGGAGTTGACCGCAGGCAGCGTGAATGTCTTCTCCCTTTTTCTTTCGGCAGGTAACAATAAGGCCGTCTCTTTCTAAGGTATTACAGAACATATCGATTGTTTCCTCAGAGGGTGTCTTCCAGTTAAATTCTTTTACAGGATTTACGGGAAGGATGTTGATGTTGCACTGAATGCCCTTGAGTAGCCGGGCCAATGTCTCGGCGTCGCGTTTCGATGCATTAACGCCGTCAATCAGAACATACTCGAAGCTGATATCCCGGTGGGTAACCTTAAAGTACTCCTGAGCCGCAGCAATGACATTCCCGATACCGGTTTTTCTGTTCGATGGCACTATCTTTGTGCGGGTAATATCATCAGGCGCATGGAGGGATATTGCGAGGTTTACCTGGAGTCCCTCCTGCGCCAACCGGCGAATACCGTCGATAATGCCAACGGTTGAAATGGTGATATTTCGTATTCCAATTCCCAAACCCCATGCTGCATTTAAAATCCTGACAGCCTTAACGACATTATCATAATTTGCAAGTGGTTCGCCAATACCCATGAAAACAATATTGGTAAGACGCTCATTTGTCGGCAGATGATTCCTGACATGGAGTACCTGTTCGACAATCTCACCCGTCGTAAGGTTTCTCTGTAAACCCGGGAGACCGCTTGCGCAGAACCGGCAGTCCATTGCGCAGCCTACCTGTGCCGAGACACACACCGTAATCCTTTTTCCTTCGCGCAGTAAGACAGATTCAATGACGTTCTTATCGAATAGATGAATGAGAAATTTTTCTGTTCCATCAGCAGTTTCTGTAATGGAGTCGACGTGGGTCTGAAAGACGTGGTATTTTTCTGTAAATCGTCTGCGAAAATCTTTCGATAGATTGGACATCTGGTCAAACGATGTTGCCCGTTTCTCATAAATCCAGGAAAGCATCTGTTTTGCCCTGTAGGCCAGCTCGCCCATTGACACGCAGAGGGCTTCTAACTCAGTCAAGGTCATATTGGTAATAGATAAAGTCTCTATTTTTTGCATAATCAAAACACACTGTTTAAGTTTGTCGTATTTTCCTTTGCGCTCTTTGCGCCTCTGCGTGAAC
>CAYJME010000047.1:14443-15600 GCA_964370795.1 uncultured candidatus Brocadiaceae bacterium
CGATTACCTGTCGAAAATCCAGAAGTTGTTGGGTTTCGCTTTACTCAACCCAATTTACCCGCCTATGAGACCTTATCGCATGGCACAACTACGCCGCAACCAAATCCCCCTTAAAAAGGGAATTGGGATTGGGCATTGGGGATTAGGTTTTAAAATCTCTTTCCCAAGTCCTAATCCCCAATTCCCACTTAATAAGAGGAAATTTCAGATGTGAATTGGGGAATTCGGAATGCGGATTGAAATCCGAAATAACACACCCTCCGATCTCCCTTTCCCCCCTGCATCTTTTTGGTGGCTTTGTGACCTGCCTGTGTGTGTTTGCATACAGACAGGGGAGGAAACAGATAGATTTTGCCTTTTAATTTATATTTTCCCTTTTCTTGAGCAGCCTTAACGTTTCTTCGTAGATATTCTCTCGCGGCCCTATTGCAATAATTTCAATGAGCTTCTCATCACAAATCCTGTATATTATTCTAAACCGGCTAACGCGAAAACTCCTCAAACCAAAAAGTTCATCTTTTAGTGCTTTTCCTGAATATGGATCGGAAAGTATCGTTTGCAGGGAAGCCTTGATTTTCTTCTTAAGATGCGGATGCATATTCCGCACAAGCCCTACTACACTATCGGGGACTTTAAGTTTTTTTATGGGTTGGCTCATTTCCAGGATACATCACTCCAGAAGTTCCTCAAGTGTGTACAGTTTTGCCTTATTGCTTTTTATTTCCTTGAGCCCTTTTTTAATTTCCTGCATTAATGGCAAGTCTGAGCGGATCGCGATAGTTTCCTTCCAGCTTTCAAATTCATCCGGACTCACCAACACGGCTGCTGGCGAACCATTTTTAGTAATTATAATTTCTTCATCTGTGGTATGTATCTTTTCTACAAGACTGCTCAGCTTCATCTTTGCTTCTGACAGTGACAACGTTATCATTACAATAGCCCTCCATTATAGTTGACTAGAATTTCAGTCATATTAGTATGCGTGTCTGGAAATGTCAAGTACTTTTATATGGTGTTCCCTTTTTCCACCTTATTTCTCAAGCATGGTCATTATAAGAGGGTGTTTGTGCAAAGAGTAAGTTTTAAGTGTCATTGCGTGCAAAGCAATCTTTTTCTTAATAAATTTTAGAAAATCAGGAGAGTGCTTTGGTTAGACA
>CAYJME010000047.1:15610-18746 GCA_964370795.1 uncultured candidatus Brocadiaceae bacterium
ACTGCGGCTTTGTTAGCGTTCGCTATGACAATAAATCTGTATTTTCTTTCGCGCCCTTTGCGCCTCTGCGTGAACGATTACCTGCCAAAAATCCAATGAAGAAATATCGCCGTCGTCACGCGCCTTGAATCAAGGGTGAATTAGACAGTCTTTTCCAGGGAACAATCGTGACGGCGCCGCTGGCCAGTTCACGGTCTCCGCCATACACAAGCCAGGCCGGTCGATCATTTGTTCCCGACAATGCGGCCCACTTTGTCAGGCCGTTCATAAAATCCGATGCGATCGTCTGTCCTGATTTGATCTCAACCGGCCTCAGTTCATCCCCTTCTTCAAGAAGCAAATCAATCTCCAGTCCCTTGCTGTCGCGCCAGAAGAAGAGGTTGGGCTGCATTCCCTTATTGAAACGCGCCTTCAGGAATTCCGTTACCACCAGCGTCTCAAACAGGGCTCCACGCTGGGCGTGGAAGGAAATCTGCGCCGGCTCCCGGATTCCAAGCACCCATGCCGCCAGGCCAGTGTCGCAAAAATACAGCCTGGGCGTCTTGATGAGGCGTTTGTTGAAGTTGCGGTGGTGGGGACGGAGCAGGTAGATGATGTAGCTCGCCTCCAGCACCGATATCCAGGAGGCTGCCGTGTTATGGGTGATGCCGCAGTCCGGGGCAATGGCCGAAAGGTTAAGCAACTGGCCAGCAGACGATAGGAAATTGGTATTTTCACTTTGAGGTAAAATTAAACAAAAAGGAAGAAGATTACAAGTTTTTTAATTTATTCGGCAAAATTAAAAAACGGAAACTTCAATAACTATTTTAGGCTTCAACGCATCTTTTGAAAATCGTGGTAATTCATCAAAAATCAAACTTCAGGTGGTCAAATAGTTACAAAATCAGAAATCTCCATTAATTTTCAACAACAATTTCCTAAACCCTTCTTCAATATCAGACAGCTTCAGATCGGTTGTAAATGGTTGCCGTGGTATGGCTATTATATCGACATGTACGGTAAGCAGATGTTTATTCAACCGGTATACCTCCCTAAGCAACCGCTTGGCGCGATTGCGTCGCACGGCGTTACCCACCTTTTTACTCACCACAAGCCCTATACGGGAATGCGGAAAGTCGTTTCGTGTCACATAAAGAACGACAAACTCATTTTTGATTACTTTTCCCTCATTAAAAACCCTTTCAAATTCTTTCTTTTTGGTCAAATGTTCGGATTTTGTAAAATGATAATTCATGATTTTTGTTTGTTATAGCCTGATTAAGGTTAATAGGTAACCTGCAATCGAACTTCCAATCACGATCCATAGAGTATTCACTTTTTTGAATATAAATGTAACCGCAACACTCATGAGTGCGATTAGCCATGTCTGCCAGTTAATAAGGGTGGCGCGGGCAAGTTGGATTACCGCAGCGGCCATTATTGCCACCGCTCCTACATTGACCGAATCGAGAAAGCAGGATACCCACTTTGAAGTCCTCATCTTCGGGATGAATGGATTCAACATAGCTACGAAGAAAAATGAAGGCAAAAACATACCAACAGTTGCAAGTATGGCGCCCTTTATTCCAATAATCTGATAGCCGACAAAAGTTACTGCACTTGAAACCGGTCCAGGTGTAAATTGTCCGACAGCAATGGCATCGACAAGTTGCTGTTGCGTAAGCCACCCTAATCGATCGATGAGTTCATCTTGAAGATAAGCAATTAACACGTAACCACTGCCAAAAAGCACAGATCCAATTTTCAGAAATACCAGAAAGAGTTTAATCAGTGATACATTGCCAGCGATTTGCGCTGTAGAAATGGCGATGGCTGCAATCGCAGCCTTTGGATATCCTGGTTTTGCCGATAGAAGAAACGAGGGGAAAAAAGATGCTTTCGCATGGTCTCTCTTTTGGCTGAATGAAAGCCAGAACATTCCAAGGAGTCCGCCTGTAAGGAGAACAAGTACCTCACTCATACCAGCGAGAGAAGCAATCATTACTGCCGCACCGATTATTCCCAACTGCCAGTTCTTCAAGGCCTTCTTGCCAAACTTGTAAACTGCATTAATGATAATAGCAAGGACAGCCGGTCTGATGCCGTACCAAATTGGCTTGATATCCGGGATAGAACCGTATTGCAGGTAGAACCAGGCTATCGCTCCTGTTATTAGCGTTGCCGGGATGATAAAACCAAGACCTGCAACAATCATACCCGGCCATCCTGCCCTGTGGTATCCGCAATGCATCGCCATCTCAGTTGAATTAGGACCCGGTATCAGGTTGGTTGCGCCTATGAGGTCCAGAAAGTGTTCTCTTGACATCCATTTCTTTTTACTAACAACCTCATGCTCCATCATGGCTATATGTGCGGCTGGCCCGCCAAATCCAATTATGCCGAGTTTAAAAAAAACGCCGGCAAGTTCCTTCAAGTGTGTTAATAAATTTATTTTCCCCTTCACGCTAAGACCCCTGGTTTTTATCTGTTATACTTTTTTTGATACCCAAATATTTCTAATCACTTTGTAGCTCCAATGCTGTTACGGGACATTCATTTACACAGTTTGCACAGCCATTACACCGTTGTGGATAAGCTAAATAGGGGAACGTCATCATCTGCTCAGGTAATTTTTCAGCATTGTTTTTTGTATTGAGGTAAAGAGTTGTTAGGTTTTTACCTTCTACACTTTTCGAGAAGTTAGTTCCCATCGCAATTGTATACGGAATACAAACATCCATACAAATTCCGCAGGAAGTACAATTCTTTGCATTCAATTTAAGTCTGAACATTTTTTTCCTCAAAAATCCTTTAATACACTAAACCATATTCTGTTATCAAATTCATCCCGTCCAGTTATGGGAAATTCTACTCCCGGCATAAGCCAGAAGTCATGACCGAGATTCCACCTGGCACCTGGAAGAATGCTTACTACCGTAGTATCACCGTTCGATCCCATATCTGAACTTCCGTTGAATTCAACAAAAAAGGTGAGATTTCCAAAGAATGGCGTATCCTTTGGTGTAACAGTCCTGGTCAAGGCGGCACCATAGTCTATTGTAATATCCGGATCATCATCGGATTTACCCCCGGCTGGAATATCAAGCCCAAAAAAGCTGTGGAGGGCAAAATGTCCACCAAGCTCTCTCCACATACC
>CAYJME010000048.1:0-14404 GCA_964370795.1 uncultured candidatus Brocadiaceae bacterium
GTATAGAAGTCGCGCTCTAAGCCATCACTTATGGTACCGACTATGTTTTGTCCGCAGGTTATACTTGTTATATTACATGGGTTATTTCGTTTATGCCAGCTAATCTTGTAGTCTCCAATCGTGTTATTCGATGAATCATTAATACCAAGGTAATACGTACCGGCTGCCGTAAAGGTAAAGTCACCACTACTGCCAATCCAACTTCCCCTGGAGTTATAAATGCCAATGGAAGGAACGAAATTAACGTTTTCCATTGTTCCCCTTGCCCAGATTGTTACCGCATCATTTGCATTCACCGTAATACTGTAAAAATCCCGCTCCAGTTCATCACTGATTGAACCACTCACTATCTGTCCACATGAAATCACTGGAGCACCTGTGCACGGATTGTTACGCCGGTGCCAGGTGACTTTATAGTTCCCTGTTTCGTCATTGCCATAGTCTGAAACTCTAATTTTATATGTACCGGAAGCAGTAAGAGTAGTATCGATCGATCTAAGACCTGAAGTAATCACTGTTCCAGATGAGTTAAGTAATTCTAAGCGAGGATCCATTCCACCGGCTGTTACACGAAGCCAGATGGTTATGGCGTCGTTTGCATTTACCGTAAAGGCGTACTCATCTTTTTCTCCGATGGTGCCGAGAGTACCTGTCAAGATCTGCCCGCAGGGGATAGATGTCTGGGCAGGGGCTAACGAAGGGAATAAAAATAGTGCCACAAAAATAAGACAAAAGACCACGAACCATAATTTATGTTTTAAAGTCATCGCTCAATCCTCCATTTAGGTAAATGTTTTATGCCCATTAAGCTTGATTTTTATAATGATTATTCCTAGCGCTGCTATGCCGCAACCAAATCCCCCGATCAAAGGGAAACAACCCCCTAAGTCCCCCTTTACTAAGGGGGATTTCAGAGTTTCCCCCTTAACAAAGGGGGGAAGGGGGTTGTGAAAAACTTACAAAAAAAAGAAGTTTTTACACTGTAATACTATAGAATACAAATCACTGATGAAAAATTTTTTAATCACGAAGGACACGAAGGAGAATAATCCGATGAAATATTCAGTTGTTATCAATAAAAGCGAATACGGATACGATGCACATTGTCCCGCGCTTCCCGGTTGCCACAGCCAAGGCGACACATTAGAAGAAGCCATCGAAAATATTAAAGACGCCATCAAAACATACCTCCGCGTGATAAAAGAAGAGACAAAAGCATTATAAAAAGCGCTGGTCTTACAGACGAACAATTTAAAGAACTCCTTTAACCTCGTTAATTTCGTTTAATCCAACTTACGGTAACTGTTGGGTCAAATTTGTAACTTGAACCCGAATATTTCATAATGTTTTTGAATCAAAGATAATTCCAAATTAAGGGTTCAGTTATAAACCTGAACCCGCCCAAGAGGAACGAAACCTAACATTTCCGTAAATGCATTGGTTGTTGGTTTCATTTCATTCAACCCAACCTATAAGTCGGATATTTTTCTAATATAAAATCTTACAGGACCATAAGCAGTATACAGATTACTATCAGGCTCTATAATTTTTACTTCACAGGTAATTAATTGATTGAGTGGTAAATCTTCGGGGCTGTCGTAAATAAAAAAAGAAAACCCACTCCCTCTCCCTTTAGGCCCAATAAAAGGATTGTACTTATCCTCAACAACCCGCGATGAAATCAGGGAGTTTTGCAGATAAAAATTAACTTCCATTTTCAATTTTAAAGTGTGTCTCTGAGATAAAGGCTTAAAATATAGGTCATCTGAAAATTTGTCTAATATAATGCCAACGCCATGACTTCCAGCATATTTGTTTTTAAACTCAAACCGTTTGATTAAGCCTTTTTCTGAAATATTTAATTCTTCATTTATCAAATAATCATAAAGGTCTTTAGGCGGCGCAAGTAACTCCACCAAGTGCCTCAGATCTTTTGGAGAGTTAGAGCTCAAAATCGCTCTGTTCAATAGTAAGATTGACAATACGATCAAAATCAGTATTGAGAATAAAACACCAAAACCGATCACAATGCTCATTTGAAGTGTCTTCATCCCTTATCACCTTACCGACATCTTTCTCATTTTAATCTTTCATACTCTCGCCTTATGGCATTAATATAATCTTGACAATTGTTGTTTAAAAGCCGCCAGTCCGTATCCCAATTTTTCCGCACGTTTGTCTCTGCTTGTTTCATTAAGCATCTGTAGGTTGAGTTGAGCAATAAAGCCCAATATCTTCATAAATGCCTTGGTTGTTGGGTTTCATTTCATTCAACCCAACCTACATAACCCAAACAGCAAGATTAAAGGCCCGACCCTATGTCCCTACGGAGTGGGTGAGAAAGTGATATAGAGTTAAGGAGTTGCACTCACTGCGATATAAAGAGTAACATTATCACTAAATCTTTTCAATTCTTGAACCGGTTCTAAGACAGTTAACTTCACACTAAGGTCATTTATATACTTTTCCTGCAATGGTATATCAAATTTATAGAGAGAAATTTGTTTATAATAGGTCATATTAGTTCCTTTGTACAAAGCGCTATCCATAGACGTTATCATGCTGCCAATTAGAAACTCGTCTTTCACGAAAAACTCAACTTTGATCTTCCCTTTAAATTTGTATGTTGACTCTATGCCATTTTTATCAATTAAAAATCCGATCTCATAGATATCTAAGTAATTGGGCTTTAAATAATATGTCTTGGTAAATCCTTTCTCATAAAACAAGAATTTATCTAATACTATAGGTTGATATAAATTATTGGGAGGAAAAATCAAATGAAAAAGATGTCTTATACCAATAGGCAACGGGAAGAAGCCCTTTACCATCCATACGACTAAAACACCAACAATAATAAAAGTTAAAATATTTATAATTATAATATTTCTTTTCATTATGTTTTTTACCTACTTTGATCTTCTTAACCTTTCATATTCTTGACGTAAACGTTCGGCCCAGTCTTGGCAGTTATTTTTTTCCATGGCAAATTAGAATATTCACCATCCTCGACATTTTTTAATGCTTCTCTCATTAGGTTGTCATCATAATGTTTATTATCACATCTGTAGCCCTTTCCTGTAGGATTCTCAGAAAATCTTCCCTTGGGACCAAACCCAATATTATCGCCTGTACCATCTTCAAAGAAGCCATGTTCATGAGAAAGTTCTGTATTAAAATAGTCATCAATAGGGTTACTCGATGCAAAGGGAATCCATGGCTAACCACTTAATGGCCGTTTCCCAAAATAGAATAGCCCCCACGGATCAATCCAATTCACCGGATTATTCCCCACATACGCATACAAATTTAACCCGCCCAAAAACCCAATCGGATCCTTGTTGATAAACCTCCCTATCGCAGGGTCATAATACCTTGCCCGCATGTAGAGCAGTCCATTGCCTTCGTCCATTACCCCAAACCTTCCCACGTATTTAAAAGGATTGGAAATTGTTTGTGTCTGACTTATGACCCTGCCAAAGGCGTCATAGGCATATTGATTGACAATATTCCCGGTTGAATCGGTCATGGCAATCGTGTTTCCCAGTCCATCATAATGATAGAAGTATGCCTTTCCTGCAGACGTTATTTTGGAGATTAAACCTAATCCGTACACATAATAAGCGGTTATAGTACCACTTGCATTCGTCTCCGCCAGGACGCTTGATAATCCCCCGCCGGGGCCAACTACATACCTTGTCTCAGTGGAATTCTTTATTTTAGCTACCCTGTTGCCCATCGTATTTGTAATCATACGTATTTCCACCACCAACGAACTGGGTAAGCAATCCCACCCATAGGTTGACACAGTAGTCCCCGTGGTTTTCTGTATTATATTTCCATTGCTGTCATACTCAAAGCCGGTGCTTCCCGCGGTAAGCATTTGATTATCGGCATTGTACGTATAGCTGATGTTCAGTGATGCAGGTGTCGCCTGGACGGGCTGATAGGAGGAGATTTCCGTTCTGTTTCCCAATTTATCCAGGGTGTAATTAAAGAGGGCATTCATCGTGTCATCCGCTCTAAAATCCCGTATGGATTTGAGTCTGTTGGCTGTATCATAGAGATGGACGATGACAGAACCATCGGGGTAGATGGTTCGTGCGAGACCGCCGGTTGAATCATACTCATAACTTGTAACATTTCCAAGCCAATCCGTTACCCTGATGAGCCTGTCTGCCTTGTCATATGCGTAGTTGACAGACTTGCCATCCGGGTAGGTAAGGGTAATAAGATTGCCTGACTTATCGTACTCGTAAGAGATATTCTTCCCGTATACATCCGTAAAGGTCTTTAACCTTTTTAACTCGTCGTATTCAAATGTCAGCGTGCCGTTTCTGTCGATAATACTGCTCAGCACACAACAATCGCGATTGTTGTATTTTACGAACCCATCAGGATAAGTAACTTCTGTAAGATGATCAAGATTATCATACGCATATTGAGTCGTATTAGTTCCCGGATCAGTATAGGATATAACCCTGCCAATGGTATCATAGGTATAAGAGTTTACGCCACCCAGGGGGTTTTTCATACTTGTAAGATTTCCCTGACTATCGTACGTAAAGGTGGTTAATTGCTTTTTGGCATCCTTCAGGGTTGCTACTTCACCATAGGCATTGTAAGTAAAGGTGGTTGTCCCGTTTTTGGGATCTATAATATTGATTAACTCGTCTTTTTCATTGTATCCGTAGATATACGTATTATCGGCAGGATCGACAAGGCTTATGAGGTTATCGTGGTTATCGTAGGAGAATAGAACATTATTTTCCAGCGGATCGGTTATTTTCGTAATATTACCCCGTGCGTCATACTCAACTAAAGTGGCATTCCCATTTGCATCCATAATCTTCGTTCTGTCACCAGTCGCAATGTCGTATTCATAAGAGACAGAGACTCCTTCAGGATCGGTAATTTTACTAATTTCTCCCTGGCCTGAGACTTTTTTGTGGAGATCATACACAGTTTTTGGGGCGCTTCTGAAGTTATTTACAGAATCGCTTATGTAGGATACATAATGCTTTGGAGACACATACCAACTGAATCCACATTCACTAATTCCAATAGCGCTGCCACATCCACCAAGATAAAAATATTCTTCCTTTTCGCCCAGTGTGTTTGTAATGGTAATTCTGTAACTCTCCCACATATTGGCGCCTGGGGGTGGATAATCATTAGCGTAAGCTTGAACGTAATCGGCTGGTTCAATATAAAAATCCCATTGACCTTTCTCGTTCAATATACGGGTAAGATAGACGTCTTCATCATAGCTCAGGCTTGACGCATGTCCCCCCATATCTGTTATCTTTATTAAGTTTCGATTGGCATCGTATTTAAACAGGGCAGTACGTACAAATGGGTCTGTCACCTTAGTTACCAGCCCCTGACTGTTATACGTAAGAATAGTCATACGCCCAAGGGCATCGGTAATAGTCGTCAGCCGGACATTGGCATTATAACCAAAGGTAATTTTTTTATTATACGGGTCACGTATTTCTACAAGAAAAGGTTGAAGGGAGTTTGTGCCTGAGGGAATGTTATAAACATAAACAATATCGTCAGGAAATTTCAGTTCAAAATGATTTTCAGCGACTTTAGTGAGTGTATTATACACCTGGTATGGGTGATTATATCCCCCGGATCCATTTGGCGAGTATACATCCCGTCTGCCATCGGGCATGAAGATTGTTACATTGCCACCGGTATCAATCACCAGGTAACTTCCATAATTAAATTGCCATTTATTGCCGAAGGGTTCATTATTGGCTATGGCTGATTGGGAATTGTAACTCAGGGAAATACTCACGGATTGACCTATATTACTGCTATACCATAGTGGGATATCATGCACGTAGAGATTCATATTGATTACATTTACTGACCATACGGGGGAACCACACGGCGGTTTATCTCCGCCGCCCGGATTTCCCAGGCTATCTTCTGGTCGTGGGACTCCGCAGCACCCTCCATAGATCCTTTCTCTATTACTTTCAGTCAACCTAATTCCCGGCAGCTTTTTCTTATCCGAAAATACCAGTGCATTGCCGCTCCATTCTCTGGAAAACTCGCCTATACCCTGGTGAAACCTATTTTCTGACTGAGGGTCAAATAACTCCAATGTATCCTTACTTATCTTTTCCAAAATCCAGTAATGGCCGCTGTCTCCGTCATTTTTAGCCGGGATGTGCATAATCGCTGGTAATGGTAAACGCTTCAGTCGGGAGACCGGTATCCAGAGTGCTGTAAGTTTATATCCATATTTCGACGCAATGTCCTGGAGGTCAAGGAAGCTTTGCCCATTCGTAGTTTCAGGTATAATCTCAACCACCTTTTTGGCATCTGTTTTTCTACCATCTTTTTCCATAAGACAAGCAAGCGCCCTTGTCCCGCAATTGAGCATGGAGAGTTTGCCTGATGTATAGCGTGAAAGCCGCTGTATCCAGTGTGAGGCATAGGTACGGTCACGCCAGTTTAACCCCTCCTGTTTCAACTCCCGGAACAACTCCTTTGCTTCCTCAAAATTATTTTGATCGACCTTAAGGACGCCGAGTCGGAGTTTGGCCTTGTTCTTCAGGATTTTTGCACCCTCATAGTCTTTGTTTTTATTTTCTTCCAGTATCCATTTGAAACTTTCTTCTGCTTTGGTATATCTCCCATTATAATGGGCATCGCAACCTATATGGAGTATTGCCTCCGATACCCACGGACTGTCGGGATATTTCTCCATGTGTTTCCTGAACATCGTAACAGCCCTTTTATATTTATGCTTATTCCACTCCTGAATAGCCCTGCCAAAGGAAAGATTGATCGCCTCTTCCCTTTTCTTATCGCTTATTTCATGGGTGGGATAAAGCTGACCACCAAGCTGTCCCGCAGCCATAATTTCTTCCCTTGTGGGAGGTCTCGTTAAATTTAGAGGCATTACAGAAGGTGCTACTCGGGGAATATTTGACTCAGGCTGGATTTGTGAATCTTCTCTCTGATATGTATCCCCATCTGATTCCGGAGACGGTAAAGCTGAATTATTATCATTATGTGCATTTTGGAGAGATTTTGAAGATCTTAATCGAAAAGTTGCATCAGATCCCGATGAGATTGGTGCAAAGGAAGGTTGAAATACAAAAAAATGAACCAGGAAAATTGCTAAAACCTCTCTTATCCTTACCATAAAATCCTCTCCTTTTTTGTCATAAGGTAAAAGTTTGCATAGCTCTCTTCAAAATGTCTGTTACAAGTTAGTACCCCTTAGATACAGGGGGTTGTGTTTGCTTCCTAAATAACAGAGTCAGTTCAACACCCTTTGTCCCGCTTTCTTAAGGGTGATTTTTATTATTCGTACACTGAAATCCGCTTAAATAAATGAAAATTCTCCTACAATCAAGTTAAATGCTTATGTATAATTCCCTTAAAACAGAAAAGCCTTATTACTAAAGATATTTACTGAAAAACATCTTCGGCAGTAAGGCTATCTACTGTCACATCTTATCTTGTAGTTCCCGTCAGAGACCCTACACTTTGCGTCCCCCGCTCACTCAGGGTTTGCCTTTATCGTTTACAATTAATTTTCGATCTAGAGATAAATATCAATTAATATATAATATGTCAAGAAAAAAATTAAAAATTCTCATTTAACAGATATTAACTCTTTATAAATATCACATTCTTCCCTGGCCTTTTTTATGAAAAATATATCACAGAAAGAAACGGTTTTTTGCAGAGGCACAGTAACATATACCTTTTATTCTTTATTACCAATCTTGTTGCCAATAATGCCACAAAATATTTCGGTTGTGCTTTTTTCTGTGTTTTGTATAATCCTTTTATGCTTCGATTCATAGAAAAATGTGGGCAGAGATTCTCCATATTTTTGGCGTATTTCATTTTGTTTTCAATGACTGTCTCTGCTCACGCAGACGAAACTGCCTTAAAAAAGGTATCTTTCATTCCTCACTGGGTGCCGCAGGCCCAGTTTGCAGGATATTATATTGCGTATGAAAAGGGAATATACAGGAAATATGGTATTGACCTTACGATTATTGAGGGCGGACCCGACCGGCTTGCTTCTGATTATTTGAGGGAAGGAAAGGCGGATTTTGCCACCTCCTGGCTTTCCACAGCGATACAGAAAAAGGCGCACGGTGTATGGCTTGTGAATATTGCACAGATGGTGCAGCGTTCTGCCCTCATGCTTGTTGCCAGGAAATCCAGCGGAATTCAAAAACCGGAGGATATGAACGGGAAGAAGGTGGGTCTCTGGGACGCTGATTATCAATTACAACCACGCGCATTGTTCAGGAAGTACAACCTGAACGTCCGTGTCGTCCCTCAATCCTTTTCTGTAAATCTCTTTCTCCGGGGCGGTGTAGATATCGCCACCGTCATGTGGTATAACGAGTACCACACCATCATCAATTCGGGTCTCAATCCGGATGAAATAACCAGCTTTTTCTTCCATGACTACGGTCTCAATTTTCCTGAAGACGGTATCTATACAATGGAAGACACCCTGATCAAGGAACCCGAACTGTGCTGCGCATTTGTGAATGCATCGCTGGAAGGCTGGAAGTACACGTTTGATCATCCGGCGGAGGCGCTCGATATTATGATGAGGTATGCGGCACAAGCGCATCTTCCTTCAAACCGCATTCATCAGAAGTGGATGCTGGAACGGATGAAGGACCTGATGCTTCCGGGAAATGGCGATATGCCGATGGGAATGCTCCTGCCTTCAGACTATGATCGGGTAGCCCGGACCTTGAAGGAATGCGGTTCAATAGATACGATTCCCGATTTCGCTGCCTTTTACAGGAAGTGCGGCGGGCAATGATAAAAAACAGGGGCATTGCGTTTAAACTCATCGTCCTCATTCTTTCCTGCACGGTACTTATCTTTGCCGGCATATTTGGCTATAACTATCAGTATTCACGCAGGATGATCGAAAGAAATGCGGAAGAAAATGCAAGGAGTCTCACGACTACTACGGTAAACAGGATAGAAACAATACTGAAATCCATCGAAAAGATCCCTGAAAATATGACGTATTTTCTCGAAAACACCTCGTATAACAAGAGGGAACTCATTAATCTGATTCACTCTGTAGTCAAGAATAACCAGGAAATTTACGGTTCTACCGTCTCTTTTGAGCCATATACCTTTGATAAAAAATCCCTCTATTTTGCGCCGTATTTCTATAAGAGTCAGGGGAAGGTTAAATTTACCTACTTAGGCGGTGAGATGTACAGATACTTTTATATGGACTGGTATCAAATCCCAAAAGAGCTTAATAGCCCTGTGTGGAGTGAACCCTACTACGATGTAGGCGGTGGAAATATCATTATGTGCACATATTCAATGCCATTCTATAAAGTAGTCTCAGGAAAGCGGCAATTTACAGGTATAGCAACCGCCGATATATCCCTGGAATGGTTGCGGGAGATTGTTGCGTCTATCAGGATTGCCAGGACTGGATACGGTTTTCTCATTTCGAAAAATGGCATGATAGTTACTCATCCCGAGAAGCATTTCATCATGAATGAAACCCTTTTCAGCATTGCCGAGGCGAGGAACGATATTCACTTGCGCGAAACAGGCAGGGAGATGATTCGCGGTAAGTCGGGGTTTGTGCTTATCAGTGATTTTGTTTCCGGCAAGAAATGCTGGTTGTTGTATGCCCCCTTGCCCTCCAGCGGCTGGTCTCTCGGCGTGGTCTTTCCCAGGGATGAATTAATGGCGGACGTTATTAGTCTGAACCGGACGGTATCAAGACTTGGAATTGCAGGCATTGAAGCGCTCTTTGGTGTTATTATTGTCATAGCGCATTCCATTGCCCGTCCTGTGCGTGTTTTAGCAAAGGCTACACAGGATATTGCAAAGGGAAATCTGGACGTCGAAATCCCTGTCATAAAATCGAGGGATGAGGTTGGTTATCTGGCAGATTCTTTTATCTCTATGAAATCAGCGTTGAAACAATACATAAAAGATTTAACAGACACCACGGCTGTAAAAGAGAGGATAGAAAGCGAATTGAAGATTGCCCACGATATCCAGATGAGCATCCTGCCAAAAATATTTCCGCCCTTTCCTAACAGAACAGAATTTGATATTTATGCTGTGATTGAGCCTGCAAAAGAGGTTGGCGGGGATTTCTATGATTTCTTTCTGATAGAAGACAACCTGTATTTTGTTATAGGCGATGTCTCCGGAAAAGGTGTGCCGGCTTCCCTTTTTATGGCAGTAACCAAGACCCTTATAAAAGCAAAGACCACAAAGGGCATGCTTCCCGACGAGATATTGAGAAGGGTGAACAAGGATTTGTGTGACGGGAATGAGGCGAGTATGTTTGTGACCATTTTTTGCGGTTTGTTAAATACGCAGACCGGCGAGGTATATTACAGCAATGGCGGCCATAATATCCCCTATCTCCTGCATGGTGATGGCGGTGTGGAACTCTTACCCAATACAGGTGGAATGGCGTTGGGAGTGATGGAAGACGTTGCGTATCAGTCAAACAAAATCATACTTAAGACCAATGACAGTCTCTTTCTCTATACAGATGGCGTTACTGAAGCCATTGATGCCCATGAAGAACAATACTCGGACCTCCGTTTGAAAGAGTTATTGCAGCGGTCTTCTGCATTTTCACCAACAGAAATTATTCCTGAAATTGTAAATGATGTAAAACGTTTTTCTTCAGGCGTTCCGCAGGCTGACGATATAACCATACTGGCATTGCAATATTTTGGTTGCGGCTGCACTACGTTATGAGTAATACGATTGCATTTCAATTAAAGAACAATCTGAACGAACTTGAAAAACTCACCCGGCTGGTGGATGAGTTTGGAGAAAAGAATCGTCTTGCACCCGATGATTTATACGCCCTGCATTTGTCGCTCGATGAGGTGCTTACGAACATTATTTCTTACGGATACAGCGATGTAAATGAACACCTAATAGCAATTTGCATTGCTCTCAAGGATAAAGAACTCATAGCAGAAGTAGAGGACGACGGCAATCCATTCGACCCATCAGAAGTACCGGAACCGGATTTAGAACAACCACTTGAGAAAAGGGCAATTGGCGGATTGGGCATCCACCTTGTCAGGAAGATGATGGATGCACTTGAATACAGGCGAAAAGATGGCAAAAATCTCCTGACAATGAAGAGGAAAGTTAAAAATTTATAGGGAGGAGAAATCATGAAAATATCTGAGGAAAGTAGGGGAGACGTTGTTGTTCTCGACATAGAAGGACATTTGAATGCTATTACATGCAATGATTTAGAAAAGAGACTCAATACATTAATAGAGCGGGGAGAAAAACTTTTTTTACTTGATTTTCCCAGGCTAGATTATATAAGCAGTGCGGGACTGCGCGTACTTCTTGTTACCGCAAAAAAACTGAAGACGTGCAATGGACAAATAGTACTTGCTTCTGTGAAAGGTCAGGTTAAAAAGGTTTTTGATGCTGCCGGATTTTCCGCGCTCTTTCGCATGTTTAACACACGCGAAGAAGCAATGAGGAATTTTTGTTCGTAGTAGCGACTTTAGTCGCTTCACGGGCATAACGCTAAAGCCGTTATTACAAGATGTCCATTATGTAAGGCAGAACGAAGAAAGTCTTTACTACAAGCTGTAAAGATGTCTCTGTGGGATGTCTTCCAATACGATAGAGAACAATATGAACAAATCTCAATCATCCCATAATCGATCTGCGCAACGCGCGTGGTGGTTTGCCATGCGGCGCTTGTCATTTGGTATTTTTCTCATAGTCTTACTTTCCGGTATTTTATTGTATGCGGATAGAAAGCCAAAAAAATCAGCAGTAAAAAAGATGTTTCACATCGCTATTATGCAGCATGCGTCACAAGCTGCCCTGGACGAGGGCGTTCAGGGCATAATAGACGGTCTTGCTGAAGGTGGTTACAAAGACGGGGAAACTATTGCCATCAGACGGTACAGTGCAGAAAATGATATGGCAACCGCCAATGCAATTGCCAGGGATATTACCACTGGACAGTTCGACCTCATTATGACGGTGAGTACGTTATCTCTCCAATCGGTGGCAGGCGTTAATAAGGAAGGAAAAACACGCCATGTATTTGCCATCGTCTCCGACCCTGCAGGCGCCGGGGTGGGTATTTCACGTGAAGACCCGCTCGACCATCCCAAACACCTCGCCGGTTTTGGTTCTATGCAACCCGTGAAAGAGACATTTCGCCTTGTCGTAAAACTCTATCCCGGATTAAAAACAGTTGGCGTGGTATGGAATCCGTCAGAACAGAATTCTGAGGCAAATGTGCGTCTTGCGCGTGATATCTGCAATGAACTGGGCATTTCGCTCTTAGAGGCAAACGTTGATACTACATCTGCAGTCTTTGAGGCTGCAAGTTCTCTGGTTGCACGTGGAGCAGGGGCGTTGTGGATAGGAGCCGATACAACCGTAATCACCGCATCGGATACAGTTATTTCTGCTGCAAAAAAGGGAAATATCCCTGTTTTTACGAGCATTTCACCTTTAACACATAAAGGAGCACTCTTTGATCTCGGCGCTAATTATCATGAAGTGGGCAGGCTTGCAGGCGTGCTTGCAGGGGAGATTCTCCGCGGCAAAGATCCGGCAACAGTGCCGGCCACCAATATCGTTCCGGAAAAATTTATTATCAATAAGCAGGCTTTGAATGGACTAAAAGACCCCTGGAGACTGACAGAGGATGTCCTTCATCGCGCCGATGAGGTAATTGATGAAGCAGGGAATATTATAAAAGAAGTTGTTGTGTCATCAAAACAACCACAAGGACGGGTCTATAAGATTGGGATTGTGTATTTTGCCCCTGAACCCGGCGCCGATTCATGTATGCAGGGACTCTTTGACGGATTCCGGGATTTAGGATTGGAAGAAGGGAAGAATCTTGAAATTCGTAAGACACATGCACAGGCTGAGATTGTTAATATCCCCGCATTGCTCCAAAATTATGACAACCAGGAACTCGACCTCATTATAACAATGACGACCCCCTGCCTGACGGCTGCATGCAGTATGGTCAAAAAAAAGCCGGTTGTTTTTACCTACGTCTACGATCCGATTGCTGCTGGTGCAGGAAAAACCCGTACCGACCACCTTCCGCACATTACAGGAGTTGGTTCCTTTCCACCTGTCAGGGATACGGTTGATTTAATCCAAAGACTCGTGCCAGGAATACGATCTGTGGGAACGCTTTATAATAGCTCAGAAGCGAACTCCCGGAAGGTAGTTGCCGTGGGTCGTGATATGTTTCGGCAGCGTGGAATAAAGCTTGAAGAGGTTGCAGTCACAGGCACAAACGAGGTATTCCAGGCTGCACAGGTGCTGGCGCACAGAAATATTCAGGCATTCTGGATAACGGGCGATAACACGGCAATTCAGGCGTTTGACGGCATTGTAAAAGTGGCAAACGATTATAAATTGCCCATCATTAATAATGACCCAGAATTTGTTGAGCGTGGCGTCCTTGCCTGTATCGGGCTGGGATATTACCAGGCTGGATATGCAGCGGCAAAATTGGCGATGCGTGTTCTGCAGGGGGAAAGCACGAAAAATTTACCCTTCGAGGAGGTTGCAATCAAGACAACATTGCTCAACCTTGCGGTTGCACGGAAATTGGGCGTTACCTTTCCACCTGAACTTGTTCGTGAATGTGATGTCGTTGTGAATAAGTGAAGTAAAAATAATATCAAAGAAAAAAGAAACGGATTATTTATTTTTATGAAGCGTTCGGGCTAAGAACATGTGGTTTATCATCAAACGTCTATCACTGGGTATTTTCCTTATCGCCATTATTTCTGCCGTTTTGCTGGTAAGCGACTGGAATCAAAGGCAGGCAAGAAAGGCGGAGATGCTGCAAACAGTCATAAAACAGGCTGAAACCGGGCAACTCTCAAAAAAATGGAAGATCAATCTGATTGAGTATTCGAACGTGCTGGACGTGGAGGACAGCGAAAGAGGCGTACTTGCCGGATTGGCCGATGCCGGGCTTGTCAAGGGACGTGACTATGAGATAAAAATTCAGAATGCGCAGGGCGATATGGTAACGGTAAACGGGCTCATAGATGCCGCAATTTCGGAAGGAACAGACCTTCTGATTGCCCTGTCAACACCAACCCTTCAAGCTGCCATTCAGAGGGTGCGCAATATACCTGTTGTTTTTACCTATATCGCCAATGCCATCGTTGCAGGCGCCGGCAAGAGCGATAACGATCATTTGCCAAACATAACCGGGGTTTATATGGAAGGCGCTTACGATGACATGATGGCAGCGCTTCGTGAATGCATTCCGTCTGTCCGTGTCATCGGAACGCTCTTTGTTCCTTCTGAAGTAAACACCGTCTTGCATAAAGACAAAATAACAACCGCCGCAAAAAAGGCGGGC
>CAYJME010000048.1:14414-18687 GCA_964370795.1 uncultured candidatus Brocadiaceae bacterium
GGCATAGAGGTAATTACCGTTGCGGCAAATACGAGCAGCGAAGTTTCAGATGCCGCAATGGCGTTGTGCAGTAAAAAGATTGATGTGCTTTGCCAGATTCCCGGAAATCTTACGGCCTCCTCATTTCCTGCTATTGTACGGGCGGCGAATATGGCAAAGCTGCCTGTATTTGCCTTTCAGAGTACACAAGCGCACGCAGGCGCTGCCATTGTGCTTGCGCGTGATTATTACGACGGTGGCAGAGACGCCGGATTCATAGCGGCGCGGGTCATGCGCGGTGAAAATCCTGAAAAAATTCCATTTATGCCGTACACAAAAACCAAATTGATTATCAATATTGAGTCTGCAAGAAAAGTAGGGTTAGTAATTCCGCCTTCTCTGATTCAAAGGGCCACGGAAGTAATTGAGTGATGACCTTTAGTCGTCTGTTAGTAGTAACGACTTTAGTCGTTATACCCGCGTATCATCTATCACCCACGATTATCGTCGCGGAGTTTTTAAAGCCAGTTGTAGTCAAATGCCTTTGATGCGCTTGTTTTCATAACAAATAAGGAGCGAATTTGCCCCGGAAATATATAAATCTTCAAATCTGTGCCTTGCATTTCGAATCTGCTTATAAATTAAATCATCCTCTAACCTCTATTTTTTCCAGACTGTTTTTATACTCAAAATCCCTGAAGGACAACAGTTGCCGGATGATCGAACTCAGTTGCTTTGAGAATATTTAATAAAAATATTTTCCTTATGAGATATTTTTAAAAATTTTTCCAGATAATCCTTCCCGGTCAATGGTATACCTGATTTCAGAAACCCTGCAATCCAATGGTTGTTTAAGGTAATCATCCACCACGGCGGTTTTCCTCATACATCTCTGCTGGCATAGGGTATCGTAATCTCCAAATAACCTTGATTGGTCGTTCACTTTCATAATCGACAAGATCGGCAGGCCCCAAGTATACAAATGGGACAGCAATCCCATTTTTTTTCTTCACGTCTCGTGCAAATAACAGAACGGTATAGCCACGCTTTTTATGATGAATCAGATTCTGGCCAGTCTCGCTATCTTGTGTGGTGTTTGACTGTGATTCCCAGTGTAATAGTTCCCGGCTGATAGGGTAATCCGCATACATGGTACTTGGGGAGAATTCGCGCTCGGTTTTCTGGAATGTAATAAGTAAAGCGTACGCCTTTAAATCTCTGAAGTGTAGCACACCAACACCGGTTTGACCAGCGGATTCGAGCATTGCCTGTCCAAGCGCAGCCTTTATATCCACGTTGCTATACTGCGCATGAAGTTCAAATGTGCATGGAAAGGGAACATCTACAGGAATCCCGCTGATTCGAGTTTCTGTAGCTGCCCATTCGAGAATATCATCCAGGTCGGCAAGTATAGATGGGTTGCCTGCAAGCCGTCTAAATGAATCCTCAATAGTCTTGATTCCAAGCTTTGCGCCAGGTTTGCTCCACAATCGGTAATGAACAGACAATATGGATTCACCAGCTATAGATATTGCCCCTGATAAATCGCCTTGTCGGAGTCTTGCTACAACCTGGCGTAAGCAATTGATTTCTTTATGGCCAGTTGTGAATGCAGCCCTTAGAAGAGCGTCCTTAAGCTGAACGATGTCTGGATCAAGTGGTGGTGGTACGAGGCGTGCTTTAGCTTTCCAACCAGACCATGTTTCTCTTACAAGTAGCATGTCAGGCTCATATTCATGATAACGCACGAAGTTGCTAAAAGTAAGAGGCAACCTCGATTCACTCTCAAAGGTTTGCAAACGCTCTGGAATTTGTACAGCAAGGTTTCGTAAATTCTCACGGATGTTTGTAAGAACGTATTCTCGTGCAAGACGGTCAAGTTGGATAGAACATCCTGCAGGAAGATGGGGAAAATTGAGCTCAACCTCTCGATCGATTGCAAAGCGATGTTTAGGCAATAAAGCTTTAAGCTTTAGATCGATGCGGTAACGCCTATGAGCTTGGCCGATAAAATCAAGAACTGTTAAACAATCTTTTCCGGGCGCGTGTCGTAACCCTCGGCCCAACTGTTGTAAAAACACAGTAAGGCTTTCTGTTGGTCTTAAAAATAAAACGGTATTCACTTCAGGGACATCAAGCCCCTCATTAAGCACATCGCGGGTAAACAGAAAAGATAATTTACCCTCTCAAAAATTTCGCAAAAGAGCAGGTCGCGCTTCATCGTTTGTCTCTCCTATAAGAACAGCGGACGGAATCCCACGGTCGTTGAACATTTGTGACATATATTTCGCGTGCTTAACCGATACACAAAATCCGATACCTCTTACGAGAGATAAATCAGGTTCGTAGCGCAGGAGTGCATTGAGTATAGCGTCAAGGCGTTGCCCAGCTAAAATATGGGCGCCGGTATAGACGTTCTCAAGCTCTTGGATATCATATTTACCATTTTTCCAAAATTTGTCTTCACTGATAGATACCGGATCGGTAACACCAAAGTAATGAAACGGGCAAAGCAGTTTTTCCTCGAGAGCTTCCGGCAAACGGATCTCTGCCGCAAGCCGGTTTCCAAAATCTGCTGCAACACTTTTCCCATCCATACGCTCAGGTGTTGCCGTCAGACCAAGCAATATACGAGGTTTAAAATGGTCAAAAATAGGACGATAACTTTCAGCCGGCCCGTGATGTACTTCATCAATAACAATGTAATTGTAAAAATCTTTGTTAACTTGTTCCCATAGCCTACGACTTGTCAGCATATCTACCGAACAGAACAAATGGTCCATGCGAATTGGTTGAAACGGGCCAACAAGGAGTTCCCCAAAATCAGCCATTCGCAATACATTTCTAAATGTGGCTATAGCCTGTTCAAGAATTTCTCGCCGATGCGCAACAAATAGAAGCCGTGCTTGACTACGATGTCTTTCAAAGAAACGCTTGAAATCAAAGGCTGCTATGACTGTTTTTCCCGTACCGGTGGCAGCAATGATAAGGTTATGCCAATGTCCATGAATATTACGCTCTGATTCCAGTGCGTCGAGAATGCGTTCCTGAAAAGGGTGTGGACGAAGGTCGAAAAAAGCTATTGGTATTTGTGTTCTTGGATTACGGGCATGCCGTATAGCCTCACGTAATGGCTGGGGATTATTGAGATCATATCGAATGAACTCCTTACTGTTCCAATATGTCTCAAACTCTGCACAGAACTTATTGAGTATGTGTTGCATATCCTGGGTCGTTATCTTAAGATTCCACTCGAGTCCACTCGTTATTGCCGCATGTGATATATTGGCCGAGCCGATGTAGGCCGTTGAGTAGCCAGACTTGTGGTAAAAATGATATGCCTTAGCGTGTAATCGCGTTCTATCAGTATCATAAGATACTCTTACCTCTACGTTTGGTTGCTTTGCCAGCCACTCCACCGCAGAAGGATCTGACACACCCATATATGAGGTGGTAATAACCCTGACAGGAACGTTACGCATTAGAAGGTCCTCAAAGCCGGGTATCAGAAGACGTAACCCTGACCACTTGATGAAAGAAACCAGTATATCTACACTATCGGCAGAGCGCATTTCTTGAAGCAATTCATGGGAAAGCTGAGGTTCGTGAGGTGAACCAGTAAACAAGCTGCTTTCGACAAGAGAGGTTACTGGACGCGGAATACCTTGCTGTGTATAATGAGGCGGTGTAATCTCTTCTAACACGGATTCTTGATCCTGTACGAGCCTCATTTTTTTAAAATGATTTATGTTTATATCGTCTGATATCTGGTCGATCAACCTATTACAAAGGGCAAGACGTACATCAGGATTAACCTCCTGTCGCAGCACCTGTTCAATTACTTTGGCAATGAATGCGGCATAGCGTACAGGCTGTTCCTCTGGATCGAGCTTGGATAAAATAGATCGTATTTCAGGATGAGACTTAAGAGTCTCTCTCAATCTTTCATCGAGCAGGGCGTCATAGATGCCTGCAGGAAGAGAATCAATTTTATTGTACTGCATTAACGCATCACCTTTGATGAGTCTTGAGAAATTCCCGATATAATTGTATCACTGGCCAATCTGCTTCTGCCCAGTCGAGTGTATGAAGTTCTTGAGGAATTAACCAGGTAAGTGCTGCATGTTCATGAAGTGTAATTTCACCATCGATGATTGTACAAATGAACGGATGGAGTGTTACTAAAAATGTTTGGTAATTGTGCGTTACAGGTGGAAGAGAATGGCCTACAGCGGCTTTTATGCCTAATTCTTCTTTCAATTCGCGCTTGAGACATTCTATAAGGCTTTCTCCG
>CAYJME010000049.1:0-18358 GCA_964370795.1 uncultured candidatus Brocadiaceae bacterium
GTCTAAGGGGGATTTCGTTAGGTCACCCTTGATAAAGATGGATTTCAGGGGTTGGCTATGCCATTTAACTGTACACGTGAACCGTTACACCTTTTCCTTATACCTCCGATAACTCAATGTCATTAAGTTAAGCCATTTGCCGTAAAATCCCCCTTAGAAAAGGGGGATAAAGGGGGTTGTTTTGATCAAATACTCCTTAACTTAATGACATTGTCCGATGACTGGCAGAAACAAGACCTGTATCAGGTCGAATCGATCATGAAAAGATTCGTGATAATCCGTAAATATTCATGACTTAAATTCATTGTTTAGGTGATACATTATAACAAACACCCTGGCTTTGCATCATAATTCTGCCTGTTTTTGCTTGATGTTTGCTACGTCATACGATAATATGCTGACAATTTATTTTATTGTAGCGCCGACCGTTCGGCTGAGCGCTCACGACGAAGCCTTTATGGTCGGTAAAGGGGGGTGGATAACCACCTGCGCTACGATTCTACATTTAAAATTTCTAAGCCATAAACTAAAAAGGAGAAAGATCGTGAAAAAGTGTATCGGTGTGCTTATTATTGCCTTGTTTTGCGTAGTACAAATATCCCGGGCAGATACTTCAAATCCCCGTGTTCAACTGGAGACTAATCGTGGCGTCATCGTGCTGGAACTCGATTCCACATCAGCGCCAAAGACCGTGGAAAATTTTCTCCAGTATGTCCGTGACGGATTCTATGATGGCACCATATTTCATCGGGTGATTAAGGGATTCATGATTCAGGGTGGTGGTTTTACTGCAGACATGCATGAGAAACCTACGCGGGATCCCATTTCCAACGAGGCCTACAATGGACTTAAGAATCAACGGGGCACAATTGCTATGGCACGCACCATGGATCCCCACTCGGCCGCAGCCCAATTTTTCATTAACTCGGTAGACAATGATTTCCTTAATCATAAAGGAAAAACCACCCAAGGTTGGGGATATTGTGTCTTTGGCAAGGTTGTTGAGGGTATGGATGTGGTGGATACCATTGGAAATGTACCTACAAAAACAAAGGCAGGATTTGATGACGTCCCCACTACTCCCGTTGTGATTGAACGGGCGGTTATAAAAAAATAGAAAGACCTTAAAATGCTGATTCGATCATAGCAAGGTCATAGACAACAAGGAGTAACAAGTATTTTTTTATTGCAATCGCATGCCCATCTGTTTAAGATGTGATGCAATCTTTTCCACCTGCGTAAATCACAACTCGTAAATTTTTTATTATTACTATGACAGACTTGCTTTTTGAAATTGGAACCGAAGAAATCCCCGCCGGTTATATTGCCCCGGCGTTAGAACAAATAAAAACACTCTTTACCGAACAAACAAAAGAACACCGCCTGGAGTCTGAATCTGTTTATGCAACCGGCACACCGAGGAGATTGACCCTGTTTGTAAAAGGGTTGCCACAGAGGCAGGAAAGCGTTACCGAAGAAGTCCAGGGACCTTCTGCCCCCATTGCCTTTGATAAAACAGGAAATCCCACAAAGGCAGGGCTTGGCTTTGCCAAATCCCAGGGCATCGATATCAAAGACCTTCAGATAAAAAAGACGCCCAAAGGTGATTATTGTTTTGCAACAAAAAAGATTGAAGGACAGGATACCCTGCGCATCCTGCCTGAAATTTTAGCTGAAATTGTCCGGAAAATTTCTTTCCCCAAATCCATGAAGTGGAAAGGGAACAGTCTCTTTTTTGCCCGCCCCATACGCTCATTTCTGGCGCTCTTTGGAGACAGGGTTGTGCCTCTGGAAGTCAATGGTATTAAATCAGACATATTTATCTCCGGACATCCCTTCCTGTCGGGAAAAAGGATTGCGATTCCCTGCGCCGATTGGGATTTATACAACCAGACGCTTAAACAGGAAAAGGTCGTCGTTGATATGACAGAACGTCGTGAGTTTCTGAGAACAAAGATAACACAACTCATGGCTCCGTATGGCGCTGCCATTGATGATGAAGAATTGCTGGATGAGGTAACCAACCTTGTGGAATATCCCAATGCGATTGAATGCGGTTTTGATGAGGAATTCCTCGACATCCCCGCAGACGTCATCGTAACAGCCATGAAGGAACACCAGCGGTACTTTCCTATTAAAAGGCAAAATGGGAAATTATTGGGGAAGTTTATCGCCGTGCTCAATCGCGACGAAAGCAATGCACAGACGACCATCCAGGGTAACGAACGCGTGCTGAAGGCGCGGCTCTCCGATGCCCGATTCTTCTGGAAAGAAGACAGAAAAACCCCCCTGGAAAAACGTGTGGATGAATTGAAAAACCTGAGTTTTCTGGAAAAATTGGGAAATTACTACGACAGGACAAGGAGAATTGAACAGCTTTCACAGTATATTGCGCACAAACTCATCGCCTCAAATGAACTGGTTATCGAAGACGAAAAATTAATCGAACGCGCGGCAATCCTATGCAAGGCAGACCTTCTCACACAAATGGTAGGCGAATTCCCGGCGCTACAAGGAATTATGGGCAGGGAATATGCTGAATGGGACGGTGAAGAACCGCCGGTTGCCCTTGCAATTGCGGAACACTACATGCCTCGTTTCGCATCGGATACCATCCCTTCTTCAAAGATTGGCGCAGTTGTGGGACTGGCAGATAAGTTTGACACGATATGCAGTTGTTTTGCGCTCAATTTAATCCCAACAGGCTCCCAGGACCCCTATGCATTGCGGCGGCATGCCTATGGCATTATCCGCATCGTGGAAGAACATGGATTCACCCTGGAGCTGAGAGATATACTCCGCCAATCTTTATCATTACTCCCTTTACACAGGGAAAAGACGCCCCATGAACATACGAAAACACCCGAAGAATTAACAGTATCCATAAAGGAATTTTTCAGGGACAGATTATTTCAGGTGAACATTGAAAAAGGCTATCGCCACGACCTCGTGAACGCCGCCTTAAACGCGGGGATAGGTTTTGATGATATCAACAATGTATCTCAAAGATTAAAGGCATTAGCGGATATTTCACAGAGAACGTGGTGGGCTGACCTGGTAACGGTGGTCGAAAGGACATTCAATATCGGGAAAAAGGCGAGTACCAGCGGAGTCGTAAACGAAGGGCTCTTTACGGAACAGGACGAAGTTACCGTGTGGAATGTGTATAAGAAGGTTTGTGCAGACATCTGGAAACACATTGATGAAAAGAAATACGACGAGGCGTCTTATACCTATTGCGATGCCTTTGCTAAGCCTGTTCATACCTTCTTCGACAGGGTATTTGTAAATGTGGAGGACGAAAAGGTGCGTAATAACCGACTTTTACTGCTCAGGGAGGTCAACGAACTCTACTCCGCAAAAATCGCCGACCTCTCACAGATTATTGTACCCGATAAATACTGATTAAACTGTTTAAACCGATTAATCAGTTTAAACAGTTTAAACCGTAAGAGACCCGCGCTACAATAAAAAGTTGCCGAAGGCCTAATTTAAATTGTAATATTAACGTTTAAGAAAGTGAGGTATCAGAAATTATGAAAAACGTGGAATTTTCTGTAGAAGGAAACATACTTACCATAAAAATTGACTTATCAAAGGAGTTTGGACCATCTTCGTCAGGGAAGAATATCATTGTCGCATCAACGGAGGGCAATGTGAGCGTTCCGGGGCGGGAAGAGAAGATCGGTTTAAATATTTACCGCAAAAAATAATCTTCTGGTAGGAGCCGTCTCCTGACGGCGATGGACATTTCGCACCGGCGAGCAAAAGCCGGTCGCCAACAGGAGTTGGCTCCTGCCTGGATTCAGAGATATATTTTTTACAACCTTCAGCCATACTTTTTTCTTCTGACGGTCGTCCTTAAATGTAAAAGCGGCCGTTCACGTCTTATTTTTCGCAGTAAAGGTGCAAAAACATGAAAACCGATTGCCACCTCGCAGAATACCACCTCTTCAGGATGTTCGAAAAAAACATCCTCTTCAACGTTGAAACCATGCTCTTTTATGAGATAACACCGCTTGCCTGCGACCTGGTTACCTTGCTTTCAAAGGCCGATAACAATGATCCTGTAAAATTATTGAAAAAGAGTTATAAAAAGGATGAGATCAAAAACACCCTCTTCTATCTGAGACAGGAAGGATTTTTGAAAGAGGGAACATCCAGCGGTACTAAGAAAAAACCTGTTCTTAAGAAACGCCGGGGGATCAGACACCTGGAACTCATGGTCACCCATGGCTGCAATATGGGTTGCAGCTATTGCTACGGTCAGGGGCAGGAAGAATGGAAAGACTCCCCCTACCTTTATGGCGCCAGGACGAGTGGCATGTCTTTCGATATTGCAAAAAGAGGGGTAGACTTTCTGATTGAGAACTCAGGCAATCAAAAAGACCTTAGCATTATCTTCTTTGGCGGCGAACCTCTCCTGGAATTCGACCTCATACAAAAGATTGTCCCATATATCAGAGAAAAGGAAACGGGAAGCGGCAAAAAGATAGACATTTCTCTCTCCACGAACGGTCTGCTCCTGAATGAAACGGTTGTTGACTTTTTAGTCAAGAATAGGGTGGGATGCCAGATTTCCATAGACGGACCAAAAGAGATTCAGGACAGAAACCGCAGCCTTCGCGATGGAGGCGGCTCCTATGAGCATGTTCTTCCGGGAATAAAACGGCTCATTTCTGCACGGAGAGGCAAGGTTCCGGCACGGGCCACCGTTTCCCACGATCTTGTAAATCTCCTTGAAGTGGTTGATCACCTCCTATCTATTGGGTTTGGCTCGGTCCACATAGAACCTGCCATTGGTAAATTTGGGGGAACGGCTGTAAGGAGGGAAGACATTGAGAAAATCAAACACCAACATGAAACACTTGCTGACATGCTCGTAAAGAGCGTAAGAAATAACCGTTACTTTAACTATTCCAATCTTGTAAGGTACATACGCCAGACGAGGGTTATCAGAGAGAGGCTTGCCCATTATTGCGGCGCGGGAAGGACGTATTTTGCCCTTTCACAGGAGGGAGATTTTTATCCCTGTCACAGGTTCGTGGGCATGGAGAAATACAAAATGGGAAATGTGGGCAGTGGCATAGACCTTGACCTCCAACAAAAGATACTCGACCTTACGGTGGACAATCGCCCTGTATGCAAGGATTGTTGGGCACGGTATCTTTGCGGTGGCGGTTGCTGGAAACACGCCGTCGATATGCACGGGAATCTGGAGATGCCAGACAATGATTTTAGTTGCGAAATAATAAGGCACGAGATAGAATGCGCCATGGCTATCAACTCCGAGCTTAAGATAAGCGACAAAGATATTTTGAGTGAGATGTATGAAAAGGGGACAGAGTCTTACCTTGTTGATGAAAAATAAAAAAGCTACCCCACGAAATACGCAAAAGAGCGCGAAAAATTTATGGTAAATGAGTTAAATAAACTGACTGATTAATGTCATTGCGAACGGAGTAAAGCAATCTTTCACTCATAAACAAACAGTACCTTGTGCGGGTTCAGATTTTTAATCTGAACCCCATAGTTTATATTTTACACAAGCATTGAAAAGTACTATGGGCATTTGCGTCTTTGATGTTTGAAATTTATGGCAGTAGTAATCTCATAGCACCGCAAAGCCGCAACCAAGTCCCCTATCAAGTATTTGTAAAAAAGCAATGTGCAAATTACCGCACAGAAGACAGGGGAGTAGCGCGGGTGGTTTATCCCCCGCGTTTGTAGTGACGACTTTAGTCGTCTGTTTGTAGTAGCGACTTCAGTCGCTTTACACGGAAGGAATGACGACTAAAGTCGTCACTACTAACAAGCGACTGAAGTCGCTACTACAAACAAGGTACCGGCGATACTGTTACCAAAAAACCAAATTGTTACTATCGAATAATCTGTGTCAATCTGCGAAATCTGCGGATGTGTTTTTTACAGAGTAAACAATCATGAGCTGAAGCTCACAAGAGGTCATGAAAATATGCCACCCGCCCTTTACCCCTCCCATCAAGGGAGGGAAAGTTCCCTCTCCCCTTGTGGGAGAGGGTTAGGGTGAGGGGTATTTTCGTATCAAACAATATCGAGGGCGAATGTATGGATTATATTTCCAACTCCACCAAATCACACGCCATTTTTTTAAAATGGCATCTTGTTGTTCTGTCTGTATTTTTGTGCCTGGTACTGGTGTTTTGCTGGTCACACCAGGCATGGGCTTTTGGCTTGTATGATGAAGCCGTGGCAATGGCTGTGGATGCACAGGGCAACGTCTACGTCACCGGAAATTCAGATACAAATGGTGGCAATGAGATTGCCACAATCAAGTACGCCCCTGACGGCAAACTGCTCTGGGTACAACGCGAAATAGGCGTTCCGGGGACGGCTATTGCCATAGACGATGAGGGAAATGTCTATGTCGCCGGTGGCGTATATAGCTTGCCGGGCAAGGAGAACACCTACAATATCATTGATTACCAACCAAGCATAGATACCGACTACATCACCATCAAGTACAGATCCGACGGCACACGCTTGTGGATGCGCCGCTATAACGGAACAGCCGACTCGCTTGATGTAGCTACCGCTATTGCCGTTGATGCAGGGGGTGATTACGTCACTGTTAAATACGACCCCGCCGGCAAGGAACTCTGGACCAGACGTTACAATGGAACGGGGTACGGGACAGACGTTCCATCGGCTATCAGACTAGACGCAAAAGGCAATGTTTATGTAACCGGATATTCCAATGGGGTATACACATCCGCGGATTATGTCACCATCGCTTACACCACTGAAGGTGAGGAAATGTGGGTAAAACGCTACACGGGGGTGGAGACACAGAGCGACCGCGCCAGCGGTATAACGGTGGATGGACAGGGCAATGTCTACGTAACCGGCGCTTCTTACAGGGATGGCTCGGCACAGGACTATGCCACCGTTGCATACAGCCCTGCGGGTAAACTGCTCTGGGAGAAACGCTATAACGGGTCAATCAACGGTCCGGACGAAGCAGTAGCCATTGGCACGGATGGACAGGAAAATGTGTACGTTACCGGCACCGCAAACAGGTACCATGATTATGCCACCGTAGCATATCGAGCTACCGATGGCAAGCGGCTCTGGACACGGCAATACCGTCAACCTGGCGGTTTGCTGGTAAACGCAGTGGCACTGGCAGTAAATGCACATGGCAACGTTGCGGTTACGGGATTAACTTACAATTTTAATACTAGATATGATTATTCCACGGTTGCTTACAATCTAAGCGGCAAGCGGCTCTGGGTACGCCAATATCACGGAGCAGAGGGACCGCCAGAGTAGTTGCGAATAAGAGAAATAATCACACGAAGCCACAAAGCCGCAAGGAACTATATTTAATGAAAGAGAATATCGAATATTAAAGGATAAGAAAACCTCATAATTCGAAATTCCTTGTTCTATATTCATTATTCATTTTTTTATGCCTTTAATCTCAAATATCTTGAAGTAATCTTGTGGCTAACAGTCTTTTTTTTGAATCTTTTATATTTTACCAAGATATATTTTAGCTTCTAGATTACCTCATGATTGCTCTAGATTTTAGGAGAATAATGAAATGAAAATTAAGAATATTTATGTACCGATGGTTTTGCTCGCTGTGTCTTCGTTCAGTGTCTTTTTTATTGTGCATGCAGGTACAAACCCGATTATAATGGTTGAAGACATGATTGCGGCGCCGGCAGACAGGCAATATTACCAGCAAGAGGCTTTACCTCAGAAAGATAATGAGGCGAGTTCGACAAAACCTGTCTTAAATGCCGCTGCTGATACATGGAAGATAACAACGGTGGATAGCATCGGAGATGTTGGTGTCTCTAATTCACTGGCGGTTGATAAGAAAGGCAAGGTATACATCAGTTACTATGACCGTGGCAATGGAGACCTTCGGTATGCCACGAATGCCAACGGTTCATGGGTAACCACAATAGTTGATAGCGCCGGATTAGTAGGCTCCGATTCATCAATAGCGGTGGATGGGAATGGCAAGGCGCACATCGCCTATTATAACGCAACAAGCAGCGACCTCATATATACCACAAATACAACGGGTTCATGGGTTCCGGAAACGGTGGATAGCGATGCAATTACAGGTCAATATCCCTCTATAGCCCTCGATGCCGCAGGGAAGGCGCACATCGGCTATATGGATTTGAGTCGCGGCGACCTAAAGTATGCCACAAATGTTACAGGCGCATGGGTCACCACGCCAATCGATACGAATGGAGCCGTAGGCTATTTTAGCTCTATAGCAATAGACGGGAAAGACAAGGCACACATTGCTTATTATGACGATACAAACAAGGACCTCAGGTATGCAACAAATGCTACTGGTTCATGGGCAGCAACAGCGGTCGACAGTGACGGATTTATGGGTGGGTACCCTTCAATAGCAATAGATAGGCAAGACAAGGCGCACATCAGCTATCTCGACAGTACTAACGGAGACCTCAGGTATGCTAACAATGTAACGGGGACGTGGACAAAGGAAACGGTGGACAGCGATGGGCTTGTAGGACTGTTTACTTCAATTGCGATAGACGGGAAGGGCAAGGTGCACATCAGTTATTATGATTCGACTAACACGGATTTAAAGTATGCAACGAATGTCACGGGGACGTGGACAGCCAGTACGGTGGATAACAACGGCGCCGTTGGGTGGGATACATCGTTAGCGGTTGATGAAAATGGCTGGGCGCACATCAGCTATTTTGATATGGACAACAAAGACCTCAAGTATGCGACCAAGCTGGTAATCGCAGGCAATAAACCCGTGGCAAAAACGGGTCTGGCAAAAAATATAGAAACGTATTCGGCAACACTCACTGGCAACGTAAATGCCAATGGTTTACCGACAAAGGTATGGTTTGAGTATGATATATTTAGCGGTTCATTCAATCTGAAATCATCCAAAAAGACGTTAACAGGAAGAAAAAAGGTAAATATCGATATGCCGTGGTTGTTTCCGGAAACAAGGTATTATTACCGGATAGTGGCGAAGAATGCGGCGGGTATATCGTATGGAGTGGAAAAATCTTTTACCACGAAGGGGAAATGATTAAATTAGGTTGCCAAAGACAACAACCAGTGTAGCCGCACGGCTTTAGCCTGCGCTCATGTAGACACACGGCTTCAGCCTGCGCAGACTGAAGTCTGCGGCTACAAGTATGAAATTCCTATACGTCCAGTTAGTAGTGACGACTTTAGTCGTCATTTATTAATTTTATAACTCAGCAAAGCCACAATACAAAAGGGTTGAACCACGAAGCACGCGAAGGTCACGAAGAAAAACTTACAAAAAAGCTAAACTAATACCAAAAAAGAATTTTTTACAAATAAGAGGAGTAATCACACAAAGACATGGAGGTAACAACAAGCAGGGAGCGTAAGTAGTGGCGACCAGGCTGGTCGCCCTACAATGAGGGAATTTGGGAAAATTCACCCCTGCTCCCTTGCCCCCTTTCTCCCATGCATCTTTTTGGCGGCTTTGTGTGAAAAGGTTTGCAGAGACAAGGCACTGCCTTGTCTCTACGGTTACTTCCCGTGATAGATAATATATATGAATGATGACTAAAGTCGTCACTACTAACGGGGCGGGGGACTTCGTCGTGAGCTCAGTCGAACGATAAACCACCCGCGCTACGTTTTCCGACTTGTTCAGGTTAGGAGAATACATATGATACACAGAAGAGAACTCTTAAAGTGGCTTTACAGAATAGCCGGAGGCATTTTTGCCGCAAACATAGCGCCTTCAATACCTCCGCTTACCAGGATTAATACTGCATTTCTCTCAGGCGCCCATGCGTCAGATACCTGCACAGAGGACACCTGCTCAAAACAGGATAATTGCGGTGAAAAGGATACTGTCGGGCACACCTGTAAACAGAAAGATGTGTGCGTCGTTGACGGCTCGCGTGATTGCAAAATTGATGAGTGCAGATTAGATTATTCAGGCAGGTGTGAAAACGACAAGTGTGATTGCGATGCAATAGGCGAATGTACGGATGACACCTGTGGGCTGGATGCATCGGATACGTGTACAAAGGACTCATGCAAGGAAGATACATCAGGTGCATGTACAACGGACTCCTGTGACCAGGATAAATCACTTGAATGCAAAAATGATTTATGCACATCTGATTCATCGGGTGAATGTACAGCGGATGTCTGCGGTTCCGACAAGTCTGGAAAATGTGAACGGGATTCATGTTCATCCGATTCTTCGGGTGAGTGTACTGAGGATGTATGCACTACAGACAAATCAGGCGCCTGTCTGCAAAACGATTCATGCGACTCTGACAAATCGGGTGGCTGCCTGCAAAATGATTCGTGCAGTTCAGACTCATCGGGCGCTTGTCTCAATGACTCATGCAGCCCGGACAAATCGGGCGCCTGTGTAAACGACCAATGCGCAACGGATAGTTCCGGGGCTTGCAAGAATGATACCTGCACAACAGACAAATCAGGTGGCAACTGGGACCCTGCCTGCAGCGAAGATTTTACCGTAAGCAACCAGACAGACAGGTGTAACCTGGACAAATCGGGCGCTTGCATGGAAAAGGACGTCTGTGCGGTTGATAAATCCGGCGCCTGCTTTACTGGTGATTTCTGTAGTCAGGACAAATCCGGAGCCTGTCAGGATGATACCTGCACAAGTGATAAATCAGGCGCTTGTACAAGCGATACATGTGTAAACGACTCATCCAGCGCCTGCGGGAATGACCGGTGCAACTCCGACTATTCTGGTTCGTGTACAGAAAAGGACGTCTGTGTATTGGATTATAAAGGGTGTGAAACCGACTCGAGTGCATGCGACAGAGACCTGTGCCGTGAGGACAAAGGTACTGCGTGTTCAGTATCCGACACATGCTCGCAGGATAAACCGGTGAGTATGCGAAAAGAACGGAGGGCATTTATGCAAACAGGTTTAAACAATGCAATAAAATGGTTGTATGGGTTGGGTTGAAAACCAAAAATTTCGACCATAGCAGCCTAACCAGAACGAGTCAGAGAAGTATGGGGCGAAGCATTTGTTAAAACACAGGTAGTGGCAAGGCACGTCTTGCCACTACACTAAACATTACAAACGCCAAAGGAGGACGACCTTGATACACAGAAGAGAACTCTTAAAGTGGCTTTACAAAATAGCCGGTGGACTTTTTGCCGCAAACGCGGCGCCTTCAATACCTCCGCTTACCAGGATTAATACTGCGTTTCTCTCAGGCGTCCATGCATCTGAAACATGCGCAGAGGACACTTGTAGCAAACAGGATAATTGCGGTGAAAAGGATACTGTCGGACACACCTGTGAACAGAAAGACGTGTGCGTTGTTGACGGCTCGCGCGATTGCAAAACTGATGAGTGCAGATTAGATTATTCAGACAGATGTGAAAACGATATGTGTGACTGTGATGCAATAGGCGAATGTACAGATGACACTTGTGATCTGGATGCATCGGATTCCTGTACAAAGGACTCCTGCAAGGAAGATACATCAGGCGACTGTATAACAGACTCATGCAGCGCGGATAGCTCACTCAAATGCAACAATGATCTATGTACATCTGATAAATCGGGAGAATGCACAACTGATATCTGCGGATCCGACAAGTCCGGTAAATGCGAACGGGATTCCTGTACCTCCGATTCATCGGGAGAATGTACTGATGACGTATGCACTTCCGACAGTTCCGGAAACTGCCTTACCGATAATTGTTCAAGTGATTCGTCAGGGGCGTGTGAGAATGATTCCTGTAAATCTGATTCATCCAAGGATTGTAAACGTGATGCCTGTACTGCTGACAGTTCTGATGTATGCGAGAATGATTCCTGCTTATCTGATAGTTCGGGGTACTGCAAAGGAGATTCCTGTACAAGCGATAAATCGGGTGAATGTACGAACGATAAGTGTGAAAGCGATAAATCAGGCGGTTGCGAAAGCGATACCTGCACCAGTGACAGTTCGAAGGGATGTAAGATCGATTACTGCCCGTCCGATAGTTCAGGTAATTGTGAGCGGGATTCCTGCGGAAATGATAGTTCAGGTAGCTGCGAAAGGGATGGATGCTACTCTGATAGTTCGGGTGGATGCAAAGGCGATTTCTGCAGGGGTGATAGTTCCGGTTCATGTGAGGGCGATACATGCACATCAGACTCGTCTGGTAACTGTACAAACGATAAATGCGCAACAGATGCATCGGGCGGTCTCAGGAATGACCGGTGCAACTCTGATTATTCCGGTACTTGTAACGAAAAAGATGTATGTGTGCTCGATAAATCCGAAACGTGTGACAGTGATGAATGCAGGGAAGACAGAGGTCCTGCATGTTCAGTGTCTGACACATGTGCTCAGGATAAACCGTTAAGTATGCGAACAGAAAAAGGAAGGAGGCAGTTTATGCAAACAGGATTAAATAATGCAATAAAATGGTTGTACAGAATTTCTTCAATTACCCTTTTCGTGGCGTTGGTACATGGGCAATCCCATGCCGGAACGGTGATAAATAATAACAACGCCGTGTTTCTCCCGACGCCCATATACAAGACGTCACAGGACGTAAACGTGAAAGCCCCCGTTGGGCCTTTTTTACGCGACTGCGACGGTGACGGCATCCTTGAGGCAGACGTCAACGGAGATGGTCAATGTTCAGGGGATCCGGAAGTAAAGGACTATAATAGCGACGGCACGCGGGAACTCCCCGATGGGACGCAATTCACCGGCAGTTATCAATTTACCTGTTTCTACATCCCTTCTGACGTAGCCATTATTTCAACAGGACCGCTGACAATTAAGGTATCGGAAGAAGTGGCAATCTTTGGCGCATTACGGCTTAACTCAGGGGCAGAAATCTCTGCGCTTGGCGTAATCGACAACCACACGAGCGCATGGCTTGCCGACGCCGGCATCATTACCCTTATTACCGCGCAATCAGGCGAGGTTGATGAGACACAAACCCCCTATTCACCTGATGGTCAGGTGCCTCCCATCGCACACATAAGCGCCTGCGATCCGCAGAAAAGAGTGCCGGAAAAACCTACAAAACTCACAGCGTGGGCAATTTCAGAGGATAAAATTATCATCGGCTGGAAGGATAATTCAAATAACGAAAAGGGATTTAAGATAGAACGCAAAAACGGCGATTGTTCTTCAAAGGCAATGTGGCAGGAGATTGCAAAGGTAGACGAAAATGTTACTACCTTCACGGATACGGGACTAGCAGCCGGAAGCGATTATTCCTATCAGGTAAGGGCATACAAGGGAACGGATAACTCGGCATACACCGACTGTGCTGAGGCGCGAACCGGGGATGCCGGCACGCCAAATGCCCCCACCAATTTTAACGCCACCGCCCTTACAGCAGAAAAAGTAAAACTCACGTGGAAAGATAACTCAAATAATGAGAAGCGTTTTGAAATATACCGTATGGCAGGCACAACAACTCCGAGCCTCCTGGCAACAGTGCCTGCAGATAAAAAGAGTTATACGGATACCACGGCTATGGGAAATGGCACTGCAACCAGCCACGTGTATTATATCATGGCGTGCAATAATAAGGGATGCTCGCCCGCAACTAACGAGGCGGTTGTTCCCTTTCAGCCACAGAACATCACCGGATTTGCAGTTTCCTCAACCGAAGTATACCTCAATTGGGGCGATATAAGTAATAATGAAACGGCATTTGAGATATACAGGAAAGATGGAGGGTGTGCATCAAAGAATCCCTGGAAGCTTTTGATAAAACTTATAACAAACAGGGCGTCATTTAACGATGCGGGGCTTCAATCAGGCAAAATATATGCATACAGGATGAGGGCATACACGAGGTCGCCCGCACAGCCCTATGCTTACGGGTATTCTTACTATTCAAATTGTTTCGAGATAAAAACACCTTAATCTGATTTATGATCTTTTATTGAGCGAAGTACCACTTCGCTCAACAAATAAGGAGCGTGAACATGATACTCCGAAGGGAATTTTTAAAATGGCTCTGCAGAATTACGGGGGGACTTTTTACCGCAAACATAGCGCCTTCGATTCCCCCTCTGACACGGATCAACACAGCCCTTTTCTCAAAGGCACACGCCGCCGAACCGTGCTCCACCGACACCTGCACCAAACAAGACAATTGTGGTGAAAGCGACGCTGACGGGCATACCTGTGAACAAAAAGACGTGTGCATTGTTGATAGCTCGCGTGATTGCAAAAATGACGAGTGTGAATTAGATGTTTCAGACAAATGCGAAAACGATACGTGTGATTGTGATGCAATAGGCGAATGTACGAACGACACCTGTGAACTAGACGCATCAGACTCCTGTACGAAGGACTCCTGCAAGGAAGATGAATCGGGCGCTTGTACAACGGACTCCTGTCGACTCGATAAATCACTCGAATGTAACAGCGATAAATGCACGTCCGATTCTTCCGGTGATTGTAAAAACGATAAATGCGTCAGCGATAGTTCATTGAAGTGTGTTGAAGATAAGTGTGTATCTGACAAATCTGGTGATTGTATAAACGACAATTGCACTTCAGATGTGTCGGAGACTTGTGAGAAGGATTCCTGTGTAAGCGATTCGTCAGGCAAGTGTGACACGGATAAATGTGTGAGTGACAAGTCGGTAACATGTAATAATGATACCTGCCGGAGCGACGCCGCCACTGGCGCTTGCAATGAAGATTCCTGCAGAAGTGACAGTTCTGAGGCGTGCACAAATGATAAGTGTGTGTCTGATGCATCCAAAACCTGCAGGAACGATTCGTGTACTGCTGATACATCCGAAACTTGCAAGGACGATTTGTGTGTTAGCGATGCAGCGGGTGCTTGTGTAGCTGATACCTGTGTGAGTGATAAATCATTAACTTGTAATACCGATAACTGCGTATCTGACAAATCCGAATCCTGCGTAAACGACAAATGTATATCTGACAGTGTGGGAAAGTGTACCAGAGATACATGCAGAAGCGATGCCTCTGACGCTTGCAATAATGACATCTGCACGAGTGATAGTTCAAAAAGCTGCACTTCCGATAATTGTGGAAGTGATACCGATGGCGCATGTAGAGACGACCGATGCAATTCCGACTATGCGGGCGATTGCGTTAAGGACGTCTGCGTAAAGGATTCTTCGGCAAAGTGCGCAAGTGACGTATGCAGGGAAGACAAGAGCCCTGCCGAATGCACCACGTCCGACACCTGCGCCCTCGACCTTGCCATGAATATGAATACAGAAACAAACAGGAGGCGTCTTGCACAAAAGGGATTGAATAAAGCCATGAAATGGTTGTACAACATCTGAGGAAATCAGGGATATCAGGAAGGATATTTTAGTGAACGCAAAAAGAAAGTTGTCATAGCGAGCTGAGCGATCTTTCCTGTGTCATTGCGAGGGTCCTTTCCGAAGCAATCTCCCCGCTTTCACAAAGGATAATTGGTTGCGGCTTCTCTGCGCTAAGAATGACGACTAAAGTCGTCACTACTAACGGGGTGCGCAACGCTTTCCGACTCGTTCGGGGTTACCTCGTTCCCACGCTCACAGACTGGGTCAAATGGACATTTTCGAAGGAATTATGAAAAAAATTCCCCACTATAAGTGTGTGCACTTGCAAAACAAGGGAGAAATATCCTGATTTGCCAGCACTACTCCCCACTTTGGCAAAAACAAAGTTCATTTGACCCAGACTGTCTGCGTGGGAACGCATAAGAGGACGCTCAGCGTCCTGTTGTGTGCATTTAAAGTTATGGAGGATAATATAATGAAGATTACGGGAAAATTATTTGTGTTGTACATGGTTGTTTTCATTGCTGTTTTAGCGCCAACGCCCTTCCTCGTTGCTCAACAAGGCGATGCGTACAAGGATACAGGAAATACGACTGAAAACAATCACGATCTGTGGCATGAGTTTTCTTCAATCAGAAACGCCCCATACCTTACAGAAACAGACCCAATTCGCCGTACTATAGAAAAACGCAGAAGAACCGTTGAAAAAGACACGAAAACAAATGCCCCTGCCAGTATATGGCAGATTGAGGCGATAGATGCGCCAAAATATTTTGCCAATTTTTATTCCAGGGCAATTGCCGTTGATGCCGATAACCACCCCCATATCGCTTATGGCGGAGACCACCTCTATTATGCGTACCACGATGGGAGTCAATGGTATTACAAAACCTTAGACTCGTCTCCTGGAGTCGGTGAATATGCCTCCATTGCAATTGACAAAAAAGGCAAGGTACACATCAGTTATCATGATTCGGTTAATTGGGGTCTCAAGTATGCCACCAACGCATCCGGCACATGGAAAAAAATCACGCTGGCGAGTGAAGGACTGTCTACCTCTCTAGCAGTGGACAGCGCAGGCAAGGTGCACATCAGCTATCTGGATGCGACTAATTACGATCTTAAATATATCACAAATGCATCCGGGGCATGGACAGAACCAACAACAGTGGATAGCGCCGGAAATGTAGGCGGATATTCTTCTATAGCAATTGATGGCAACGACAAGGTGCATATTAGTTACTTTGATTGGAGTAACAGTGACCTCAAGTATGCCACGAATACATCCGGACAGTGGGAGACAACCCCGCTGAATAGTGCAGAATATGTACGGAATCATACCTCTTTGGCAATAGATAAAAATGACAAAGTACATATTGTCTACCTTGTTGGCGCCACCCTCAAATATATTACAAACGCCTCGGGTACCTGGGTAACGACCGGCGTGACGGTTAATGCATCGTATGTCTCTCTGGCGGTGGACGGCAACAATGTTGTGCATATAAGTTTTTATGAGATATCGTCTTATTATAGCGATCTCATATATGTTACAAACGCCACCGGTCCATGGGTAAAAACAAGGGTAGATGCCGTTGGAAATCTGGGAGAGTATTCCTCTATAGCCGTGGATAAAGCCAACAAGGTGCATATCAGCTATTTAGATGCAACGAACTTCGATCTTAAATATGCCACCAATGCTGCGGGACCATGGGTAGCAACCAGGGTTGATAGTGGTGGTAATGCAGGCAAGTATACCTCTATTGCGATTGAAGGCGCCGGCAAGGTACATATCTGCTACATAGATGCGATGCAATACGATTACGGTTATTATGGTGAACTAAAATATATAACCAATGTCTCTGGCTCATGGGTAATGACCACGGTGGCCGGTGATGCAGACGGGTATACCTCTCTGGCATTGGATAAAGACGGCTTCGTGCATATTAGTTATTATGGTAAAAGCAAGCAGGACCTCATGTATGCCACTAATGTCACCGGTACATGGGTAACTGCAACGGTGGATAGTAATGGAGACGAAGGCATGTATTCCTCTTTAGCGGTGGACGGGAACGGCGTGGTTCATATTGGTTATTTTGATGCATGGGAACGCGCTCTCATGTATGCAACGAATGCCTCTGGCTCATGGGTGCCGTACAAGGTGATCGGTGGCTTTTCATATCCAGGCATGTATACCTCCTTAGCATTGGATAAAACCGGGAAGGTGCATATCAGTCATCATGACGGGTATAGTCTCATTTATTCCACGAATATCTCAGGATCATGGGTAACGACCACGGTGGATAGTTATGGTGATTATTCCATAGGGCGATACACCTCTCTGGCATTAGATGATGGGGACAAGGCGCACATTAGTTATTATGATGCGTGGAATGACAATCTCAAGTATGCTACAAATGCCTCAGGTTCATGGAAAATAACAACCGTGGACAGCGATGGAGACGTGGGCGAATTTACCTCTCTAGCATTGGACGAAGTTGGCGCAGTGCATATCAGTTATCTTGGCAATGGTGATTTGAAATATGCCACAAATGCCTGTGGACCATGGATAACGGATACGATAGATAGTAAAGGATATGTCGGAGGGTATACCGACTTAACAATAGATGGATCAGACACGGTACACATCAGTTACTATGATTGGACTAATAGCGACCTCAAGTATGTCAAAATAGTACCCTCAAATGAAAAGCCAGTCGTAGCGACTGGCATAGCAACAAAAGTATCATCACAATCAGCCTTGCTGAACGGAACGGTAAATGCCTATGGATTGCCAACAAAGGTGTGGTTCGAGTACAGCGCCGCCAGCGGTTCATACGATAATAAAACGTACAAAAGGAAAATACGATTATTCTGCAAAAAGAGGCTAGGCATAAAAATCGGAGGATTATTGCCCGAAACGGAGTATTATTACAGGATTGTCGCAAACAACAACGCAGGAAAATCGTATGGGAAAGAAAAAATATTTACAACAACCAAAGAAGAATCCTATCCCGAATAAATCGGAATACCTAGCGCAGCATAGCCGCA
>CAYJME010000050.1:0-18291 GCA_964370795.1 uncultured candidatus Brocadiaceae bacterium
GCTATCCGTGAGGGTGGGAAGACTGTTGGCGCTGGTGTTGTTACAAAAATTATTGAATAAATAATATTTTATGGTTGACTTTGCATAAATATTTGATAACATATCCTTTTTTGGCAATTTAATAATTAACAGCTTCTCTATGGAGTTTAAAGGTGTTGGATCAGAAAATTAGAATAAGAATGGAGGCTTACGATCACAGAATACTTGACCAGTCAGCCTTGGAAGTCGTAGAAACTGCAAAGCGCACTGGTGCAAAGGTATATGGGCCTGTTCCTTTGCCAACGCGTATTGAAAGATACACTGTGCTAAGATCTCCGCATGTTGACAAAAAGTCGCGAGAGCAGTTTGAGATTAGAACTCATAAACGTATGATTGATATTGTAGAGCCCACGTCGAAAACGATGGATGCATTAAATAAAATAAATATGCCTGCCGGTATAGAAATTAAAATTAAGGCATAGTTTCTGGAATAAATATAGCGATGAGGTAAATAAGAATGTTGAGTGGCCTTCTTGGTAAAAAAATTGGTATGACTCAGATTTATTCTGAAGATGGTAGACTTCTTCCTGTGACGGTAATTCAGGCTGGGCCATGTAGTGTAATGCAGGTAAAGACCGTGGAAACCGATGGTTATTCAGCAATACAGTTGGGCTTTGATGATAAGAAAAAAAAGAGGGCTATAAAATCGGAACTTGGTCTTGCTGAAAAAGCTTCGGTGTGTCCGAAAAGATTTGTGAGGGAGTTGACTCCTGAGCCTGGTGCAGATGTGAAGTTAGGTCAAACTATTTCGGTGGATATTTTTGATAATATTAAAGTTCTTGATGTAATAGGTATGACCAAGGGTAAGGGGTATGCTGGCGTGATGAAAAGGTGGAATTTTAAAGGTGGTTTGAACACACATGGTTCTACGAGACATAGGCGGGGTGGGTCTATCAGCTCAAATACTGATCCAGGCCGTGTATTCAAGGGAAAAAAGATGTCTGGTCGTTTGGGTAACGAGCGCGTTACCATTAAGAATATTGACGTTGTTAAAATTGATAAGGAAAGAAATCTTTTGTTTCTCAAGGGGGCTGTCCCTGGTTTCAGGGGAAGTTATCTTGTTTTGAACAAACGTAAGGGAATAGGTAAGTAAGAGTATGGAAATACCTGTACATAATAGATTAGCTGAAAAAATTGAGAATTTGCAATTAGATGATAGTAATTTTGGTGGGCCTGTTCGCAAGGTATTGTTGCGTGACGCGGTATTGATGTATGAGGCAAACAGAAGACAAGGAAATGCATGTACGAAAACAAAGGGAGAGGTGGCGGGTGGCGGAAGAAAGCCTTGGGTTCAAAAACATACTGGCAGGGCGAGGGCTGGTAGCATACGCTCTCCTCTATGGAGAGGCGGTGGCGTTGCGCATGGTCCAAAACCGCGCGATTATTCTTATTCAATTCCAAAAAAGGCGAGGAAGCAGGCGTTATTTTCTGCTTTGATTTCGAAAATTCGTGATAATGAGTTAGTTGTGGTTGATGATTTTGGACTTGATTATCCAAAAACAAAAAAAATGATTGAAATCTTGAAGGTTTTTCAGGCGAACGATAAGAGTTGTCTGGTCGTTGTGCCTGGAGAGAATGAAATAGTATGGAAATCAGCTCGGAATATTCCACATGTTAAAGTGATGAGAAGTTGTGAGTTAAATGCCTATGAAGTTTTAAAACCCAAAAAGATTTTAATCATGAAAGATGCTTTAAAAAATATTCGATAGGAGTTGCGTACCCCATGGATATATATCAAATAATAAAAAGGCCTTTAAGAACAGAAAAAAGTGTTGCTGATAGCGAAAATAAAAATGCTATTCATTTCGAAGTTGACTCTAAGGCGAATAAGATCCAGATTAAAGAAGCCGTTGAAAAGTGTTTTAACGTGAAAGTTAAAGATGTCAGGACACTAATAAAGAAGGGCAAGATTAAGCGCGTAAAATTCAGGCTCGGAAAGACTGGCGATTGGAAAAAGGCGATAGTTACATTAAAAGAGGGAAGTACAATAGATCTTGGTTATTAATTCTTAGAAAGAGCAGGAAGAGGATAGATAATGGGTATTAAATATTATAAACCGGTGACCCCTGGAAGAAGATTTGCAAGTGTGTCTGATTTCGCAGAAATAACCAAAACAAAACCGGAAAAATCATTAATAGAACCTTTGCGCAAAACGGGCGGAAGAAATACAGAGGGGAAAATTACTGCGGAGCATATTGGTGGTGGAAGTAGGCGTCGTTATAGAATAATTGATTTTAAGAGAAGAAAAGACAATATACCAGCTAAGGTGGCAAGTATAGAGTATGATCCAAATAGGTCGGCGAGAATTGCGCTATTGAATTATGCTGACGGTGAGAAGAAATATATACTCGCTCCAAACAATTTACGGGTTGGTCAAACAGTGGTGTCTGGTGACAAGGTAGAACCGGAAATTGGTAATTGTATGCCATTAAAAAATATTCCTTTGGGCGTGGATGTTCATAATGTAGAGTTGCGCGCCGGACAGGGCGGACATTTAGTTCGTTCTGCTGGTAATGCCGCAAAGTTGCTTGCGAAGGAAGGGAGTTATGCACATGTTATACTGCCATCGGGTGAGGTGAGGAAAATATCTGATGGTTGTAGGGCAACAATAGGACAGTTAGGAAATGCCGATCATGTTAATATTCGTATAGGCAAGGCAGGCAGGAATCGCTGGAAGGGGATAAGGCCGCGCGTAAGAGGTGTTGCACAAAATCCTGTCGCGCATCCACTAGGCGGTGGTGAGGGGAGAAGTGGCGGTGGGAGGCATCCGTGTTCTCGTACAGGGTTATTAGCTAAAGGTGGAAAAACAAGGAAAAGGAAGGCTATTAGTAGCAAGTTTATAATCCGCAGAAGAAGGATTGGCGCAAGGGGTAATTTATAAACTGAAAATCTAGTATTCAGGAGATGTTATGAGCCGTTCAGTAAAAAAAGGACCATATGTTGACGAAAAATTAATGAAAAAAGTAATGAAACAAAAAGATGTTGGAAGCAATGAACCTATAAAGACTTGGTCTAGAAGTTGTACGATTGCTCCAGAATTTGTATCGCATACATTTATGATTCATAATGGAAAGATATTTCATAAACTTTTCGTTATCGATGATATGGTAGGGCATAAGCTAGGTGAGTTCGCTTTAACGAGAACTTTTAAAGCGCATGGTGGCTTGAAGAAAAAAGAGACACCGCATGGTTAAATATGATAATTTAAAATAGAGCATCGAAAGGGTAGTAAGTTATGGAATTCAAGTCCATTTATAAATACGCAAGGATTTCACCGAGAAAAGCGCGATATGTTGTAGACCTTGTTCGCGGTAAATCTGTAAACGATGCGTTTCGAATTTTGAGATTAACTCAAAAAAGAGCATCGTACATGGTAGATAAAGTAATTAGGGCTGCGTTGGCTTCGGCGAATGAAAATTTAGATGTTGATGTCGATTCACTGGTTATTGCGCAGGTCATGGTTGACGGGGGACCGACTAGAAAATGGCAACGACCTAGGCCGAGAGGCGTGTCGGCGCGCATATTAAAGAGAACAAGTCATATAACTGTTGTATTATCTGAAAAAGCTAGAGGTTTAAATACGTAAGGAGATGAAATGGGTCATAAAGTATGCCCAATTGGTATAAGGCTAGGAATTACACAAAATTGGCGCTCGCTTTGGTATGCGGATAAAAAATCTTTTGGTGGTTTATTAATCGAAGATCAGAAGATACGAAAAATGATAAAGAAGAATTATGGTTTTGCTGGGATATCCATGATTGAGATAGAGAGAACGCGACACGATGCAAAGATAACGCTTCATACTGCTAGACCTGGTTTAATTATTGGTCGAAAAGGCGCTGAGGTCGATAAGCTAAAAGATGAAATGCAAAAGTTGGTGGGGAGAGAAGTTGTAATCAAGATAAAAGAAATTACCAAACAAGAGTTACATGCTCAGCTTGTTGCTGAGAGTATTGCCGAACAGCTAGTGAAGAGAGTCGCATTTCGAAGAGCTATGAAAAAAGCGATGGATGCCTCAATAGACGCTGGAGCTGAAGGAGTGAAGATGCAGGTTGCTGGAAGATTGGGTGGGGCTGAAATTGCGCGTACAGAAAAAATGGCATCTGGCAGTATACCTCTGCATACTTTACGAGCGGATGTGGATTATGGTATTGCTGAGGCTAAAACTACTTACGGAGTGATCGGGGTTAAAGTATGGATTTACAAAGGATTAGTAAGTATAGACAAGGAGATGAAACATGCGCCTAATGCCAAAGAGGGTGAAGTTCCGAAAGTCGCAAAGAGGTAAAATCAAAGGTAATGCAACACGGTGTAACACTGTAGCATTTGGAGAATTTGGTTTACAATCTTTAGAACCTGGGTGGATTACTGCGCAACAGCTTGAGGCGGGTAGGGTTGCTGCATCACATAACCTTCCCAAGGAAGGTAAATTAACCATAAGGGTTTTTCCTCATAAATCTGTTTCTTCTAAGCCCATAGAAACGCGGATGGGTAAAGGGAAGGGCGAGCCTGAGTTTTGGGTAGCAGTTGTAAAACCAGGTACTGTACTTTACGAGGTCAGTGGTGTAAGTGAAGAAATAGCCATACAAACGTTTAATAGAATTGCGCATAAAATGCCGGTTTCGGTAAGGTTTGTACGAAGGAGAAAAACAGTTTGAAGGCTAGTGAAATAAGAATAAAATCGAAGCAAGAAATTATGGATGAAATAATTGCCAGTAAGCGTGAAATGCTCAATTTGCAATTTCAGTGGCAGGCAGGCGAAACGAAAGATACTACACAAAAAAGGAAAATCAAAAGAAAAGTTGCTAGAATGAAAACAGTCCTGAGAGAGATTGAGTTAGGTTTGTCTCAAGAAAGCAGGATACAGGGGTAAATGATGACAAAAACTTTAAAGAATAAAAGAATTAGAAAAAAAATTGTAGGTATAGTTACAGGTAATAAGATGCAAAAGACAATTGTTGTTGAAGTAATGCGTCTCATAAAGCACCCAACTTTTGGTAAATATATAAAGAAGTCTTCTGTGTACAAGGCACACGATGAGAATGGTGTAGCAAAAGTTGGTGATAAAGTTGAGATTATTCAAACTAGACCAATAAGCAAAACAAAATCTACAAGGCTGTTGCGTATAATTGAGAAGGCTAAGCAATAAAGTAATCGGGGTTTTAAAAAATGATAACTGAACAAACAAGTTTAGATGTTGCGGATAATAGTGGTGCTAAAAAGGCAAAGTGCATAAAAGTTCTCGGTGGCTCAAGAAGAATATATGCTACATTAGGTGATGTTATAGTGATAGCAGTAAAAAAAGCGCTACCTGATGGAATTGTAAAAAAGGGTGACGTAGCAAAAGCTGTAGTAGTAAGAACTAAAAAGAATGTCAGAAGGGAAGACGGATCGTATTTAAAATTTGACAAAAATGCGGTAGTTATTATTGATGAGGATGGTAATCCGAAAGGGACACGTATATTTGGTGCAGTTGCAAGAGAGTTGAGAAAGAAAAACTTCATGAAAATAATCTCTTTAGCTCCCGAAGTAGTGTAGATGGATACAGGTGTTAAATTAAGTACTATTGGAGGCAATTATGCACGTTTGTAAAAATGATATGGTAGCGGTTATGTCTGGCAATAATGTAGGGAAGACCGGCAAAATTGTTAAGGTGATTACCGAAAAGAATAGGGTTCTTATAAAAGGTGTGAATTTAATTTATAAGCACACAAAGCCAAGCCAGAAAAATCCGCAAGGTGGAAGAATTCAGAAGGAAGCCTCAATCTCATGCTCAAATGTATTACTTGTCTGTCAAGATAAGAATTGTAAAAAAAATGGCAAAGGTGTGAGAACGAGAAAGAAAATTTTAGAAAATGGCAATAAACTTCGATCGTGTGTACACTGCGGAACAGAGATTGTATCTGCGGATTAAAATGTTAGGATAAAAGTATGGTTAGATTGACAGAAAAATATCAAAAGGATATAGTTCCTGAACTTATAAAAAAGTTCAAATTTAAGAATAAATTATCGGTGCCAAAGATACAAAAAATCGTTGTTAATATGGGCATTGGGAAGGCAGTTGAGAATAAAAAACTCATTGAGGATGCGGTAAGGCATCTTTCGACAATTACATGTCAGAAACCGCTTGTGACGAAAGCAAAAAAGGCAATAGCTGGCTTCAAACTCAGGCAGGGGCAGGCAATTGGTTGTAAGGTGACTTTGCGAGGAAAAAGAATGTTTGAATTTTTGGATCGTTTAATAAGTATCGTACTGCCGAGAATTAGAGATTTCAGAGGACTCTCCCCCAAGTCTTTTGATGGAAGGGGGAACTACACGCTTGGAATTACCGAGCTGGCGGTATTTCCGGAGATAAATATAGATACAGTTGAAGCGGTTCAAGGTATGGACGTTACGTTTGTGATTTCTGGTAATTCTGACGAACAATCGCGTGAATTATTAAAATTGATTGGTATGCCTCTTAGAGCCGAATAAGGAGTATAAATGGCAAGAAAATGTCTGGTAGAAAAGGCGAAGAAAGCGCCGAAGTACAAAACAAGAAAGTATAATAGATGTCAGCTTTGCGGAAGGCGAAGGGCTTTTTTTCGTAAATTTCAAATATGCAGATTATGCTTTAGGCAGCTTGCTTCGCGGGGTGAGATTCCAGGGGTAAAAAAGGCGAGTTGGTAAGATAAAATTTAATTAGAATAATTGATATGGATGAGGGAAACATATAAATGTGCATGACAGATCCTGTTTCAGATATGCTAACGCGCATCAGAAACGCAAGTACGATTATGCGTGAGAGTGTTGATGTCCCATCTTCTAAAATGAAAATGGCTATCCTAAAGATACTTAAAGAAGAAGGGTATATAAAAGACTTCAAGGAAATAAAAGGGGAATGTGTACAGAGTACACTAAGAATATACTTGAAATACGGACCTCTAAAACAGCAACTTATAGGTCGTCTTGTTAAAGTTAGTAAATCGAGCAGAAGAATTTATAAAAAAGCTGTTGAAGTAAGTAAAGTATCAGGTGGAATGGGTACGGCGATTTTCTCTACTTCAAAAGGAATAATTGGCGATAAAGAATGTAGAAGATTAAAAGTAGGTGGAGAGTTACTTTGTGTTGTGTTGTAAATAATATATAGAGTTAGAGGGATAAATATGTCACGAATAGGTAAGCAACCAGTTAGAATTCCGAATGATGTGAAAGCAACGGTTTCTGGCAAAACAGTGAACATTGAAGGACCAAAAGGGAAATTAAGCATTAGTTTTCACCATGATATTGATGTGGAACTTAATACGGGCAATAAACAGATAATGGTGAAAAGCAATTCAGAACAAAAGTTGCAAAAGGCGTTGCATGGTCTTACACGTGCCCTCATATCGAACATGGTAGTTGGTGTTACGGCAGGGTTTTCAAAAAATTTAGAAATAGTTGGACTTGGGTATACTGCAAAGGTTCAGGGTAAAGAACTTGTGTTATCTCTTGGGTACACACACCCTGTTAACCTGGAAATTCCAGGTGGAATAAAGGTAAGTATTAACAACCCAACGAATCCTGTTAAGATGACAATTTCTGGACCTGATAAGCAAGTGGTTGGGGAGTTTTCGGCTGCTATTAGATCAAAGAAGCCTCCGGAACCTTATAAAGGTATGGGTATTAAATATGAGAATGAGGTTATTAGAAGAAAGTCTGGAAAGGCATTCGCGTCAGGCGCTGCATAATATTAATAATTAAGGTTTAGGATATGGATCATATAAAAGAAAAATTACGAAAAAGAACAAGACGTCACCTTAGAATAAGACGGAAAGTAAACGGAAATGAAGATAGGCCACGGCTAAGCGTATACAGGAGTCTTAAGCATATATATTGTCAGATTATCAACGATATAGAGGGTAGGACTTTGGTAGCTGTATCTACGCAAACTCCCGAGATACGGTCACAGTTACCGTACGGTGGAAATGTGAAAGCTGCTGAGCTTGTAGGAAAAAAAGTTGCTGAAGAGGCACTTAAGATTGGTATCGCAAAGGTGGTATTTGACAAAGGTGGTTACAAATATCACGGAAGGATCAAAGCTTTGGCTGAAAGTGCAAGAAAGAACAATTTGAGTTTTTAATGTCTGGTTTTTGACAAGGAGATTCGCTTGGCACGTTTGTTAGAAGAACCTGTAAATCTTGAAGAAACGGTCGTTCGCATCAACCGATGTACAACAGTAACAAAGGGTGGTAAATCTATGAGTTTTAGTGCCCTAGTTGTAGTTGGTGACAAAAAGGGGAAAGTGGGTGTTGGTTTTGGGAAGGCTCGTGAAGTACCGAACGCTGTAAATAAAGCTGTAAAAGAAGCAAAAAAGCAACTTGTCAGTATATCATTAATAGGGGATACCATACCACATGAAATATGGGGTAAATATAAAGCTGCCAAAATCTTCTTAAAGCCAGCGCAATCTGGAACCGGAATCAAAGCTGGTGCTTCGGCGCGTGCTGTGCTTGAGTCTGCCGGAATAAAAAATATACTAACAAAGTGTTATGGATCTAGGAATCCTCTTAATGTGGTAAAAGCGACATTGACGGGATTGCAATCTTTAAGGACAAAAGACCAGGTCGGAAAATTAAGGGGAGTTAAAGTCGAATGAATCTTAGTGATATAAAGGCGATACCATCAAAGAGAAAGTATAAGAAAAGGGTTGGTCGTGGCAGGGGTTCAGGGATGGGAAAAACTTCCTGTCGGGGTGGTAAGGGTGCGACGGCAAGGTCTGGTAACGAAACAAGTGTCCAGTTTGAGGGTGGACAGACTCCCTTATTTAGACGTTTGCCCAAAAGAGGATTTAATAACGCTTTATTTAAGAAGAGATATGCGATTGTAAATATTAACGATTTTGCTGGATTTGAAAAGGGTACGAAGGTAGATATCAATAAATTAAAAGAAGCGAGAATTGTTAAGAAAGTGTTAGATGGTGTTAAGGTTTTAGGAGAGGGCGAACTTAAGAATTCTTTGACAGTGATAGCTCATAAGTTTAGTAAATCTGCTATAGAAAAGATTAAAGCGGCAGGGGGAGAAGTAAAGGTCATATCATGATTGAGCAATTTGGAAACATATTTAGGATTCCTGAATTACGCAAGAAGGTGTTGATTACCATTGGTTTGATTGCGTTGTGCCGAATTGGGGCATACATACCGATACCTGGGATAGACACAACAGTATTAAAATCTTATTTCGGACAATTTTCTCAAGGTGGTGTCGGTCAATTACTAGGTTTGGTGGATATGTTTGCCGGTGGTGCTTTAACATCGGGTGCTATTTTTGGTTTGGGCGTTATGCCTTATATTAGCGCTTCTATTATTTTTCAACTTCTGGTAGGTGTTATTCCATATTTGGAAAAATTGCAAAAAGAAGGTGATGCAGGTAGAAAGAAAATTAACCAATATACGCGACTTGCAACTGTTGGTTTGTGTTTATTTCAGTCATTTATAATGACCCGTACACTTTATACCGTAGAATTTAACGGAATGCCTGTTGTTCCTGTGTATATACAGGGTGTTACTTTCCAAATGATGGCTGCCCTTCTTTTGACTACAGGAACATTGACACTTATGTGGATAGGTGAGCAGATTGAAGAATACGGTATAGGGAATGGGATATCGATTGTAATTATGGTTGGTATTATAGACCGCCTACCATTGGCCTTCTCTCAAGTAGTTCAAAATTTTACGTTCTCTGTCACACCTTCCGAGCATGAGATGGGTATTGTTAAATTAATTATATTAATCGCAATGTTCTTGGCAATAGTTGGTGGTGTAGTGTATATTACACAGGGTCAAAGAAGAATACCTGTACAGCAGGCCAAGCATACTCGTGGCAGAAAAGTTTACGGGGGGCAGAGACATTTTTTGCCGCTCCGCGTGAATCAAGCAGGGGTTATGCCTATAATATTTGCCCAATCACTGTTGATTTTCCCGGCAGCTATTATGCAAGGTATACAGGTTAGACTTGAACCAGGAAGTACAGGTTATTGGATTACCTCTCGGTTATCCGATGTATTGCAGGGTGGGGTTGTATATGTCATACTCTACGTAATGCTCATAACTTTTTTCTGTTATTTTTGGACAGCAATTCAGTTTAATCCGAAAGAGATGTCAAACAATATGAAGGATTACGGTAGTTTCATTCCTGGTATTAGACCAGGACAAAGGACTGCCGAATACCTGGAAGGAATTATGGGAAAGATTACGCTTGCGGGTGCTGCATTTTTAGCATTGATAGCAATTTTACCAAAACTTGTCGCAGGTGGATTTGAGCTGAATCGTGCAATAGCAGGTTTTTACGGCGGTACAGGATTGCTTATTATAGTAGGTGTCGCACTTGATATGGTTCAACGCATTGAATCACATATGATAATGCGGCAATATAGCGGTTTTTTGAGTGGAGGCGCCAGGATAAGGGGTAGAATGGGATGAGGATCGTATTGTTAGGTCCTCCTGGCGTTGGTAAGGGTACTCAAGCTGGAATGATTTCCAGGAAGAAAAATTTGCCTCATATTTCATCAGGTAACCTATTAAGAGAGGCTGTTGAAAATGGCACAAGTATAGGGGTAAAGGCCAAAGGATTTATTGAAAAGGGATTGCTGGTACCTGATCAGATAGTCGTTGATATAATTAAAGACCGCATTTTAAAAAATGATTGCACAGGTGGTTTTATTCTCGATGGTTTTCCCAGGACTCTTGCCCAGGCAAAGGTTTTAGATGGAATGTTGATGGGTCTTAACAATAAAATTGATGTAGTTATTTATATGACTGCATCAAAAGAAAGTATTGTACAACGGCTCACTGGTAGAAGGATTTGTAGCAATTGTGGGGCTAACTATCATGTATCGAATGTCCCGTCTCTGAGAAGTGGTATTTGTGATAAATGTGGCGGAAAATTAAATCAGCGTTCTGATGATAGGCCAGAAACTATTTTAGAACGATTGAGGGTATACCGAGACCAGACGGAAGACTTAGTTGGGTATTACAAAAACAATGGTGTTCTTAAAGAAATATTGTGTGATAACAACATAGATGCAATAACGAAAAATATTTTAGATGCTTTGTGTTGTCCATAGCTTTGAAAAATTGTATGCAGGATGGGTTGAAGGGTTTTAAAATTTGATTGTAAGGAAATCACATCGGGAAGTCGAATTAATGCGAGAGGCGGGTAAGATAGTCGCAGGCGCTTTAAATCTCGCTAAAGAAATTGCGATGAGAGATGTTACTACAGAGTATATAAACACGGAGATTGAGAAATATATAATAAACAAAGGTGGAATACCAGTATTTAAAGGGTACAGAGGCTTTCCAAAAAGTATATGTACATCGATAAATGAAGAAGTGGTGCACGGTATACCTAGTCAGAGAAGATTAAAGGAAGGCGATATTCTGAGTGTTGATGTTGGTGTTAAGCATAAAAAATACGTGGCAGACGCCGCTTTGACGATTCCGATAGGGAAAATATCTGACGACGCAAAAAATCTTCTAGAAGTATGTGAAAAATCTTTATACTTGGCGATAAATGTTCTGAAGGCATATGAGAAGCTATCACTGATATCGCGTACAATACAAGATTACGTTGAGAAAAATAATTATTCTATTATCAAAAATTATACCGGTCATGGGATCGGAAGGTGCATGCATGAAGATCCTCAAGTGCCGAATTTTGTAAGCAAATCACTGTTAGAAGCAGATGAGATATTGATGCCAGGGGTAACGATTGCAATCGAACCTATGATATGTATGGGAAAATGTGACACTGATGTATTAAATAATAGGTGGACTGTGGTGACAAGAGATAGAAGATTATCTGCTCATTTTGAACATACAGTAGTTGTTACAGAAAGCGGAGCAGAGATATTAACCCAATAAATAGGGTTAATATAGAAATATTATGCCAAAAGAAGAACCAATACGAGTTGAAGCAACGGTTAAAGAAGCGCTACCAAATGCAATGTTCTGGGTAGAGTTGCAGAATGGACATAGGGTTCTTGCGCACGTTTCAGGGAAGATGCGAATGCACTTTATAAAGATACTGCCTGGTGATAAGGTGACGATTGAGATGTCTCCATATGATCTTGATAAAGGCAGAATAATTTACAGACAGGTTTAAAATACTTAAAAAGACTTTTTACATAGGATGGTTAAATATGAAGGTCCGTTCTTCTGTAAAACGAATTTGTGAAAATTGCAAAATTGTTAGAAGAAAAAATGTTGTTCGCGTAATTTGTTCAAATCCCCGTCATAAGCAAAGGCAGGGATAGTTTTTTTTGTATATTGAGAAAGGAATTGATGAATGCCACGAATCGCTGGTAATGATATACCTGCAGATAAAAGGATTGTGATTGCGTTAACTTATCTTTATGGGATAGGTAAATCTATGTCTCAAAAAATTTTGAAAGATTTGAAAATAGATGAAAATACTCGTGCGAAAGATATACACGAAGATCAATTGAGCGCACTGGGTACATATATAGAAAAGAATTTTTCTATCGAAGGGCATCTGCGTAGGCAAGAAATACAAAATATTAATCGTTTGAAGAGTATTACCTGCTACCGTGGAAGTCGACATAAAGTTGGTTTACCTGTAAGAGGTCAAAGAACTAAAACAAATGCACGTACCAGAAAAGGACGTAAAAAAACAGTGGCTGGCAAGAAAGGGGATACAAAATAAGCTTTTGTTAATATGCTTATAAAAAGTTATTAAGATGTACCTATGGATCAAAGAGAAGCAATTGGAGATTATATAAAAACAAGGAAGGAATTGTTACAAGCATTATCGTTAAATATTGAGCGAGGTTGTGATGAGCGCGAGCTGAAAAAGTTTAAGGAAGTAGTTGGATTTATTGATCAAGTATTACAAATAATCGAATCATTTCCCTGCGATAAAGAGGTTGTTTTCCTTGACTGTTCGTGCGGTAAGTCATATTTGTCTTTTGTTATGAACGACTATTTTAGAAGGCATTTAACTATTAATGCCTTTTTTTATGGTGTTGATACAAATGAAATGTTGGTTGAGAAATGTAATAGAATAAGAGATAGTCTTGGCTATGATAACATGCATTTTATTTCTAGCAGAATAATCGATGTTCAACTAGACAAGTCCGTTGATCTCGTCATAGCCCTTCATGCATGTGATATTGCGACTGATGAAACAATTGCAAAGGGTATTAAATTGGCTGCAAAATATATTATTGTTGTTCCTTGTTGCGAAAATCAGATAAGAAGTCGGTTGAAGTCAGGTCATCCTTTAGTTGATTTAACGGACTTTGGACTTTTAAGATATAGATTTGCAGATATCCTAACAGAGGCGTTAAGAGCGCAATTTCTTTCCGGTGCTGGTTATTTTGTGAAACTTGTTGAAGTAACTTCTCCTAAGTATACGCCAAAAAATTTAATGATTATTGCACGTAAGAAAAAAGGTGTTTCTAAATTTAATATGGGTAAATACGAAAAGTTAGACGAGATGTTTAATACTGAGTTCGTTCTTAAAGATTTTTTTGAAGAAGAAACTTTTTAATTTGTTACTTTTCTGGTAAACTTATACCTTAATTATTTTTAATTTAAGAAGGACGTAAATACGTATGTCTGCGACTAGTAAGAAAAAAGTAAGACGTAATGTTACTCGTGCTATTGTGAATATTAAGTCAACGTTTAATAATACGCACGTAACGATATCTGATGTAAATGGCGAGACTATTTGTTGGGCAAGTGCTGGTACCGTTGGTTTTAAAGGATCGCGTAAGAGTACTCCTTTTGCAGCACAAAAGGCTGCTACGAATGCTGCGGATAAAGCTAAAAAATATGGTGTACAAGAAATTGAGATTAGGGTGAAAGGACCGGGTCCTGGTAGAGAGTCAGCGATAACGGCCCTTCAGGCATCAGGTTTAAGTTTAAGGGCAATAGAAGATGTGACGCCCCTTCCCCATAATGGATGTAGACCACGAAAGAAACGTAGAGTATAAGTAAGTTTACAGTGAGGTTTGAGAAAGGAAACATATGGCAAGATATATAGGTCCACAGTGTAGATTGTGTAGGCGAGAAGGTGAAAAGCTTTTTCTTAAAGGAATACGATGTGATACGGTAAAATGTGCTATTACGAAAAGAAAATATCCACCTGGTCAGTCCACTTGGGGAAGAGGTAAGCTGTCTAAATATGGTATTCAATTCAGGGAAAAGCAGAAAGCTAAGCGTTTCTATGGGATACTTGAGCGGCAGTTTCAAAACTATTACAGCAAGGCTGAAAGGCAGAAGGGGAACACCGGTGAAAATCTTTTAGGTATGTTGGAAAGAAGGCTTGATAATGTCGTTTATTTGCTATCTTTTGGGGCATCGAGAAAAAACTCTAGGCAGGTTATAAGACATGGTCATATACTTGTAAATAACAAAAAAGTAGATATGCCTTCTTACCTTGTAAAAGTTGGGGATGTTGTGAAATCGGTTAATAGTGAGACAAGCCAAAATATTATAAAAGCTAATATTGAGCTGGTAAAAGGTCGCGGAGTTCCTGCTTGGATAGAGTTTCGACCAGATTCTCTAGAAGGTATCGTGGTTCAACTTCCTTCAAGGGAAGATATTTCGGTTCCTGTGCAGGAGCATTTGATTGTCGAATTGTGTTCGAAATAGGGTGTGCTTTTTCATTCCACAACGATAGCACCATCGGGTTTTTAAACTTCACAGAGAATTTATTCTTAAGACAAAAACGTACATAATCAAATATTTAATTTATTTTGATATCCCTGATATTAACTAGATTTGGGGGAAATTATGCGAATAAGGTGGAGAGGTCTTGAGCTTCCCGTTAGGGTGGAAGTGGAAAAAGAGACTTTGACCGAAAAATATGGTAAATTTATAGCCGCTCCTTTTGAACGCGGTTTTGGACATACAATAGGCAATAGTTTACGGCGGATTATGCTTTCGTCTTTGGAGGGTAGTGCTGTTGTTTCTGTCAAAATCAGTGGCGTAAGTCATGAGTTTACAAATATACCCGGAATCGTTGAGGACATGACAGACATAATACTGAATATTAAAAATCTTGTGGTTAAATTGCTAACGGACCAACCGAAGATAATAAAAATCCAGGCGAATAAAAAAGGCGAAATTAAGGCCAAAGATATTATTACTGACAGTACTGTAGAAATCATAAATGAAGACTTACATATAGCTACACTTTCAGAAGACGTAAATTTCAATGTAGAGATGGAAGTTCGAAAGGGACGTGGCTATGTAACCGCGGAAGAAAATGAACAGGAAGAGCAAGAGATTGGAGTAATTCCCGTGGATGCACTTTTCTCAACTGTTAGAAATGTTCGCTATGCCGTTGAAGAAACGCGTGTGGGAAGGCGTACGAACTATGATCGGCTCGTTATGGAAATATGGACGAACGGTGTAACTTCTCCTGAGATAGCTCTTGTTGAGGCTGCAAAGATTATGAGAAAACATATAAATCCATTTGTCCAGTATTTTGAAATAGGACGTGAGTTACAGCAAATAGAAAAAAGATTAGGTATTGAACCTGCGAAAGAGTTTACCGAAGAGGAGTTGAGCGATAAGATGGGCAGGCCAATATCTGAATTAGATTTATCTGTGCGGGCATCCAATTGTCTTGAGACCGCAGATATAGCAACAATAGTAGACCTTGTGACAAAAACAGAGGAACAGCTCCTTGACATTAAAAATTTCGGCAAAACGACACTAAAAGAAGTGAAAAAAAAATTAGCACAATTGAATTTGACAATTGGGATGACAGCAGTAATTAAACAGGGAGAAAAAGGGAAAGGATAGTTCCATGAGACATAAAATGAGGGGCAGGCATTTGTCCAGAACCGCTGCTCACCGTAAGGCACTGCGGCAGAATATCACAAATAGCCTTTTTACATATGGTAGAATTATCACAACGCTTGAAAAGGCGAAGGAGACAAAGTCATTTGCTGAGAAGATAATTACACTTGTAAAAAAAGGATTAATGAAAAAAGATACTGATAGGGCAGGATATGTCCATTGCTATCGCTTGGTACTTTCAAAATTAAGAAATGCAGAGGTTGTGAAAAAACTTTTTGGCGAGGGGCCATGGCGAGAAATTGGCGGTGTTGCTCAACGATACATAAACAGGCCTGGTGGTTATACGAGGATTCTAAAGTTGTCGGGTTCTCGGTTAGGTGTACTTTCGGGAAGCAACGTAGGAAAGATACCTGTTTTAGAATACAGAATGGAAGGAATGGAAAGAAAGTTGCGTATGATAGGAAGGCGGCTCAATGATAACGCTTCTCGCGTTATTTTTGAATTAGTTGAATGCCCGGCGGATGCTAAATCAATTGAAGAGGTTAAGCCTGAAATCGCTGCGACGTAAAAATTGAGCAGGAAAATAAAAAATTTATTCAATAGGTTTTTACCCTTCTACTAAATAGCGATAGTAGAAGGGTTTTTTTGTCAAATATATATGATAAAAAAGCGATTAGTCCTTGCATCGAGTTCTCCAAGACGTGTTGCCTTGCTAAAATCTTTAGGATTTCACTTTGATATTGTGCCCCATACCGTAGAAGAATATATTCCTGGAGATATTTTACCGGGAGAGTTGGTTATGCAGCTAGCTTATGTAAAGGCGGAAGATGTCGCAAGAAAAGAAAAAAATGCCATAATTATTGCGGCAGACACAGTTGTTTTACATGGTAAAGATATTTTAGGTAAGCCTAAAGATATTCGTGATGCAAAACGAATATTATCATTGCTAAGCAATTCAGACCATGATGTTGTGTCGGGTGTATGTATTATGGATACGCCATCTAGGTGGAAAGTATTACGAATTAGTCGAACACATATTAAAATGAAGTTTATATCAGAGGAAGAAATTGATGCATATATCAAATCAGGCGAACCGATGGACAAGGCAGGTGCTTATGCTATTCAGGGGGGAGGAAAAAAATTTATTGAGCATATAAATGGAAGCCTTTCGAACGTAGTTGGGTTACCATTAGAATTAGTTCAGGAAATGCTTAATAATTTTACGAAAAATTAAAAATGCCGAAAAATTTTAGTTGGCTCATCCAGGGTGAAATTGCTGGCATGGCAAGACCATTGTCAATCGTAGCGGATCTTGAATTTCTTAAAGACAATGGAATTGAGGCGATAGTATCATTGACACAGTTTCCACTTCATAAAACTTTAATAGAGGAATTCGGATTTGAGTACAAGCATATTCCTATCCCTGATTTTACAGCACCTACTCAGGATCAAATTGAAGAGTTTCTGTCCTTTGCGAATGGCCTTATATCTTCAAAGAAGAAGATTGTTGTTCACTGCGATGCTGGAATCGGCAGAACAGGTACCATGCTTGCCTGTTACCTGATAAGCAAAGGCCACACAGCGCTACAGGCCATTTCAGAGGTACGCAGAAGAAGGCCGGGTTCTGTTGAGACTCTGGAACAAGAGAATACTATAATAAAGTATGAAGAGAGGTTTATGAAAAAGCGCCATGGTTAAAGATGTTTCATGTGAAGGTTTTATTTAATTTTACGCGGTATTTATGAAGTGTTTTTCTTTTTAGTAAAGTGTTCATACGCGATGATTGCAGCGCCGAGCGCTGTGGTAACCTGTGGGTCAGGTGGGACGTTCAATTCAGACCCTAATTCTTGTTCTAACGCCCTTTTTAATCCTTGATTATAAGCTGGACCGCCATCAAAGAATACAGCCTCATGAACACCGATTTTCTTAACCATTGCCCCTACCCGCTTGGCAATTGATTTGTGGATGCCGGCAATGATATCTTCAACCCGTTTTCCCTGAGATAAAAGTGAAATGACCTCAGACTCTCCAAAAACTGTGCATAAACTGTTTATATGTGGTATATCTTCTGCTTTTTCTGATAATGAACCTAGCTCATCCAGCTCTACTTCAAGCACACGACTCATAACCTCCAAAAAACGCCCTGTACCGGCAGCACACTTATCATTCATGGCAAAATCTAACATGATACCATTCGAATCTAATGCGATTACCTTACAGTCCTGTCCACCAATATTTATGATGGTTCTTACATTTGTTTTGCTGCGCATAAGCCATTTGGCAGCCTTGGCATTCGCTGTTATTTCAGTGACTATTTCGTTGGCGAATATCATTCTGCGTCCGTATCCTGTAGCGACAGTATATAGAATATCTTCCTCTTTCACGTCATAATCTTCCAGCAACTCGTCAAGTAAAAATTCTACTGTTTTTTTACAATTAGCTCCCGTAGAAGCTATTCTTGTGC
>CAYJME010000051.1:0-18255 GCA_964370795.1 uncultured candidatus Brocadiaceae bacterium
CCCATGCATTTTTGAAGTCACTGTGAGGCCTCATTTAATGGTTGGCGGTTTTGAACTATGCAGGACCATGTAAATAAATATCTCGCCCATATCGAACACGACAAGAATTTTTCAGAACAGACGCTGCGGGCGTACCGGAATGACCTGGATCAGTATCTTTCATTTATCCGGAACGAGAATTGTTCTGAGCTGGGAAGTGTCAACCGCCTCCTCTTGAGAAAATTCCTTGCATTCCTGAAAAACCAGAACTATTCAAGAACCACAGTTGCGCGGAAATTAGTAGCCATTCGCTCCCTTTACAAATTTCTCTGCCGGGAAGGTATTTTGGAATGCAATCCGGTGGAAAATATTCGCACCCCGAAGCTGGACAGGAACCTTCCTGCATTCATGAGTGTCAATGAAACTGAGGCGCTTCTCAATATACCGGATGCACATACCGTTCCAGGTATGCGTGACAGGGCTATTATGGAGACCTTATACAGCACCGGTATGAGGGTAAGCGAGCTGGCGGGACTCGACATCACGGATGTGGATTTTCTGAATGAGGTTGTTAAAGTAAAAGGGAAGGGAAAGAAGGAACGTTTAATTCCCATTGGGAATCATGCATTAAATGCCATACGATTATACATGGAAAAAAGGGGTTCGGAAAATAAGGCGCTTTTTTTAAATAAACGTGGAGGCCGTCTTACCGATCGCAGTGTGGCGAGGATGTTAGAAAAATACGTTAAAAAGGGTGGGTTAAACCATAAAATCTCTCCCCACACCTTCCGCCACAGTTTCGCAACCCATCTGTTGGATCACGGCGCCGACCTGCGATCCGTGCAAGAGTTGCTGGGGCATGCAAACCTCTCAACAACCCAGATTTATACCCACATAACCACCGAACGGCTAAAACAGGTATACGATAAGGCACATCCAAGGGCATAGCATAACTCTTCAAATATTCATTGCTTATGAATTTGCATTGCTTTTCAATGAAAATATAGTAAAATTGAAGTCAACTTCTTTGTTGTGTTAAAGGTAAAAAAGTAAAATTCCTCCAGGCATCCACATCTGAGGCAGATGGAGATCCTCAATACATCCACCGGTTTAACAGAAAGATTTATGAAAAGAATACTGGGCATCTATGGCAGCCCCCGCCTGAATGGAAATTCAGATATCCTTCTGAATAACGCTTTGCAAGGGGCTGAGGCAAACGGTTCGGTTGTCGAAAAGATCATTATTCGTGACTTACCGGTCGCGCCCTGTAATTCCTGCGGAGGTTGTTATGAGAACGGGGTCTGTGTCATAGGAGACGAAATGCAAAAAATGTACACAAAACTTGTGGATGCCGATGGAATTATTGTCTCATCCCCCATTTATTTTATGGGTGTAAGCGCACAGTTGAAGGCATTTATAGACCGATGCCAGGCATTCTGGGCACGGAAGTATATACTCCACAAGTCTATCCGGGACGACGGCAGATTTGCCAAAGGCTTTTTTATTGCAACCGCAGCCCGTAACCCCGTTGAAAACTTGTTTACCGGCGCCATACAGACAGTAAGGGCATTTTTTCATGTTTCGGATACACAATACGCGGGTAATATATTATGCGCCGGACTAGAAGAAAAAGGCGCTGTCAATAAGAAACAGGAATTGTTACAGCAGGCATTTGAGGCGGGAAAAAACCTGATGATATAACTGCCTTGAAAGAGGTAACTTCAGCCTGTGTACGCTCAATCCCGAAGGATTGAGTTACAGAATGATGACGAGAAAGTATTTACAGAGGTATTAAAAAGAATAGTTAATTATGAAAGAACAGGAAACCGAAAAAAAGGACGAGAGACAGCACCGATGTCCTGGCGAACCCTATACGATCAGTGAATCCATATGCAGGGGCAGGCAGCGGGTACGTTATCCGAAATGCAATGTGTGCCTGGATAAAGTGGAACCCGCGAGTTTCAGCCAGCCTCATGCAGAGTTTAAATTGTCGATGAATATCTTTAAGAGTTACGATATTCGTGGAAAATATCCATCAGAACTTGATGACCAGACGTCGCGCAAGATCGGCGTTTCTATGGCCCAATTTTTTAAAGAGAAAAATCCCAACGCAAGGAATATCGTTGTTGGGAGGGATATGAGAACATCGTCCAAATCTCTTACCAATGCCCTGATCGAGGGATTGTGTGCTGCTGGGTTGAATGTTATTAATATTGGTGTTGTTTCTACGGAAATGACCTATTTTGCTGTAGGTAATTACCAGTACGATGGCAGTGTCATGGTTACCGCTTCTCACAATCCCGCTGAGTACAATGGGTATAAGATATGCAGAGAACAAGCCATCCCTGTCAGTTTTGAAACAGGGATAGAGCGCATAGCAAAACTGACGAAGCAGTATCACCCGCCGCGGGGAGAACAACTCGGCAAGGTTGTGGTGAGCGATATTTTTAAAGATTACAAAAAGCATGTCTTGAAATTTGCTTCCAACCTCAGACATCTCCGCGTGGTTGTTGATGCGGGAAATGGCATGGCGGGCAAGACCGTTCCTCTGGTCTTTGAAGGACTTCCGGTCGAAATTATTCCACTCTATTTTGAACTGGACGGCAGTTTTCCCAACCACGAGGCAAATCCCCTGAAGCCTGAAAATATGGCCGATCTCCAGAAGAAGGTGCGTGAAACACGGGCACATCTGGGGGTTGCCTTTGACGGTGATGCGGATCGCTGTATGTTTGTAGATGAGATGGGAAGGATTATTGGAAGCGATATTATCACTGCATTGCTTGCACGACAATTCCTCGAACGGGAAAAGGGAGCGGCAATTTTATACGATGTCCGTTCAAGCTGGGTTGTTCCGGAAGAAATAAAGGCATCGGGCGGCATGCCTTACCGTGAACGCGTGGGCCATGCTTATATGCGGGCTTCCCTTCGGGAGAAAAAGGCTGTCTTTGGGGGAGAGTTGGCAGGGCACTATTATTTCAGGGATAACTATTATTCAGATTCAGCTATGGCAGCCTTCCTTATGGTGCTGGAGATTTTAAGTACCCGGCGTGTTCCTTTTTCCAATATCATTGCGCCACTCAGGCGTTATTATGCTACAGGCGAAATCAACTTTGAAGTGGAAGATAAGGACGCAAGGATCATAGAGATTGAAAAGAAATTTTCAAACGGCAAGATAGATCATCTTGACGGCGTTACGGTGGAATATCCGGATTGGTGGTTTAATGTCAGAAAATCCAATACCGAACCTTTGCTCCGGTTGAATCTGGAGGGTAAAACACCGGAGATTATGGACAAGGGGAAAAGACTGCTCCTCGGTATTATTCAGGGTAAATCCCCTTAAGGATTTTGGATTTTCGCAAGATAAAGATTTCTCCCGTCATAAACGGTTCCTTAGTTAAAATTTTATATACAGGTGGATTATTTATGTTTGCTTTTTATCGGAAGGTAAAAAAGTATTCGCGTTTGTGGTTATACATGGCATGCGTATCTCTTTTTGTCTTTAACACGCATCAGATACTCTGGGCCAAGCATTCAGCCAGGACAGTTAGAGAAGAGGTATTTTATGTCAAGTTTAACAAGGGGTTATTATCGGTAAAACTGAAAAATTCTCCGATGAAAAAGGCATTAGAAGAAATCCTGAAACAGAGCAGATCAAGGATGTGGATGAACGATACTATCGATGATGTCGTTACCATAGAGTTTCAAGATGTCCCTATCAGGGAAGGGGTGCGCAGGATACTCAAAGGAAAAAATTATGCATTTATCTATTCCCCGCTTCATTTTAAAGAAGGTAAACTCACCATCGTTAGTTCGAGTCAGTCTGATGAAGCTTCTATGCCGGAAGGGAGGATAAGTTCCCAAAGGAAACCTATGCCTGCTGTGGCCAAACATCCGAAACCGACCGAAAAACCCTCGTTTGAAAACCTTATGAAGGATGCGCTGGGGCATGAAGATGCGGACAAGAGAGAAGAAGCTATTATTGCATTGGGTGAAAGCAAGGATAAGAGGGCGATAGAAGTTATTTCAAAGGCGCTGTCAAACGACCCCAGCGAGGACGTACGGTTAAGTTCAATTGACGCCCTGTTGGAAATTGGCGATAAAACGGTCGTCGAACCCCTTTCGTCTGCACTGAAAGACAAGGAACCCTGGGTGCGTGAAAGCGCCGTAGAGGCCCTTGCCTCAATAGGCGGAAACGAAGCAATCGAGTTTATTAAAAGCGCGCTCAACGATACCGACAGCTCCGTCCGTGACCTGGCGCAGGAGACGCTCGATGAAATGAAGGGTGGGGATAATTAAGAATACCACGAAATTCGCTTTAACAGGAGCGAATTGGTTACCACCGAGAGTGATGAAAATGCCATGGCAAGCCCTGCATACTCAGGTTTTAGACTTATACCAAAAAACGGATACAAGACCCCTGCGGCAATGGGGATACCAATAATATTATAAAAAAATGCCCAGAAGAGATTTTGCTTGATTTTGGTCAGTGTCTGCCTGCCCAGGTGCATAGCCCGCACGACATCCATCATATCATTTTTAACTAAAACAATATCCCCTGTTTCCTTTGCAACATCCGTCCCCGCTCCAATGGCTATACCCACGTTGGCCTGGGCCAGAGCCGGGGCGTCATTAATGCCGTCACCGACCATGCCTACCTTCAGTCCCTCTTTCTGCAAGTTTTTTATAATATCCCTCTTTTCTGCCGGCATCACTTTCGCGCGGTATTCTTTGATGCCGACTTCTGAGGCAACTGCCCTTGCCACCTGTTCGCTATCTCCTGTTAACATAATTGTTCGTATATCCATGCTTGTTAACCGGGGCAGTATCTCCCGTGCATTTTGTTTTATTTTATCCATAAGACCGATAAGTCCGACGAGTGTCTTGTCATACACTGTATATACGAGGGATTTTCCCTGTAATTCAAATGCCCCTGTCTTTTCCCGTACCTCATCCATTGTTACCCCATGTGCTTTCAAGAGGCCTTCACTTCCGACAATCAGCTCCTTTTCCTTATACCAACACGTAATACCACTTCCTGGTTCCTCATGAAATTCCCGAACCTGATCCCATGCAATATTTCTGGTTTTTGCTTCATCCACCACTGATTGTGCGAGGGGGTGGTTTGAAAAACTGCACCCGGCAGCAGCAAGGGTAATTAATTCAGTTTCGTTCGTGGAGTATAAAGGTACAATATCCGTTATAACAAAGTGACCCTCGGTGATCGTCCCCGTTTTATCAAATACAAGGGTATCGAGCCGTGCAATCTCCTCAAGGGCACTTGCCCGTTTTATGAGGATGGCATGTTCAAGCCCCACACCGCAACCCACCATGATAGCTGTAGGAGTCGCAAGTCCCATGGCGCATGGACACGCAATTACCATAACTGCAATCGCCGTTTTTAACGCCCAGAGAAAGGGCTGACCGCCACTATAATGAGGAAACAAGAGATACCAGCAGACAAAGGTTGCCATGGATAATCCTACAACTATCGGAACAAAGATATTCGACACCTTATCTGCAAATCGCTGGATGGGCGCCCTGTCCATCTGGGCATCTTCAACCATCGTGATAATGTGCGATAATACGGTTTCCTCTCCCACCTTAATTGCCTTTGCAACGAGAACACCCGTTTTGTTTATCGTAGCCCCTGTCACACGGTCGCCTTTTTGTTTTACCACAGGCATAGATTCACCCGTTACCATCGACTCATCCACGGCCGAAACACCCTCGATTACCTCGCCATCCACGGGGATGATCTCCCCAGCCCGAACCACGACTTTATCATCAACCTGAAGGATGGATGCACTTACCTCAGTTTCACTTCCATCCGGCAAGAGTAACCGCGCCCTGTCTGCCTGGAGTTTTGCTAATTTCTGGAGCTCCAGACTTGCCCTTCCTTTGACCCTTTCTTCCAGAAATTTCCCGATACGAATAAAGGTAATCAACATTACTGCCGTTTCAAAAAATGCGTGACCCTGCAACCCAAAGCTACCAAACAATGCAAAGATGCTATACGCATAAGAGGACAAAACGCCTAACGATACCAGCACGTCCATATTGGCAAAGAGATTTTTTACCGACTTGTAGGCGCTTACAAAAAAGTCCATACCGGGACCCAGTATCGTCATGGTGGCAATAATCATGAACGTGTACGGCATATAGGGATGGAACGAAGCAACTATAGGTCCATACATCAGGAACATCATAACAAGGGAAGCCACGATGCTCACGATAAGCCAGCCCAATTGGAACGAGGTCTTTGTGGTTTGATCGAGATGTACACGTTCCTGAGCGCTATAACCAATGTCCTTTATATAAGAAAAGATATCTGTTTTGCTGACAACATCGGTGTCATAGGTTGCCATTCCTGTTGAGTTGGAAAAATTAACGCGAACAAATTTAATCCCTTTAAAATCCTTCAACCGACGTTCGATGTTCATTGCACAATTTACGCAGTGCATGCCGGTAATATCAAATTTTATTGTCTGTTCAGCCATGTTTTATCCTTTTGCAGTTTATACGGTTCTCAAAATCACCCGCGTGGGGCTTCCGTCACCGCCTCTTATTTTTAATGGAAGGGCGATGAGCTCATACTCTCCCGCTGTTACCACCCGTAAATCAAGACCTTCAAGAATAATGACACCGTTTTTTAAAAGGATGTGATGGGTATCCGTGCACAGAAATTTATCTACGGAAAGATAATCGATTCCTACGAGCCTTACGCCCCCATCGACGAGGTACCGGGCAGCTTCTCCGGTAATGTAGACAAAATCTTTTTGAAATACAGAAAGGTTCCAATAGGTAGAGTTGACGGTCTTAAAGAGAATACGCTGCGTGTTCTTTAATTGCAACGATTTCAGTTCATGGAGGCCGATCTTTTCCCTGTTTTGTATCTCGAAAACCGTTACCTTTCCTATAAGATAGTCAAGAGGAATCTGGTCTACGGCGATACCATCTTCTTCGTAGTGACAGGGTGCGTCGATGTGCGTTCCGCAATGTGAACCAAATTTCAGTTCTGATATGTTGCAGGAATCGCCGTCAGAAATTGAGCTTGTTTTTTGAATGAATACCGGTGGGTCGGCAGGCCATGTGAGAAGGGTATTTGTAATGGGGAGGGTGATGTCGAAGAAGTTCGCCATGTATGAATTTGAGGAGTACGATTTAAGACAGAAAGCAATCTCCCGCGGGTAAACTTGTCCACGATTAAACCAGCCGCGAAAATATTAAGAAATGGAGAAATTGTGCGAATATAGTTTCATATCTTCTCAACCTCTACCGATTAACGTGACGTTAAATTTGAAGCCACCCTGAGCATTTCGTCGGTACTGATATCCGATGTCAGGCAGTAGGTACTGCCTTCTTCTTCCCATAACACCGCATTGAATCCACGACAATTTCCCACATAAAATTCCTTTGTATCGAATTGTACTTTTTCAAGGTTTCTCATGGGGAGGCCGCTATTGCGTACTACCTGGAGGGTTAATTTATTTCCGCCTTTGTTTAAAATGACACAAGGACTGCTTGTGCCGCAAATTCGGACAGGCAACCCGCCAACTACACGTATCTGGTTTGAATTGAGAAGAAGAGAAGAATTCCCCTGGCCGACATTTAATTTACTTCCAAAATAATCAGTTATATTTCCCACAACGGATGTGTTTTCGTTGAATACCAGGTTGTCACTGTCACTGACTGCCTGCATATGGTTTTTTACGGCATTGTCAACAATTGAAATCTGGTCATTTGAATAGAATCCATAGTTCGTATAATAAAAAATACCGCCTGCAATAAAAAGAAGGAGTGATGCTGCAACGGCGTATGAACGGGGAGAAAAGAATAAACGGGTAATTTTTTGTTTGGAAGCGGTTTCCTGCGTTACAGATTCTTTGTTAATTGCTGCTATGCCTTCGATAATTCTGTGATGGAGATGCGGGGGGGCTTTGGTGTTTATACAATGCGCCTTGACAAGCGCCCGAATACCTTTTTCAAACTCATATCTTTGACGACACGCGCTGCAATTATCTAAATGTTTCTTTACGATAATTCCATGGGAATCGTCTATTTCCCTATCCATGTACTCATAAAGATATTTCACTGCTTCAATGCAAGACATCATTTTTTCCTCTTAATAAAACCCTTATCTTTTGCATATTCCCAGAGACTTTTCTGAAGTAACTTCCGGCTGCGATTCAACCTTGACTTTACGGTACCAATCGGCACATTGGTGATTTCCGCAATGTCCTTGTAAGATAATTCTTCCACATCAGAATACAAAATAACCTCTCGATATTCTAATGGCAAACTGTCAATTGCGTGTTTTATATCATCGTCCACCATTAAGTTATCAAGATCAGTATATTTATCTTCCAAAGAGTCTACCAGTTCTTCCCTGTTTTCCTGTTTATTTGTAAAATTTACATTTAGCGCTTCGATATCATCATAACCAATCTCGCCAGGCGTATTCACCGCTTTTCTATACTTGTTGATAAAGGTATTCCGAAGTATCTTATACAACCATGCCTTTACATTCGTGCCTTTCTGAAAGGTATCGAAGAAACGATACGCTTTTAAATACGCCTCCTGAACAAGGTCTTCTGCTTCCTCTTTATTGAATACTAACCGCACTGCCATATTGTAGAGGGAATCGATATGCCCAAGGGCAATCTCTTCGAATTCTTTTTTTCTCTTATTTTCTTCCCTCATTGACAAAAATTTCCTTTTTTAAAAACAATAAAATGTTCAATAAAGTTCCTGAATTGTTTTTTTATTATATAAATATTCATGAATACATTCAAGGCAATAAAAACCCCTTCCCGGAGAGCTTTTACAGACAACGGATACCTTGCACAAATAAAAGGAAAATTCCTATGATATGACCTTTCTTTGTGTTATTGTTAAGGTAAAGAATGTTTAACTATTCTACATATTTTTTTAATGCTTATGGGGGTCACGCCAACAAAACATAATGAATATATTATTGATATACCCTGAATTCCCGGATACATTTTGGAGTTTCAAACACGCCCTTAAGTTCATACGCAAAAAGTCCTCCTTTCCTCCATTAGGCCTCCTGACGGTTGCCGCAATGCTGCCGTCGGAGTGGTCAAAGCGGTTGGTTGATGTCAATGTGACAAGGCTCACGGACAAAGACCTGGCATGGGCGGATTATGCGTTTATCAGCAGTATGGTTGTACAAAGAACGTCGGCTCAGCAGATCATTGGGCGTTGTAAGGCGGCTGGCGTCTGTGTGGTTGCCGGTGGACCTTTATTCACGAGCGAGCATGAACATTTTGAGCATGTTGACCATTTCATCCTCAACGAAGCAGAACTAACCCTGCCATCCTTTTTGGAAGACCTGAATAATAATTGTGCCCGGCGTGTATATACCTCCTCGCAATTTGCTGACATTCAAAAAACTCCGGCACCTCTTTGGGAGCTGGCCGATTTGGGGCAATACGCCTCGATGCGCATACAGTATTCACGGGGTTGTCCGTATCACTGCGAGTTCTGTAATGTGACGTCTTTATTTGGACGACGTACCCGCAACAAAACTGCCGGACAAATTGTTGCCGAATTGGATCGTTTCTACAGCATGGGGTGGCGTGGCCCGGTATTCTTTGTAGATGATAATCTCATCGGGAACAAGAAAATCCTCAAGGAGGAATTATTGCCTGCTTTAATCAAATGGCAAAAAGAACATGTGCCGATACCGTTTAATACGGAAGCCTCCATCAACCTGGCCGATGATGAAGATCTGATGCGCATGATGTCTGATGCAGGTTTTAATGCGGTTTTTGTCGGGATAGAGACGCCGGATACGGATGGCCTGGCGGAATGTAACAAAAAACAGAACAAAAACCGTAACCTGATCGAAGACGTGCGGCGTATTCAGCGGGCCGGCCTTCAAGTACAAGCAGGCTTTATCGTAGGCTTTGACAGTGATACGCCGTCCATCTTTCAGCGACAAATTGATTTTATCCAGAAAAGCGGGATTGTATCGGCGATGATCGGCCTGCTTCAGGCGCCGGCAGGAACAAAACTATACGACCGTTTAAAACGAGAAGGGCGCTTGCTTGGGCAGATGTCGGGGAACAATGTGGACGGTACCACGAACATTATCCCTACCATGGACAACGATACGTTTCGGGAAGGATATAAAAAAATATTGAGACATATTTATTCCCCCGAAAATTATTACCATCGTATAAAAACCTTCTTTCGGGAATATAAAGTGCCAAAGATCAAAGCTCAGTTTAAATTTAATCATCTCCTTGCATTATTTCGTGCCGTATATCACCTTGGTATCCTGAGCAATGAACGTGGCCAATTTTGGAAACTCTTGTTATGGACGTATTTTCATCGTCGGGAATTATTACCACTGTCCATTACCCTTGCAGTTTACGGCTACCATTTCCGTAAAGTTAGCGAATTACATGTCCTTTAAAGGAAAATAACAATGCAGCCCCATGAGGGGCGGTCTGTTTGTACTCGAAATAACATGCACATAGAGCAAAAGCTCCGTGGGAGCGGCCTGAAATATGCGCATTCTGAAGAAATATGAAATTACATACGATAAAAAATATGTGTTTTTCAAAAGACTAAATTGTTACGGATTTTCTAATGTAGTCAAAACGGGCGAGTCAAACAATTAAATTCTATGCCGACCACACCTCCAACCGGTTCCCTTCAGGGTCAAAGAAAAAAAACGAACGCCCGCCCCATGGGTGGTTTTTGATCTTGCCGGCATTGACTCCTCGTGATTGCAGGAGCTGCCATACCTCATCGGCATTATCTACCTGAATAGCCAACGTCAAACCCTGGCCGCCAGAACTCTTGATTGTTGCCCGCTGTTCGTTTGCCACACTTATACGGGCATGTGTGTTTACCTTAAATTCTACAAACCAATCGTTCTTAAACGTTACGGGAAAACCTAAAACATCCCGGTAAAAGACAACCGTTTCCTGCCATTGCCGGCAATACAATATGGTGTTTACTACTCGAATAGATTCCTTCATTCCTTTTAATCATGAAAAAAATTTCTGAAAAATAACTATTTTAATAGTATACCAAAGTAGAGGTAATATAATGAAATGACAAAAGTTTTTCCCACGTTTCATGGCAAGCGTCGCGAAGCAATCTTTGATAGTGTTTTTAAGGATATGGTATTTTGAACAAAACACAAGCGCATCTGCCATACACGATTCATCATGGTGTCACGATAATATTTTTAAAATTGTATTTGACATATTATTTATATTATTGTATATGTTAGAGTTGTTTCGGCAGTTCCATAAAATTTTCTGAAGTTACCAGACGTAAAAGATATATTTAAATTTAATAGTTAATGGGTTGCACGCATAACATCGTGAGGCAAGATTTTATGAACGAGTAATTAATTTATACATTTATACTTTGTTTTCCGAAAAGGGCAAACCCCGGGTAACCGGGGGACGCAAAGCCACGGGTCCTGAATGCGTATTCAGGACGGCCGGGTTGCCGAAGAAACGATGGTCCGCCTCTTGGACTTGTTTCCAGGCAAGAAGAAACAAGTTATTTTAGAGGAGGTGGATCGTGAAAAAGACAGATGGTTTAGGGTTTAAGCATTTCTTAGGAATTTTCGTTGTAGCAGTGCTGTGCCTTGCTAAGGCCGATGCCGGAATTGCCAGCGATTACGTACCTGGCGAACTCCTGATACAGCCCAAGGCAGGTGTTGCAGATGAGACGTTAGACAAGATACTCGCTGGTCATAATACTACAATTATAGGAGAAATACAGCAAATCAGGGTTAAACACATAAAAGTGCCCGCTCATGCGCTTGAAAAAGTCAAACTCGCCCTGTCGAATAATCCGCATATTGAGTTTATCGAATATAATTACATTGCTGAAACGTATGCCACCCCTAATGATCCCTACTATTCCTCCACCCAATGGCATCTCCCAAAAATATTGACTCCCAACGGATGGGATATAACCACCGGTTCAAACGCTGTCCCAATCGCAATTCTGGATACCGGAGTAGATTCAACGCACCCTGACCTTTCCAATAAGCTCCTGGCAGGATACAACTTTGCCTATGGCAATACCGGCACGAATGATATGGGTGGGCATGGTACATCGGTAGCAGGATTGGCCGCGGCCATAACGAATAATGCCACAGGAGTCGCAGGCGTAGCCTGGGGAAATCCAATAATGCCGTTAGTTATAGCAGACTCCAACGGTTGGATTCCTTACTCAAACATGGCTAATGCAATTACCTACGCCACTGACCACGGCGTTAAGATAATTAATATGAGCTGTGGCGGCACATCACAATCCTCTACCCTTCAGAATGCGGTAAATTATGCGTGGAATAAGGGATGTGTTATCGTGGCCGCCGCAGGGAATGACGGCACAACCACACCCAATTACCCGGCGGCATGCAGCAATGTGGTTGCTGTTTCAGCAACTACCATCGGCGACACCCTGGCCATTTATTCAAGTTACGGTAGTTGGATTGATATAGCGGCTCCCGGATCATCACTCACGACTACCCTTAAAGGCGGCGGGTACGGTGGGGCTACTGGAACATCGTACGCTACTCCTATCGTCAGTGGACTGGTAGCTCTTATCATGTCTGCCAATCCTACCCTGAGTAATATCCAGGTTGTAGATATTATGGAAAAAAATGCGGATGATCTTGGAACTGCAGGGTTCGATGTTTATTATGGCTATGGAAGAATCAATGTATACAAAAGCCTCCTGGCCGCAACAAATACCCAGCCGCAGCCGGATACTACTGCGCCTGCCGTTTCAGTAACTTCTCCTGCTGACGGTTCTACAGTCAGCGGCAACACTACCGTGAGCGTTTCGCCGACCGATGACGTGGGGATTGTAAAGGTTGAGCTGTACCTTAACGGCTCGCTCTATGCTACCGATACGACATCGCCATACAATTTTTCCTGGGACACAACTCAATATCCTTATGGAACCTATTATCTGCAGGCGCGCGCCTATGACCCATCCGGCAATGTTGGACAATCAAGCACCATTACCGTCTACGTAAACAATCCGGCAGACACGATTGCACCAACCGTGTTGATATCATCGCCAAACAATGGTTCGTATGTTAAAGCGCCTCAAAAGATAAGCGTCACAGCCTCTGATAACGTGGGTGTTAAAGTACTTGAGCTCTGCATTGATGGTGTGCTGAAAAGCGCCGTTGTAGACCAGAGTACCCTGACATATACGTGGAATATCCGCAAAGAATCAAACGGAGTACATGTCATCTCTGTGAAGGGATATGATACGGCTAATAACGCGGGAATAGATTCAGTGACGGTTTATAAATGATACTTTAAACCTAGTAATTTTAGGTAGGAGCCAACCCTGTTGGCGACCGGACTTGCATGCCCTCGTGGAATGCCTGTCACCGACGGGAGACGGCTCATACCTAACGCTCAGAAATTTCAAACCTGCTATGGAGTGGCAAGACATGACTTGCCACTACGCTATTAACAAATGAAGAGTGGCATGGACAAACAACTTGTCCATGCCACCCAAACTAGATATACTGGGCATCAGAAGAGACCCCGGTTGCCGGGGTCTCTTTCATTCACGCCTACCAAGCAATTACCCATAATCATTATGGACATACTGTAGGATCGGTGAATGTGTATGTGCAAGGTGTGGTTGGCACGACCGGTCCGCCATTGTTCAAGGCATCCAGACAATTCTTCCAGGCCTCCTGGGTGGCGCGGTTCTGGTCACCAGCAGGCGTATTCCCATCCACACACAAACCTGCAACACTATCATTATTGGCCGCATCGACCAGAGCATTGATTGTTGTACCCGAGCACAGATTGAATGCGTTTCCATCCACAAACCCATACGCGATGTTGAGCTTCATTGCCGCTAACTGTGCCGAGAGCATGTACGCCATATTGGTTGCTTGCGCATTCAGGAGCCATGTTCGGAATGTAGTGTATGCAGTCGAGAAACTAGCCGTAGTAGAGACGTCAAAGTTATCTCCATTTTCCTGCCTGAGGCAACACCCGTTGAGCAAATTTCGCCATGCTGGATCGTTCGCTCTGAGAATTGCCTTACCATTCGGATTACTCCAGAACCCCAAGGTTTTACCACCGCTTGGTACCTCACAATAGTTGCCAAATTCAATTGAAGGGTTGCCGTTAACTAGCACTTCTACAGCCAACGAGCTGTCTGTCGAGTGTTTCCATGAGGTCTCAGCCGGTGTTCCCTCGCTGATCGTATATGTCCCAGGAGCCAGTTTGTCCCAAGACGTGCACCCAAGAGTATCGGTGAGCTGGGAGCCGTCCTGCGGGATGGCTTCGCTGTTTAGCGGGAGCGGTTGGATGCAGATGGGCCAGCCGGACAACCTCTGATCGGTCGCCGCGTCAAAGACACCGTTTGCGTTGAAGTCGTAGAACTTGCAAGCGGTTATGGCACCAAATGGATTGCCACCGCAGTTGGGGTCTACGTTGGGGTCGCAGGGCGGAGCGCAGTCCGCATCGACCGCAATAAAGTTGCAACTACCGTCAAAGGTCGCCATGCGCAAGTGTGCCTGAAAGTTCCCGCCGTCACTTCTGCGAGCAAGTTTACCGGTATCCGGGCCGCAATTGGAAGTGCAGTACGTTATGGGAAGCGTATTGCAGGCTACTTGTGGCATCGTAATCCTGAATACGTAAACTCCATCCTGTGACTTGTCCGCGGTAATGCACTGATTGCCCGTCTCACTGCTCTTAACAATTACCTGAATTGTGGCATCAGTACCACCATTACCGCAGTCATTTACATTACTCAGGGTTACATCATAAGTTCCCCCTTCAGCAACTTCCCAACTCTGTACAGAATTGCCATCGGGACCTGAGGTGCATGAGCCACCAACTCCAACAACACTAGTTACTCGCCCGTTTCCCAGAGACGCAGCTTGTAACCGGGCCATTGGTAAGATCAAACTGCAACATACGAAAACCGCCGCAGTGAGCAAATAATTTTTAAATTTCATGTTTCTCTCCTCCTTAATTTTTAACAAATACTCTTTAAACCACTTACATAAAACCTTAATACGGAAAAACTCAAAAACTTTTGAACATTTCGGTAGTAAGGAATTCTTCTGCTTCATCTTTATTCATGATTCATGCTTCCAGTAACAGAGACTTCTTACTTTGCTCTTCCCTAGTCTCCCAGAGTTCGCCTTTATCGATGTTCAAGGAAACATTTTCACATTTTTTCCATCCCCCTTTCTCATTTATTGAGTGCACCAAATAAAAAAGCCTTCCTGCCGGAGTTTTCATGGTATCTATCTTCGGCAGCAAGGCTATCTTTTCTGTCAAAAGATCCTATTGCTTTGCGCCCCCCGATCACTCGGGGTTTGCCTTTATCGGAATTTTAAATCTCTATTTTCTATATTACTTATATTACAATTTTAGCACATTTCAAAATTACATACGATGATATCACCTCTATATCTCAAAAACAGCGCCACGGTTTAAAACAATAGCATATAAATATCAAACAATCCTTAACTTAATGTCATTATTACCACCCCTCTACCGTGTTCACCCCTACTTTTATTTGCGCAACCGAGACGCTCGCTACCTATTTGAAATTCCAATATACTCAATATTATCATACACGCGATAGTCCTTTTGTAAATACCCCAAAACGGGTCATCCTTAAGAGTGCACCCAAAAGGGTGTATAGGGAAATTGCTACAAAAAACAAAAAAGCCTTACTCCAGAAATATTCAAAAGCGTCAGAACGTTCTCGGTAGTAAGGCTATCTTTCTTACAAACCGTTTAAGCTGTTTAAACGGCTTAACAAGACCCTTTTACTTTGCGTCCCCTGGTCACCCAGGGTTTGCCTTTATCGGGATGTGCTTAGATATAGTTAACAAATTGCATACCCGAACACTCATCTAAAAACTTATTAAAAAAGTATATCTATAACAAATTTTAATTAAACAACTTATGAATAGAGCCCGGTGTAAAAAGACACGTGATTTTATTATTTGGGATGGAAAAAAGTGTAACAAAATACACAAGTGTAATATTACAGTTGTGTATCTTGTTACACTTTTACGAACCTGGTAAAGGAGGGTTTAAAAGGGTGCGTTATCTGATTTATGTTAGTGGATATCCCTATTGGCGAACCATTTTATCATACAGGAGTCATCCGATTTATTGCCATTGCGAATGATAGTGAAGCAATCTTAAGCCTTTGCAACACCAGAGATTGCTTCGTCACTCCTTTTCTCGCAATGAAAGGGCATATTCAATGAACGCATGAGTTGATTGGTCACAAATTTGCCCATATAAATTATTTATTATCGTAAGAAAAACCACAGGTTGTACAGATGACACAGAAAAAAATTTTAGTTTGACATGGCTAATCAAAATTACTATTATGCCTGCGTAAACCATAGATGTTGTTCGATAACGGCAAGACACTTTTGCCTGGGCTCGCCTGAGCATTGGCAAAGAAATATTTATAATCCTATCTCGATAAATACGTTAGAAGTGGTATTGGGAGATATAAAAAAGAACCATGGAAGGCACGAACAATACTAAAAAAGAGCTGGAATCATTTTATCAGCTGATAACTAACCAAACAACCTTTGCAATCAATCACGAGCAGGACACCAATACGATGAGGCATATAAGAGAACAAATAGCCGACATCCTCGATAGCATTTCAGATGCCTTCATTGTGGTAAATTGTAAGTGGTGTTTCACGTATGTTAATTCAGCAGCAGAGCGACTTTTGTCGTTTAAGCGGGACGAACTCATCGGCATGTGTTTGTGGGAGGTCTTGCCAAAGGCAATCGGCACCACTTTTGAGAATGAATTCCACAGGGCAATATCCGAACAGGTGACGGTAAGGATTGATGGGTTTCACCTACCTCTTTACGCATGGTTTGACGTCTCCGCCTTTCCATCCAAACATGGCCTGTCCATATATTTCAGAGACATTACCGAGCATAAGTGGCTTGAAATTAAACAAAGGGAATCAGAAATAAAGTTCAGGACGATTTTTGATAGTGTTGTTGATGGCATTCTTATAGCAGAATTTACATTTTTGATTCCAAAGCCAATCATTTCTATTTCCGTTGTCGCTTTGTAGTTTTGTTGCATCTGGTGCAGGTGCGCCTGGTGTCGTCACTGTCGGTGTGCATGCCTGTTCAGTAGACGGCTTCGTGGCGTCTTGATAAGTAGTAAAAGTACTGCTGGTCTTGGGATAGTTATTGACTTCTACCCCAGTCGGGACAACCTCGTCCCAAAGGTTGGTTAGCCTCAACTTTGTTAAACCGGTAGGTATTTGTTTGAGTAAAGGCGAAGACGCCCACTGCCTTAAGGTCCACCATGATGCTCTGGGCGGTCAGGGTTTTTGTGCTACCCGCTGCATAAACGGTGTTGTTGGTGAATATGGGCGCTGCTGCTGTCAGTGCCCCTGCCATTACTGCAAACATCACATAATTCTTAACCTTTATTTTGAGGTATTGTACACGCAATAGTTATTGTGAAAATACATGCTTACGGGTCATCCTTAAGAGTACACCCAAATGGGTGTATAAGGAAATTGCTACAAAAAACAAAATCAATAGCTTTTGGCGATACCGCTTTATGGAGATTTACACCATAAACCTGACACCAACCTGACGGTCTTTAGTCTTCACTTTTCTTACCCATCTTACCTCCGCATAAACCGGGATGGTGATCCGGGTACCGGATTTAGATTTTGTAGAGAGAGGTACCCGAATGCGGAGAACTGTTCCGGGTTCTAATGGCTGACCGGTATTCCTGATTCTTAAACCACTCTCGCTCATATCAAGAATCTTGCCCTGGACATCTACCACACGGGGAGGGCAAACAAGGCTACCTATTACCATATAGCTTGTTGGGCGATTGCAGGGAATACGGACACTTGTTCTTTTTTCTTCTATGGACATTTCCATTTTGATTATACCAGGCGGCCTTCTGCTTTCTTACACCACCAGGCCACAAAGAAATGCTTCGCTTTGTATCCTGGCGGTCTTGTGGTTATTTTATTTTAATATTCGTTGTAACTTGCACAAGAATTTAACATCTGCGGGCTCCTCTGTAAATACCCGAAAACGGGTCATCCTTAAGAGTACGCCCAAATGGGTGTACGGAGAAATTGGCACAAAAAACAAAAAAGCCTTACTACAAAAATAACCATCTCCCTTGAAGTGCAATATCATTAAAATAAAGGGAGGATGTTTTCATTTTAGGTAAAAGCCCAAAGGGCTTACATAAGATAGCT
>CAYJME010000052.1:0-9592 GCA_964370795.1 uncultured candidatus Brocadiaceae bacterium
TATCGGTAAGGTCCTCGCCCAATAAGCCTTTGGTAATACAGGCCTTGGTAAAGATATTTACCTTACTTTTCTGGCAGACCTTTTCCATTAAGGATGACACCATTTCCAATGAATCGATGGGGGGCATGGTATTTGGTTCGCATATCAGGGTTGTAAAACCGCCTATTGCCGCAGCCCGGGAGCCTGTTTCAATGGTTTCTTTATATTCTAAGCCAGGTTCACGGAGGTGGACGTGACAATCTATGAGCCCCGGAATAACATACTTCTGCGTTGCATCAATGACCCTGGTATTTTTACCTGCCTGAATAGTATTTGATATTGCCTTAATCTTCCCGTCCTGGATAAAAATATCTGCACAGCCATCAATGCCTGTTGCAGGATCTACTACATGCCCGCCTTTTATTAGTACCTCATTGCCTGTCATTTAAATATGCTCCAAATTAGTGTTTTTAGGTATAGTTGAACTTTTTTATTATATCTTTTATAACCTGAATTATCATATAATTACAAGAAATCTTTTAACGGACATTGTTCACAAACCTTTTTCGGTTTGCAAAACATCTTTCCGATATTTACCAATAAGGCATGGTATTCATTAAATAATTGCACATCTTTGGGGAGATTTTCCTCGAAGAAGGATTTCATTTCATCATAGGAACTTTCTTCGGGGATAAACCCATGCCTCGAAAGTATTCTGTACGTATACGCATCGACGACAAATGTAGGAAAATTTCCCGCATACAATAAAATTGAGTCCGCAGTTTCCGGTCCAATGCCTTTTACGGCTAACAATTCATCCCGAAGTGTGTGCAAGTCATGGGCAAACATTTTGGCAAGCCTGCCCTCGTGGTTTGAAAATAGCCATTCGATAAAGGCCTTAACCCGTTTTGCTTTAACATTAAAAAAGCCGGAAGGCCTGATAAGCTCTGCCAGTTCGGTTACACCAAGCTTATGTATTCCTTCGGGAGAGAGTGTTCCAGCCTTTTTAAGATTTTTAATTGCCTTCTCAACATTCGACCAGTTTGTGTTTTGAGTTAATATAGCGCCAATAATAATTTCAAAAGGTGTTTCGCCTGGCCACCATCGCTGCGGGCCTAAAGCATCAAACATCTTTTGATATATTTCTAAAAGAACCGGTTTTTTACTCATCCCCTGCGCCAAGTTTTGAAAGTATCCCCATCCTCAACAAGGGAATCATAATCTCGTGGTGACCTGTGATAGCATATCCCTTCTGAGTCGGTCTTTTCAGGACATTCGTCTGCGGACGGTAATGCTGAATCATATCCATATTTACCGTTAAAAAATTTTCCACCTTGTGGCCGAGATTCCTTATGAGACAGATAGCTTTAAGAAAAACCTCTGGCATGATAACAGCCGAACCGATATTGAGCCACACACCGCCTTCGAGTTCGGAAACCACGGATGAAAGAATTTTAAAATCAATATGGCTCGCCTCTCCCAGGTCATGTCCTGAAATATTCGGATGCATGTGGATGGTATCTGTTCCCAGGGCAACATGAACCGTCGCCGGTATATTTAATCGGGCGCTCCATGCCAGAATACTCAAGTCTTGATACGTGCTGTTTTCTTCAATAATTTTATTGCCCATAGCGCGTCCAAGTCCAATACACTCTTTTATTCCACGACTGGATGCAACCTGAAACGCCGATGCCGTTTCCTTTACCATACCAAAGCTGCCATCCTTCAACCCTGCTGCCACATCTTCAGAAGTTGCCCCGATGAGTGAGATTTCATAATCATGGATAGCAGTTGCGCCATTCATGGCAATGGCTGTTATGATACGCCGTTTCATGAGGTCGATAATCAGGGGCGATAAACCACACTTGACAACATGCGCGCCGATAGCCATTATCACCGGGCGTTCATGATGGTATGCCTGTACTAGTGCATCTATAACCTTCCGAAGCTGTGCTGATGCAAGTATCTCCGGTAATGAATCAAAGAATGCGGATATTCCATCCGACGGCACAACAGGTTTTGCAAATAGGTTGACATGAGAAAGATTCTCCCTTTCCTTTATTGAGTATGTCTTAATATTTTGTAGGTCTATAGGCTTAAAAGATTTAACCCTACGTTCTGCTTGTTTTGCCATTATAATTTTACCGTATAGTTTTATGAGTAAAAATATTTCAACATTCGATTAGCTCAGTACCTGCTCTGCCAAAAGCAATCTCAAATAGCACCCAGACCACCCCTGGTTAAGGGGGGAGAAAAAAATCCCCCTTAGAAAAGGGGGCAAGGGGGGTTGTACCCGTTCGTAATAACAATGGTGCAACTTACCGAAGACGTTTACTTTATATGTTGGTGTAACTCAAACCTTCGGGTTTGAGACGCGGACCAAGTTTGTAGTGACGACTTCAGTCGTCATACCCGCATATTGTTCATCACGAGAAGCGACTGAAGTCGCTACTACAAACAGGAAAACCGCTTAGATAAAATGAAAATTCCTATGTATTTAAATCAGTTCCCTTAATGAGTAGGGACACGGCGCGCCGTGTCCCTACCTTGTTCGTTAAAAACTTATGGTGCAAGAATTGCTTCAACCGGACATACAGCCACACAGCTGCCACAATCGGTACAGGTATCTGCGTCAATTATACGCTTGTCGCCTGATTCCGATATGGCATTTACCGGGCATTCACTCTCACATGCGCCACAATTTACACATTCGTCCGTGATTTTATGAGCCATTGTATTTCTCCTTTCATTGCAAAATGGAATTTAGCTTATTTTCAAAAATTTCACAACCTTTTACAATACAAATTTCTATTTTCAGCGTCCATAATGGGAAATCCCACGTATGCAGGATATCTTTTATTTTCACCCTGTCTTTTTGGGTAACAAGAATCACGTCTGGTTTTAATCGCTGCGCCTCTGCATTTAAAGCTTGTAATTCATCGGCAGTATATACATGATGATCTGAAAATACACGAAAGCAAATCACCTCTGCGCCAAGCCCTTCAATGCTTTTCCTGAATGATAACGGGTTACCCAGGGCGCAAAAAGCAAAGACTTTTTTCCCCCTTAACCAACTGATGTCTAATTGCCTTCTTTCGTAAACTGATTCCAGACAAGAGGGCTTATGAATAGTTTCCACAACAGGAACATGTCCTGCAATTTTATGCAATCGGCCAACAATCGACTCGATTTCTCCTGTGCTGCATTGATCTCTATGCGTCAGGACAAACAGGTCTGCCCTTTTTAATCCTGCCAAAGGCTCACGGAGCAAACCGCGCGGGATTATATGTTCGTATCCAAACGGATTCAGTGCATCGATGACAACAACATCTAAATCCCTTGCCAGCCGCAGGTGTTGAAATCCGTCATCCATCACCAGGCATTCAGTCTGAAAATGCTGTACTGCTTCCTGTCCACCTTTTACCCTGTCTTTATTGAGTACGTTTGGGATATCAGGAATATTTTCCATGAACAAGAGGTATTCGTCATTACAAATATTTTTTTGAACAGTGCTCCCCTCTTGTTGTCTATAAGCGCCATACCCACGACTGAGAATCGCAACACGTTTCCCTTTATTATGCAAAAATCTTGCAATATATTCTACTACGGGTGTTTTTCCCGTTCCCCCGCTCGTGATGTTCCCAACACTGATTACAGGAATGGGAAGGCGAACACTTTTTAAAAGACCATACTTATAAAAAAAAGTACGAGTTTTAACCACAAACCCGTACATTTTTGAAAGAGGGTAGAGTAAATTCTGTACCACACTGGATTTTATATCAGCCGGTTTCCCTTGTACTACTTTTAAATAATACCCTCTCAGATTAAATGAAGACATGTAACGCCTGGAATATGAACCGCCAAGAAATAAAAGGTAAAAGATAGATGGAAATATATTTTGGCGAGACAGGAATGGAACAGATTTATTTCAGAGGAACAGACCAATACGCCTCATCTAAAAATTGCTTCCAGGAACGATATTTATCTGAACGCAGCTTCAGGCTGAGAATAGGACTATGTTTTGGCTTAAAGGGTTTACGAATAAGCTTCATTCCCGCCTGTCCCGGCGTCCTTCCCCCCTTCTTCTTATTGCATTCAGTGCAGGCACATACAATATTTGTCCAGGCAGTCTTTCCATCATAAGCCCTTGGCACTATATGGTCCAAACTTAATTCTGACGTCGGAAACCTACGGCCGCAATACTGGCACTTGTTTTCATCACGGGCGAATATGTTTCGTCTGTTAAATTTTACATTGGACCGGGGAAGCTTATCGTAGAATAACAGACGGATAATCTTGGGTACTTCCATTTCAAAAGAAACAGTCCTGATCCAGCCAGCCGAGTCATCATCCGGTAAACCGAGCCTTGCTTTACAGATCGAGACGTCTTTCCAGCTTTCAAAATCATAGGCACTAAATCTCCCCTCATCCACAGAAATGACTTCTGCGGTATCCTTGCATAATAAAGCAAGCGCCCTCCGCGCAGAGATGACATGGAGCGCCATGAAAAATTTGTTTAATACCAGCACACTGGATTCTAAAGCCACCACTTGTTGCATACAAGACATCCTCAATACATAACAAGTGCAACGTGCGTCATGCGCACCCAAACAAACTTACCCGAAAACAGTACTGTGCATATTTCAGGACATACATCTTAGCAAAGTCATAGAACAATATTAATATGGTATTATAACAATCATAAATATTCAATTCAAGGGAATTGTACTGCCCCCCATTGGTCTAACGTCCCATACCCCTTGCCGGGAGAAATCGATTTTCTAATTGCAGACGTAACAAATTTCTTTGCCTGAATGACGGCCTCTTTGACGTCACTTCCCTGTGCCAGATAGGTTGCTATGGCTGAGGCATAGGCGCACCCCGTACCGTGGGTATTTCTGGTTGGTATGTATTCATCTTCAATATATTCAAATGATATTCCATCATAGAGAATATCTACGGCACAATTTGTGCCTCCCGTGCTCCACGATGTCCCTGCATGTCCCCCCTTGATGAGTACAGAGGAAGGGCCGCATTGATATATACATCGGGCAGCCTTTTCTGCATCGGACGGCGTTGCTATCTTTATACCAGAGAGGTATTCTGCTTCTGGAATATTTGGAGTGACCATGAGAGATAAAGGAAATAGTTGTGAAGTGAGGGTCTTTATAGCATCACCTGATAACAATTGCTTTTCATTTTTTGATAACATAACAGGGTCCACAACAACGCGTTTCATGTCATATTCTTTAATCTTTGAACTGACCACCTCCACAATTTCCCGAGACATGAGCATCCCTGTTTTAACGGCATTTGTGCCGATGTCTGTCATGATGGCGTCAATTTGTTGACCTACAAAGGATGCTGGTACTTTAAAAATGGATTGAACACCGAGGGTATTCTGGGCAGTAAGTGCGGTGATAGCAGTTGTTGCATATCCGCCTAATGAGACAATGGTTTTCATATCCGCCTGTATACCCGCGCCGCCGCCTGAGTCTGAACCGGCAATGGTGAGGACTTTATATAATAAATGTTTAAGTTTTTTCATTTGGTAACAAATTTATAAAACCTCGAAATGTACATTTCCAAATGCAGTTTGCATTATTCAGATGACCAAACTTTCTCTCCAACCATCATTTTTCCACGATGTGCTTCTTTCCACTTTTTGGAGATTCCCATTTGATATTTAATTGTCTTCTTTGGTGAAACACCAAAAACATTTACAATTTGTGCGCCAGTGAGAACTATAAGAGTCGTGACTTTGAATTCGGGAGGAGGAGCGAGTGCAATAAGGAAACGAATCTGATTAACTTTGTACTGAAGTTGGCGATTCCAGGTTTCGTTTATGATTTCAACAGAACCCGGATGATAACGACCGAAATCTACGGTTATATTTTTACCTGTATGATGTTTTATTTCAAGGGCTTGATTGCGGATATCAGGAAACAATCCAGCGCCTGGTGGGTAATTGTAGCCAAGTTTCCTGGCAACCTCAAATTCAAACCAATGTCCTTTGGGACGAACTTCAAGAATGCGTCCATTTGTATCAGTAGGGGCATCAATCGACATTAAGTCTTCTGTTAGAACGGCGATTTCTTCAAGCGTGTAAAGAGTTTCAGTTGTGGGCGGTTGATTTGCAAGGCCATTTGCATCTTCGAGATCTTTTTGATATATAAGCTTTTTCTTTCTGTTTGCAGATACTATAAGTTTTTGTTTTATATTATTCACTGGAAATACCCTTCAATGCTTGCATGATCTTTGGATAGCAAGAGTTGTGTCGATTTCCTGGATATCACTATCAGTCAGATCGAAAAGTTTACAGCAAAGAAGCTCATTCTCTTTCTCAAGGTTTATCTGCTCTTCGTCTGTAGGATTATTAAATAAACGAGAAACATTATTCGCCATAATCGAGATTATCTGAGGTGAATTAATAAAATATTTAGGTATTGGATAAGTACTTATATAAGAAGTCCAGTACCGGAAACGTTTTGCATACAGAGAATTACCACTTGTTATTTTGTGGAAATACTCAATGACTTTAGAGTTGAGTAAACCTAACATTGAATAATAGGATATATAAGACTTGTCTTTTAGTATCAGGTAAAAACATGTGCCATTTACAAAGAATCCTCTGTCATCAAGGGCAAAACGATTATGCTTGGCAATATCAGGTGTAACTATTTTTAGTTGGCAAAAATCTTTTGGTGATTGATGTACCCAGATTTCGTACCATTGCCGTTGGCTCTCTTTGAGATAGGTACGTGCCTCAAGTTGTTTACGATTTTTTTCAAGATATTCTTTAGTCCTTGGATATTTATTCAAATCAATTGGAACAACCTTCCCTTTTTGCTCTGTGTAGGGATATAAAACACATAAGTCTGTTTGGGAATTCCATGAACAACGCCAACGATTTACATTATGGCTTTCAAGTAATGGATAAATTAATTTTTCTTCGAGTTCAAGTTGCTTGATGAAATCCCCAACCATTGGTTTAATAAAAACATTGTCTGCTGTTGTTTTTAGTCCCACACTAATTTTTTCGCAAAGTTCACCTAATGTGCAGGTTGATTGATATCTTAGCTTAGTGAGAAGAGTATTTTCACGCTCATTATGAAATGTCCAAACATTTGATCGTTCAGATGGAGTAACAGTAGTGAATCGTTGTACTTGAAATCCCCTTCCATTGACAGTTACATGCGTGTCGAGTGGAATTGAAGAATCTTTTAAAAGTGTAAGTAAGTCGGTTGTTTGATGCTTGGAATCAATATTTTTGTAAGACTCTGTGATTAAGGAATAGGTAATATGTTTTAGAATCTCTTTTGACCGTGTGGCAATAAGAATTAAAGGTAATATGGCAGCATCAAATATTTTCGTGTCGGACAAGTCAACTATTTCCTCGATAGAAAAATGGTTGATCAAGAAACTTCTCAGTTTTTTAGCTCCAGAGGTTGATAATATTTTATTAGAAATAATAAAACCCAGCCTCCCCTTTTCTTTTAGCAAATATTCAGATAATTCAATAAAAAGACCAGAAATGTCAAAGCGGCCAGCGGCGGTAGAGTAAACAGTGCTATAATAATCACGTTTTTCCTTTGGTATATTTTGGGTTCGAATGTAGGGTGGATTCCCAACAATACAATGAAATTTATGCTTGGAAAAATTTGGTCCAAATCGAGACATGAAAGCTACTTGTTCGTCTAACTGCATCAACTTTGAAAAAGGACGAAGGTAAAGTGCATCGCCTACAACAATATTAGGTGCTATTTTGTAAGGTGAAACATCTACAAAAGATGCTTTCTGCATAAGATGTCTTTTTGTTGCTAAAACGGATTGTTCGTCAATATCTATACCAAAAAGAGAGTTTTCAATAATGTGCAGGGCGTCTTTTTGCGTAAATCTCCCAAAAGCCTTTTTCCAATGGTCAGCGAGAACATCGTATGCTTTTAGCAAAAAAAGTCCAGAGCCGCAGGCGGGATCGAGGATTTTGATTGTAGAAAGAAGTTCTGGAGATTCTACATAAGGCTGTAGAGTTCGATTAACTATGTAATCTACCACAGAATCGGGGGTATAATGGGTTCCTAAGAGTTTTCGATGAACATTTGTATAAAATTGTTCATGTTGACGAGCCTTAGTTTCAATTAGCGTCATTTTAATATTAATTCCTCAAATAATTTATTGTTGCGGTGTTGATTGTCCTGCTTGTTCTGGTTGTGTTGCTTCTTCTTCAGCAGGTAGTTCCTTTGTCTCTTTTGCCTTCTTTTCCGCCTCTGCCTTAGCTTTTGCGTCTGCTGTCTCACGCTCTTTTTGACGGCGTTTTTTCTCAGCCTCCCGCAGGTCATATTCAAGTTCCCTGTTAAGCCTGTCCGGGTCTGTTTTTGTGTCGTCTACGTAAATATCCCTGGGGGTTCTGAACTCTAAGTTAACCCGGTCACTGCCACAACCGAGGAGAAGACAGGAAAGGATGCTGCCTGAGAAGAATACTTGTGGAATAAATCCGTGAATATGCATAAAAACCTCCCTATCAGTTAAAAATTCGAAATTAGCATACCGAAACCCGAAACGGCAATGATTTGCCACAGAGAATTCAGAGGAACCATAAACAAGGGAAACCAGATTTACATTCCGGATTTGTGCTTTGATATTATTCGTTATGAACCGTGTTTCCCTAATACACTCTGTATATTCTTGTGGGAAGGTTTATGGATTACCCCCCTTTCAGTAATAATGGCTACGATGTTTTTTGCCGGGGTTACATCAAAGGCTGGATTAAATACCTTGACCCCTTCGGGTGCTGTCCTCTTGCCAAACCCGCAAGTGACCTCTTCAGGGGAACGTTCTTCAATGGGGATATCTTCCCCTGATTTTATGGTTAAATCAAAGGTCGAAACAGGCGCTGCAACGTAAAAGGGAATATTGTGTTCCTTTGCCAGAATGGAGACACCGTACGTACCGATTTTATTGGCAGTATCGCCATTGGCTGCGATCCTGTCTGCCCCTACAATGACGCATTGTATCTTTCCTAGCTTCATCACGTGAGCCGCCATATTGTCGCATATCAGCGTGACGTCAATACCCGCGTGCATCAGTTCCCAGGCTGTCAGCCGTGCGCCTTGCAAAAGGGGACGCGTTTCATCTGCAAAGACCTTAAAATGTTTACCGTGTTCCTTTGCCTTAAAGATAACGGCGAGCGCTGTTCCGTAATCTGCCGTGGCAAGTCCACCGGCGTTACAGTGGGTCAGGACGCCATCGCCGTCTTTTATAAGGTCCGCGCCATGTTCTCCGATTTGTCTGCAAATGGCCTTGTCTTCCTCCTGTATTTTTATGGCTTCAAGGAGGAGGATTTCCTTTATTTCCTTTACAGGTTTATCTTTGCTTTCCAGCGCAACACGTTCCATACGGGCGAGTCCCCAGAAGAGGTTGACCGCCGTCGGACGGGAAGACCCCAAATACTCTGTTACACGTCTGAGTTCCTTTAAGAACGTTGCTGTATCGTTTGTGTGTATGTTTTTTGCGCCCAGAACAACCCCCATAGCTCCGGCAATACCAATCGCTGGCGCCCCTCTTACCATGAGGGTTTTAATTGCATGCCAGATGCTTTTGATATCGTCACAAA
>CAYJME010000052.1:9602-18022 GCA_964370795.1 uncultured candidatus Brocadiaceae bacterium
GGCAATATCGCCCTCCCATTCGATGGTTGGTAATGGCATTATATCTCCCTTGTGAATTTACACGTATGTATAAAAAAATAACGTACACAAAACTACAGCATCTCCCGAAACGTAACTGTTCAGCCAACTTGAAATAAATACAGAATTACATCCCCCTTACCCCCTTTTCTAAGGGGGATTTCGTTAAGTTCCCCCCCTTAATAAAGGGGGATTTAGGGGGTTGTCTATCTCATTAAACCATGTACATGAACTATTACGTTTCCCGTCCCTTGCGTTCACTTCAACAAGTTCGGCACAGGGGTTGAGAATGAGCTGCAAACGGTCTATAAAAATCTGTGCAATCCGTGGTTTCTATTTTTACTACAACAATCCAAGTTCTGCCTGTACTGCTTTGTCTTTTTTTACGACCTCATCCGCCAGTTTCTTTTTATACTGAACGAATTTTTGTCTTAATTTTGGTTCCGATGTGCTGATGATCTGTACAGCCAGAAGCGCGGCATTGGCAGCCCCTGATTTTCCAATTCCCAACGTCGCAACGGGAATGCCGGCGGGCATTTGTACTGTGGAAAGGAGCGAATCCAGACCGCCGAGTCCAGAGGTTTGCATGGGCACGCCAATGACCGGAATGGGCGTTAAACTGGCAACAACCCCGGCCAGGTGGGCAGCCCCGCCAGCGGCGGCTATAATTACGTCATACTTCTTTTCAGCCTCTATAGCAAACGCATGAACGGTTTCCGGTGAACGGTGCGCGGACATAACATGGACGTCACAGTCTACTTCAAATTCCCTGAGAATCTGGACAGCCTCCTTCATCGTTGCAAGGTCCGAATCGCTGCCCATAACAATTCCTATTTTGTTATTAGCCATAATTTCCTTTCAGTAAAATCCCCGTGATGTTTTATGTTAGCAAAGAATTATATATTTGTGTAATAAAATTTGGGAAGAAAGCGGACAATGTGTTTGTCGCTAATTTTGTTTGCTTGCGGAGGTGATTGAGGTAGGGGATATGGTGTGGTTTGGTTACCACTTCTCGCATAGCTGCTAAAACATTAATATTACCTCCTTCGGTTACCATATTTTCAGACACTTCCAGGTCTTCGTCTACTCCATCGGAAATTGAGCGTATGACGAGAAAAGGAATGCCCATGGCGTGGGCACGTTCCGCAATTATAAAGGACTCCATATCAACTGCTATTACAGACGTGCAGATTCCGATATGTTTTTTGGTTGAAGATTTCTGGATTACTTTATTCACCGTCAGGATATCTCCACAGTGTACCCGATAATCATCGGCGTGTTGTAATTTTACGGCTATGTCTGCTACAGAAGCATCGCAGGTTAGACTGGAATCAATCCGAATTTCATCTTCAAATGCGTCTTGAGATGTAGAGAGGACATCTTTGCCTATCACCAGGTCTCCAACACGTACACCAGGGTTTACGCTGCCTGCAAAACCTGACGAAACCATGAGTTGTATTCTCACGTATTTTAACAAGCGCTGGATAACATCTGAGACTTTCCTACCCACACCCGTTTGTACCAGCATTACGGGAAAACCACAAAATTCCGATTGATACATCAGGGCATGTTCATACCGTATCTTTTTCAAGATGTTGACCTGTGGTTTTAAAGACGCTAATTCCTGACTCAATGCAAAGAATATGACGATCATAACTCTTCCTGTAATGGTTTTACCGCAAAGACACAACGCATAGTAACGCATAGTAAAGAAAAGGCCAAAGGTTGCACGAGGAAACGAACAATAGAATCAAATTTAATGAAAATTTTCAACACAATTATTGAAATCTCAAGAGATAAGGCATAATTATTAATACTTGACAGTACTATATATTTACTATAGCATTTTTGTTTGTAATATTTTAATCAAGTAGGTATTTTTTCTATATTATAGTGAACGTCCTAAATAAGTTGCCATGCAAAAGTCATTGCGAGTAACAGCGAAGCAATCCTTCCTTGAGACTGTTTCAGTCTAACGCCCTCACCATGACAACTTTCGTTTAGCGTTTACTAAAGATAAGATGGAGTTTCACTTATTATGAGGGTTTCGTTATCATTAGGGTCCTCTTTGACAAAGTATTTGCTGAAAAACAAACTTTTCTCAAAGAAAAGATTTCCCCTGGTTCTTATGTTAGAGATTACCCATGCATGTAACCTTGCCTGCGAGGGTTGTGGGCGTATCCGGGAATACAAGGAAACGATGCGCGAGATGCTTAGTACAGAAGAGTGTTTGAGGTCAGTGGATGAATGCCCGGCGCCTGTCGTCACGGTTACCGGCGGAGAACCCCTGATGCATCCGGAAATTGATAAAATTATAGAAGGGATCATAGCAAAAAAACGGCATGTTTATATGTGCACGAATGGAATTTTATTAAAGGATGCTCTCAAGAAACTCAAGCCGAGCAAATATTTTAATATTAATGTTCATATCGATGGACTGGCCAAAACACACGACGCCATTGCAGGGAAGGGAGTCTTTGAACGTGCTGCACAAGCTATCAGGGAGGCAAAACGTGCGGGATTCAAGGTATGTACAAATACTACGATATTCAAGAATACCAGCGAGGCTGAAATAGAGGAACTTTTTTCGTTTTTAGAGGGTTTAGGGGTGGACGGCATGCTGGTGTCCCCTGGTTTTAGTTTTGAGCATAACGAGAACGAGATATTCTTGTGCCGGCATGAGGTGCAGGAACGGTTCGGATTTATTTACAGCATTTCGGGGAGATATAAGGTATTAAATTCTCCCTTGTATTTAAAATTTTTAAAGGGTGAAAGACATCTTAAGTGCACACCCTGGGGAAATCCGACGAGGAATTATTTAGGGTGGAAGAGCCCCTGTTACCTTATTACCGATACCCATTATAAAACTTTTGCAGAATGTATGAATTGCACGGATTGGGCCAAGTATCAGGAAGGCAGAGATCCACGCTGTAAAGATTGCATGATGCACTGTGGCTTTGAGCCTACCGTAGTACTAGGAGGTGGAAAACGATTATCGGATGTTATTGAAATGGCTAAGTGGAGTTTTCGTTGAAATAGTTCATATTTTTAAGCAGTATTTATAGATAAAGACTTTTTCATAAGATGGGTTCTATGAGCGGCATACGATTAAAAGATAGCACACCCCTTATTATCATTAAAGATTCATTCAGTAACAGGGAAGAGCGTACCCGGTTTCTCGCCAATAAATTTGGCAAATATTTAACGGGGGAAATATTGGATGTCGGTTGTGACAAAGCCCCACTAAAGGATATCGTTAAAAATATTAAGTATACGGGGATTGATATTAGTGGAAATCCGACGGTTAAGGTGGATTTGGAAAAGATAGACCGGTTGCCTTTTGTAGACCGTGAATTTGATGTGGTTGTATGCTGTGATGTACTTGAGCACGTTGATAATCTTCATCATATTTTTAGCGAGATAATACGCGTAGCAAAAAAGACTATCATAATATCCCTTCCCAATAATTGGACAAATGCAAGGAGACCTATTGAAAAAGGAAGGGGGACTTTTGCGTTTTATGGACTGCCCGCGCAGAAACCGCCGGACCGCCATAAATGGTTTTTTGGATTAAGCGAAGCGCTCGAATTTTTTCATGCCCAACAAGGCGTCCATCCGATAAAATTGGTTGAATGTGTCGTAAATGAAAAAAAACGTAATTTCACGGTTACGGCCGTAAGAAAGCTATTATATCCAAAAATATGCTATTTAAACCGTTATGCACACACGATTTGGGCGGTATATCAAAGAAGGGATATCTAAAGTTATTCAACGAATAATAAACAAACCTTTTGGTTATGGTGGTTTTAAAATGCTTTCATACAAACTAACAAATTTTCGGGCATTGTTAGAAATTGTATAATGTTCAGCAATGCTTCGCACAGCGTCGGCAATTTTTCTCCTTTCATCATTATTCGCAAGAAGAAATCCGATTTTTGCAGATAGAATTTTAATATCTGTGGGGTCGTCCAACAAAAGATAGTCCATCCCTTCCATTATCTCAGAAGCGCCATTTATCTTGCTTGTTACCACAGGAAGACCGCTTGCCATTGCTTCGAGGCAGACATTTCCAAATGGTTCATAAAGAGTTGGGAAAACAAATATATCTGCCGATGCGTAAAACTTTTTTACCTCTGATTGCGGTCCGGTAAAAATGACTCTGTCAAAAAGAGAAAGTTCTTTGGAAAGCCGAATATACCTTTGTATATTATTGTCTTTTCCGACAACAAGAAGTTTTATGTCAGGATGGTTGTTTTTTATTAATGCAAATGACTTCATTAAAAATGATAACCCCTTACGCGCAAACCCGGTTCCAAGAAATAGAATGACCTTTTCTTCCATTTTTATATTGAACTTTTTTCGTATCTCAATGAGGTATCTTTCCTTGTTTTGCGGATGAAATGTTTCTGTATCAACGCCATTGTGAATAACCTCTATATCTGCTTCTGATACGCCGTAGTTTGAAACAATTTCCCTTTTTACCTGATTTGATACGGCCACAATCTTTTTAAAATTACCGGTTGAAAATTGCCTTTTTTCTATAGAGAGGAGAAGGAACTGGTATGGCTGGTATAACTTAAAATACCGTAATAGGGGATTTTTGATTTTTTGTAGGACGTGTTTCCTTAATTCTTTGCAACAACCACCGCCCGCCCTGAAAACATCCTGCCTAATTGTTCTTCCAAAACCCTGAATTATGTCGAATTGGTGCTTTTTGAGTACTTGCTGAGAGAACCATAAAAAGCTCAAGACCTTGAGACAGCCTCCGAGTTTAATAATAGGCACCTTATACATGGTAATTCTCTTATCAACGGGTACCTCGATCTTCCCAACAATAAGATGTACGTCGTGTCCCATTTCAAGGAGTTGTTTGGAAAAATTAAAGACAAATCGCTCCATGCCTCCATGGGTGGTATACTTAGGATAAACCAATGCAATTTTCAAGATAGATATACCTCTTTTAAATATTCTGTAGTTTGGGTTTCCAAAAGTGATTCCTTTGAATGCTCAACTGAATAATAGATCGCACTATTTTTTTATCTTCGTCATGTAGTTTTTTTGCCCCTGTATATATTCGATAGAATCTTAACCGATCTGTATACGTGACGCAGTTAGGTAGAGATGCATTTAATTGTGTTAAGTTGTTAATCTTCTCCTTGCGTGTTATTGTGGTATTGAAACGTACCCTGTCTAAATCAATGTAAAAAAAATCCCAGGTATCGGGCAATTCCCTAATCAGTATATTACTTCCCTTCAAATCAGCATGATAAATGCCTGAATCATGGAGTTGTTGAAAGGACGTCGCTAAGAGAGAGATAAATTTCTGTTTTTTTTCTGTAGTGACTTTATCGTAGCAATAATTAAACTTTTCAACAACATATCTGTAACACGGAAGACAACAAGAAATATCTTCCATGATGAGGAAACTTTTTTTTAAGATACCAAACCTTTTTTCTTCACATAATGCAATGGGTTTTGGCGTAAGGAAGTTTGACGCCAGCATTCCATGAGCGGCGTACCACGCCTTTCGTGCGGATGAACGAAAAAAAGAATAAAGGAATTTTTTCACAACGGCTGGATATTTGTATTCTTTAATGCACACACTATGAGTGGTTTCGTGAGATGCCTGAATACGCGTAACAGCCGTTTTGTAAGCTGATTTTATAACGTTATCGGCATTTTTTATTAAAGAGAGTGCGTGTTCGTTAATCATATCAGCCAATACTTTAACATCCCATTCGCGCCGCATATTTATAGTATACTTACCGTATGTGGTTGCATTAAACGCACCATTGCTTTTGAGACATTTTCCTGTTCTTCCATACCAGAGTCTACGCTTTATTTTATGGATCTTTTCAAAAACCCTTTTACGGAAGTTTTCTTTATCTTTGAAATTAAACGTATTATTTGTGTAATGATCGATGCATGCGGATATTTCGTTGTGTGTACACAGGTGTATGATAGAATAAAAAAATCTCGACAAGTCATAAATTTTCCAGGATAACGGCAAGTTCTTATGGAATTTTACCCGTCCGACATCGATCAGGTAAAACGTGCCGTGAATTCTATCTACCAGTACGTTTTCAGCATGGAGTTCGCCATGAAAGAAGCCGATTTCATGGACATTCTTAATATAAGAGATAAAATTTCTCAGGAGCGTATCTTTGCTTATATGTTTGTATTCTCCCGATAACCGGCAGGTATCGAGTAATTGAGTTTTCATTGTTACGCTGTTTGGTATGGCTTTCGAGATTATATAACCTTCCTGGTGCATTCCAAAATGTCTCTTTTCTCCTACGGCGACAAGCTCAGCCGTAAAGAGATGGTTTCTGAGCAGTAAATGGCCTTTGTTCCATTCCCTGTGCGCCTTTGAAGGTAAAAACAATGCTTTAAGAGCGTCTGTACCGTGCTCAACCTTGTATTGTTTTATGTAAAAGGATGATTCCTGGTTGTGCGTATATTTTAGTATCTTTTTATACGGTTCGTTACGTACTACTTCGCAATTTTGTCCTGTAACAATGGAATCCAGCAATTCATCCAATATATTCGAAGGGACGACATTCGCCAACCATCGTATGTTATTTCTGAAATAGGTGTGAAATTTGTATTCAACCCGCATGTTATTTGTTTATCGTCCTCAACATGAACTTACTGTCCCAGCGCCTTAACAATAGCCTCGCCGAATTTTTGGGCGGCCGTTGGGCCGCTGGCAGTGATGATATTCCCGTCTCTTTCTATTTCAGCGCCTGAATATTTTGCCCCACATGCCTTAATATCATTGACCGTAGAAGAATATGTTGTAACCTTCTTATCCGCAAGCAACCCTGCCTTTGCCAGGGTTACCGGCGCGATGCAGATAGCGCCCACGATTTTCCCGGCATTGTTGGCGTTGTTGGCAATCTTATGGGCAGTCGGGTTATCCCAGTATTCACTGGCCCCGGAACCGCCAACAAAGATGACACCATCATAATCTCCAATGTTGATATTGGTAAACAGTATGTCTGGTTTTACCTTTACGCCTAACATACCTGTCGCCTCTTTTAATGAAGACGAGGCGACGGTTACGGCTACCCCGTTTTTCTCCAGAACCTCTTTTGGCTTTAATAACTCTTCATCCCTGAAATTACTGCGCGCAATGATCATTACAACCTTTTTACCTTTTGCAGTTTGCATGTCACCCTCCCCCCTTACAGGTATAATCAACATACATGATAAAATAAAAGATACGAAGATCAAACCGGTTATGAAAAATGTATTTCTCTCTGCAATCATCCTCCACCCCCTTTATATAAAGTTAGCAGAATGTTCATAATAGTATTAATTTTATTTCCAGGCAGGCCGTACAGAATGCTTATTTTCACGGGTAAGAGCGTAGTGGCAAGGCACGCCTCACCCCTACACTACATGGTCGTTTGAAATTCCTTAATACTCAATTAATGTTATACAAGAAACAGGTTAATTTCAAGCATGAAAGTTCAATCGTTGGTCAGGGTGTATTCAGGCAGACAGGCAGAACCCACTATTTTCAAACGCTATAGTTTCGTTGACAAGAAGATCGAAATCCTATTATACTACTATAGCGTTTCAGAAAAAAGTATACCGTACAAATGTCATTGCGAGGAATACGTGCCAAAAACCATGTATGACGTTGTTATCGTCGGCGCAGGTCCTTCAGGGGCTGCCGCAGCGAGAGGCTTAACCACTGAGGGGCTCAAAGTCCTTGTGGTAGAAAAAAAGAAACTTCCCCGATACAAGATATGCTCCGGCATTATTTTCCCAAAATCACAGGCGCTAACGGAAAAACTGTTTGGCAAGATTCCGCAATCTGCTTATGCTACACCGAACCTTTTAAAAGGAGTAAGGCTCTGGTCTGATACGGAACATTTTACCGACTGGCCATTCAATAAGTATAGCGCTGGCGCGCCGAATGTGTGGCGTTCGGAATATGACCACTGGCTCATAAAAAATTCCGGGGCTGAAATAAGGGATTGTTGCAGTATAAAGGCGTTCAAGGCCGTTGGCGATTACCTGGAGGTTGAATGCCGGAACGGGCACGATGAGCCAATAGTTATGCAATGCAAGTATTTAATAAGCGCAGAGGGAAGCAGGTCGTTCATCAGGGCGCAGATTGATCCCGAATTTGAAAAGGTCATACGGTGGTTTATTGCATATCAGAGTTATTACGAAGGCGATTCCCATTTGGACCCTTGTTTTTACCACGGATTCCTGGACCCGCACTATGGAGAAGTTTATGCATGGTTTAGCGTGAAGGATGGTTTACAAATCCTGGGTACTGCCGTCAGAAAAGGTTCAAGGCTGTATCCATACCTGAATAAATATGCCGGGATGTTGAAAAATAATTATGGCTTAAAACTCGGGAAATTAATAAGAAAGGCGAGTTG
>CAYJME010000053.1:0-17958 GCA_964370795.1 uncultured candidatus Brocadiaceae bacterium
AGGGGGTTGTTTCCCTTTGATCGGGGGATTTGGTTGCGGCTACGCCGCGCTAGGTTTTTCTTAACGAAAGTTTTATCAGATGTCCAAACTCTTCTGACTTGAGGAGGAAAGAAGTGATTGCAAATGCGACACCGGAAGAGAGCATGGGGACGAAGAGCCGGAACGCTTTAAAGAAAAGACTCCCCGCCCCATTTAAATCGGGAAACAGTCTGAGAATAAACCAGCAGGTGAACGCCATGACGAGAGAGGCAATGACGGTTTTTTTTAACGATACAAGTACCTCGCTTCCAATTTTTATGCGGAGTCTTTTTTGCAAAATGACGGTGAGTATGGTGATTTGCACAATGGCGCAAATAGCAGTGGAGAGCGCCAGACCGCCTTCCTGCAGTACCCAGATAAGGGAAAGGTTTAAAAAGAGATTTAATCCTACGCACATTGCGCCGGTCTTTACCGGGGTAACGGTATCCCTGAGTGAATAAAATGCACGGATTAATACATGGAGGCCGCAGTACGCCCATATCCCCATGGCATAAAAAAGTATCACCCGTGTCGTCCTGGCGGCAGACTCTGCGTTAAACTGGTTTCTTCGATAGAGCAGGTCAACGATGGGTTCCCGTAACATGATAATCGCTAATGATGCGGGAATGCCAATCAAGAGGATAAATTTTAACGCCTTATTGAAGGTGGTAGAAAAATTCGACCAGTCCTCTTTTACTGCATGGGAAGAAAAGAGGGGAAATACCGCGGTGGCCATGGCGATTCCGAAAACACCCAGAGGAAATTGGATAAGCCGGTCGCTGTAATACAACACGGAGGCTGCGCCGGTCTTGAGTGGATAATGGATGGACATGCCAGCAAGGGTAAAACAACCGGTTCCGCCCTGGGGGGCAGAAAATCCGACGGCAATCAGGCTGTCGAGCAGGACGTTGATCTGGACGATGGCCAGTCCGAAGACGATCGGCCCCATACGGGTCAATACCAATTTCAACCCCGGATGGGAAAATTGCGGCACAGGGCGATAATATAATTCTTTCCTCCTGAGGGTAGGAATATGGATAATGACCTGAACAAGACCGGAAATAAAGGTAGAGACGGCAACGGCATAGATCATCGTTTCCAGGGTTTTTCCCGTATACGGTGATATAATGGCGCCCAATATCCAGCAAACATTCATGACCACAGGGGCAAAGGCCGGCATAAAAAAGTGGTGAAGGGTATTGAGCACCGCTCCCATAAAAGCCACAATGCAGATAAAGAAGACATAGGGGAACATGATAATGGATAGCTTATAGATAAGCTGCCATTTCTCCTGCACCTGGAATATCCGCGGGATGGCGATAAAAGAACCCTCGCCTAATAAGACAATCCCCCCAAGGATAAGGATGAGCGTTGTGGCCACGATATTAACAAAGACCAAGGCCTCTGCCCTGCCACGTTTTTCGATTTGTTCTGTAAAGACAGGGATAAAGGCGGCGCTGAGGGCGCCTTCTCCGAAGAGACGGCGAAAGAGGTTGGGTATCTTAAAAGCGACCGTAAAGGCGTCCCACACCATGCTTGTCCCAAAAATGCTGGCGCAAATCATATCGCGTACGAGACCCATGACACGGCTTAGAAAGGTGCAGACGCTGATGAGCCTGACAGAGCGGAATAAACTATGCGATTCTGACATATTTTATAGTATTACCGTATAAAATCTTCTTTTTTATGCAGGCTTTTCACAACCCCCTTCGCCCCCTTTTCTAAGGGGGATTTAGTTGCGGCTTGGCTGCGTTATGTATAGGAAATTCAAGGTTTCTGAACGGAGCCAACTCCTGTTGGCGACCGGGCACATGCACGCCGTTTTAAATTGCCAATCGCCGCCAGGAAACTGCTCCTACCACAGAACAATTAAACTTCAAGCGCCGTAGATCTAATTTATAACTTAAACCCGTGGAGTTTCTTATCTTTTAAATTTATATCACGGTATTCGAAGGTATAACGCTGCCCTTGGTTACAATAACAATATTATCGCGGATCATGTAATTGTCTGCGTCGAAATGCTCCAGCTTTTCCACGTTTTCTATGACTACATTCTCTCCGATATGCACGTTCTTATCAACGATTGCCCGTACGATACGTGAATTATTGCCAATTCCCATATCGGGTATCTTTTTAAATCGGTTTGTCCGGATATTGGCCTCCGATTCATAATAATCCGCCCCCATGATGATGGAATCCCGAATCATGGTATTTTTGCCAACGACACTCCTGATTCCTAGCACAGCGTTGTGTATCTCTGCATTATCGATATGACAACCATCGGAAATGATCGATTGGGTTATCGCGCAGGAATTAATAAGAGAACCTGGTAAAAAAAGCGGGTTGGTATAGATGGGCGCCTTTTCATCAAACAAATCAAAGCTGGGGGTGGGTGAGACCAATTTCAGATTTGCCTCGTAAAACGATTTTATGGTTCCAATATCCTCCCAGTAGCCGTCAAAGAAATAGCTAGATACGCGTCTATTCTTAATCATATCGGGGATGATGTCTTTACCAAAGTCTGATTTGTCCGATTCTTTGAGCACTTCGTTCAGCACATCCATATTGAAGACATAGATACCCATGGAGGCCAGGAGCGTCCGACCTTTCGCCCGTATGCCTCGCCTTTCAAAGGCAGATGGCGGAAGCGAAAGGGCATCGATCAGTTTTTCATCTTTGGGTTTTTCAAAAAAATCGATGATACTGCCCTGCTCATCTACCTTTAAAATGCCGAAACCGTAAGCGTCTTTTCTTTCCACGGGAATTACCGAGACGGTTACCTCTGCGCCCATCCTGATATGTTCTTTAATGAGTTCCTGATAGTTCATCCGGTAAAGTTGGTCGCCGGAAAGAATTAAGGCAAAATCAGTATTGGGCTGGTTGAAGAAGCGGAGGTTTTGCCGAACGGCATCCGCGGTACCCTGATACCAGTTCGTACTTTCCATAGTCTGGGTTGCCGCCAGGATCTCTATAAAACCCCGTGAAAAATTGTCAAATTTATATGCCCTCGTTATATGCCGGTGGAGGGATGCGGAGTTAAATTGGGTAAGGACGTAAATTTTATTGAGATTCGAATTCAGACAATTGCTGATGGGGATGTCGATAAGCCGGTATTTACCCGCGAGTGGAACTGCCGGTTTTGACCTTTCTTTTGTCAGGGGATAGAGCCGTGTCCCGCGCCCCCCTCCCAGAATTACAGAGACTACATTATCCATTTCCATGTTTACCTATTTTCAAGTTGAAGTTATAGCAAGGTAAAGTTCACAACCAGGAGATTTAACCTTGATGTTAAGGAATTTCAAACTTTCTGTTATTGCCTTACACACCCCCAACCCCCTCTCAAGAGGGGATTAAAAAAGTCCGTTCCTGAGAAGGGATTAGGGGTGGGTTTAATCTTATTATAAAAAGTAGCCAAAGGCATAATTTATGGTTTTGAGCGGAAAAATCAAAAATCTCCTTCTTCGTCTCTTTGTCTTTTTTGTATTGAATAGTTTAACACAAAATCTTTCATATTCAAGGAGAGTAATAAAATTTGTTTTGTCTTTTCGTCTTGCAATTAACAATCCATTTTGATAGGATTCCTTAACATATTTTAGTGAATATACTTGAAACAATTATCGCATAAAAAAAGAGGGGTACTGGCGTCCTGAAAGTTTTCCGGATGCAACTCATACAAGCTTGTGGTTCATATTCTTCCTTGCTGGTCTGGCAATAGGCAGTTTTTTAAATGTCTGTATATACCGAATTCCAAAGAAAAAGTCTCTGGTATCGCCTCGCTCCTTTTGTCCAAAGTGCAATACCCCTATCGCATGGTACGATAATATTCCGGTATTGAGCTATATCCTGTTATGGGGACATTGCAGGGTTTGCAAGGCAAAGATTTCGCCCCGATACCTGATGGTAGAGTTATTGACAGGATATGTATTTGCACACGTGGGTTACGTTTTTTTGCAAAACAGACAGGAATCGCTGTGCGTCTCCATCGGCTACCTTGTTCTTTGTTGTGCTTTAATCATTGCGACCTTTGTCGATCTTGAACTCTTTATCATTCCCGATGAAGTTATCATTGCGGGTATCCCCCTGGCGCTCATCTTCAGCGTGGTGTGTCCTGACCTCCATAATGCCCACCATACCCTGAGGAGTTTTTCACTCCTTGATATTTGCCGGCTCAATTCCTTAACAGCCTCGCTTATCGGAGTGTTTATTGGCGGAGGTCTGATATTCCTCTGTGGTGTGCTGGGAAAACTACTGCTGAAAAGGGATGCCATGGGATTTGGCGATGTGAAACTCATGGGTATGGTTGGTGGATTTGTGGGTTGGAAGCTGGCCGTAGCCATCTTCTTTGTTGCGCCGTTTTTTGGACTCTTCATGGCTGTTCCTGTATTAATATTCAAGAAAAGTCATACGATTCCGTATGGGCCGTTTTTGTCTTTGGCAGCGCTGGTATGTATTTTAACGCAAGATTACTTTCTCAGGCTAATAAATTCGTACATACAGTTTTTTGCTTTTTTGATAAAAGGATTTCCTTGTTAAAGGAATAAATCTTCAAGAGTAAACTTCAAATCGTAATTTATGGGTAAAATCTTTATACATTTGAATTGGGGGGATGGATGAGCCATGTTGGAAAAACGTAAGGTAGTGCAAGGTTTCTGCTTATTCGGGATGTTGGGAATGCTGGCTGCAGGTACTGGTTGCGGGGAATTAAAAAGGTTACGGCGGGAAAACCAGCAGCTCAACGAAAATGTCTCAACATTACAGCAGGAAAATGCAGAATTATCGACAAAGGCAACACAATACGAAACCGAGTTAAAACGCCTGGAGAATTCAAGACGGGAACTTGAAGAAAAATTAAAGGGAACAGGCGCAATTGTTCGGGTAAAGAATGGCGCTGTTTCCGTGGTATTGCCGGATGCTATATTATTCGATTCAGGGCAAACAACATTACGTCCTCAGTCGAAGACTACTCTGAAAAAGATTGCCAATATACTCAAGAACGAAGCGCCCAACGAAATAATACGGATTGAGGGCCATACCGATAATGACCCCGTCGTTAAACAGAAGGAGAAATACAAAACAAACTGGGAACTTTCAGCAGCGCGGGCGGCAGCAGTACTCCATTATATGGTAGAAGAGTGCGGCGTTTCGCCTTCACGGGTCTACATTTCAGGATTTGGTCAATATCAGCCGATAGCTGATAACAAGTCAAAGGCCGGCAAGGCAAAGAACCGGCGTGTAGAGTTCGTAATCGTTCCCAGGGGCGGCGGATAGATACTGGAGTAGAAAATTTAAAAATTGAGAGAACCACAGATTTCACGGATTGCACAGATGGATAATAGTAGAAGAATTCAATGTTTACCGCCTTATAGTCTCTTCTTTAATGCAGGTGGGGATTGCGGGTTGGTTATCTTGATTGTGGCTTTTCTATAACATACATCTGTGTAATCTGTGGAATCTGTGGTTTCTTCTCACAATTTATTTATAAAAATATTATATCTGCAACTATCAATTGAATATGATTACTATTGTTGACTACGGCATGGGAAATCTGCGAAGTGTAGAAAAAGGGTTTGAACGTTTTGGCTTTGACGTCAAAGTAACCGATAATTCCACGGATATCAAAAACGCAGATAAGCTTGTGTTGCCCGGCGTGGGGGCATTTCAGGATGCCATGATTGGCCTGAAACAAAGACATCTTAAAGAGCCAATTTTAGAATTCATTCAATCCGGCAAATTTTTTCTGGGCATTTGTCTGGGATTGCAGTTGTTATTTACAAAAGGTTACGAAGACGGCGAGCATGAAGGATTAGACATTATTCCGGGCAAGGTCATGCGGTTTGCATTTTCTGAAAATGGGGCAAAGGAAAAATTAAAAATCCCGCATATGGGCTGGAATCAGATCAATTTCCAGAAAAAAGACAACCCCCTTTTAAAAGATGTGCCGGATAATGCCTATATGTATTTCGTCCACTCATACTATGTCTGTCCGGATGATAAAGGCGTCATTGCAACAGAAACGGAATATGGCATTCGTTTCACCTCCATGATATGGCGCAAAAACATCTTCGCAACCCAATTTCATCCGGAAAAGAGTCAGCATTACGGGCTTACGATACTCAAGAACTTTGGTGAACTGTAGGTATAGTATTACTCTGTAAAAACTTCTTTTTTTGTAAGTTTTTGTTTATGGAAAACCGATAAATCCGAAAAACGAGAGACGAGGGACGATAGACGGGACACATCCTTCGTCTCTCGTCCTTCGTCCCTCGTTTGATACTTTGTTAAAAAAACAAAAGATCGTATTGTTATTTAGTATCTCTTTGGTTGCGGCTATGCCGCGCTAGGTATATATGCTTATCATTCCAGCGATAGATTTAAAAGGCGGTAAATGTGTGCGGTTAACACAGGGGGAAAAGGATGCCGAAACCGTATTCTCCGATAACCCGGTGGACGTGGCTCAGTCGTGGCAGGATTTGGGAGCAGATTATCTTCATCTCGTTGACCTTGACGGCGCTTTTGATGGCGCTCCGAAAAATCTTGCAATAGTCGAACAGATCAGAAAAAAAATAAAAATCCCCATTGAATTCGGCGGAGGTTTGAGGACGACCCAGTCCATAAAAACAATACTCGACCTGGGTATCAACCGTGTCATCATTGGAACAAGGGCTATTGACTCACCGTCATGGGTAAGGGAATTGTGTATAACATTCCCCGGACGCGTTGCAATTGGAATTGATGCAAAAAATGGCAAGGTCGCTGTAAAGGGCTGGACTTCAGTCAGTGAATGGACAGCAATAGACTTCGCGCAGGAGATGGAAAAATCATCTCCCTGCGCCATCATTTACACCGACATTTCAAAAGATGGCATGTTGCAAGGACCAAACCTTACGAGCCTGCAGGAACTCTTGAAGACAGTAAAAACCCCCATTATTGCATCAGGCGGAATTTCATCACTGAAAGACGTTGCGGACTTGAGTCAATTGAACATTGCCGGCATGATTATTGGAAAGGCACTGTACACAGGACATATCAAGCTTCCCGAGGCAAAACGACTCTGTAATTCATTCTGTAGAAACAGGTAATGAGTTTGGCACGTACCGATTTGGAGAGAAGAGCCGGCGGGTCGTCTCTCCTTGTCCATAGTACCTTTGCCTGATTCTAATTCCTTTTAAATCCGAAAAAGTCGATAAGTGACAAAACTTGTCAAAGAGGAAAAACATACAAGAGCGTATTCCGTGAGAACTCAACTACCACGTAAATTTTAAAAACCATGCAACTGATGAACTTTATACTTTATTTTCTCCTCGGCGGCACTATTGTAAGTCTTGTGACATTTATCGGTTCACAGGGGAAGGGATTGCTGGCGGCGTTTGTAGCTACCTTTCCTACCATGACGGTACTTACCTTTTCTTTGCTTTATCACAAGGCAGGCCATGCCGCCACGGTAAATTACGCAAAGGGTCTTCTCCTGATGACGATACCGTGGATTCTCTATGTTTTATGCCTCATTTTTCTCTTGCCCAGATGGGGATTTGCAAAGTCTATTATTGCTGGAATATCAACATACATGATCCTTGCCGGAATTGTGAGTATGATCATGAAATATTCTAAATAACCGGCAGCATGGAGAAATATGTGAAAAAAATATCCGTGTTGTTGTTATTGCTCGATGGGCAAAGCATTAATGCGCTACCTGTAGCACGGTGTTTAGGGCAGGTCCCGACCATAGAATTACATGTCCTTTCAAACGACCCCTGGAATCCGCTTCGTTTTTCTTTCCACAGGTCTTCCTATCGTCTCTTACAAAAGAGGAGCGACGATGTATTGTGGTTAGATACTATAAACCAAGCGATTAAGAAGTCCAATGCTGACATTTTAATGCCCGTAGGGGAACCGGCAATCCTATTTGTTTCAAATTACAGCCGCATTCTTAAAAGGTTAACTGCCACAACAGATACGCCTCTACCTGATATTTTTAACATAGCGGTTAATAAGTGGTTACTTGTTAATTTAATGGAAGAATATAATATTCCTCACCCATCGGCTATTTTGTATACGGCTGATGAAATATTTAAGCAAAAGTTAACTAAGTTGGTGTTTCCTGTATTACTCAAACCGACATGCCAAAGTGGAGGTAGAAATATACAATATTTTGATACCCCCGCTGCATTACTGGATTTTCTGACGGAGAATCAGGGATTTTCTCGTCAGTATATTGTACAAAGCTTCATTTATGGCCGCGATTTAGGTTGTAACGTTTTATGCCACAATGGGGAAATTTTAGCATATACTATCCAAAAAAGTATTATTCCCGGTTCGCGGAGATTTGCCCCAATGGAAGGCATGGTGTTTGTAAAAGATGAGCAGGTGTTTGATGTTATAAGCAGATTGATGTCCATCATGAAGTGGAGTGGTGTAGCAAATATCGACTTAAGATATGACGAACAAGATAAACAAGTTAAGGTACTGGAGGTCAACGGTCGCTACTGGGGATCACTGCTTGGATCTCTGGTCGCAGGGGTTAACTTTCCATACCTGGCTTGCCTGGCAGCTCTGGGGTTTTCATTTCAAAGACCAAACTACCAACCGAAGTATTTTGTAAAGGGGAGCGCGACTATTAAACAAAAAGTATTAAGATGTTTTAGTAAAAATAAGGCAAATTTTCGTTTTCATGAAACAAGCTTGAAATATATTTTATCAGATCCTTTTCCTGAAATAGTTATTTTTGTTAAACTTGGTTTACAATTCTTAAAACGCGCTTTCTCGATTTTTCGGTCATTCAGGAAATAGAAATAATTATAAAAGAACCCAGGCAAAATGGTATGCATCGGCTGGGCGAATAGTTACTTTCTGAGCCAATAAACTGCCACCCTTTGCCTTTACGTATAACATCTACGCTTACTCCGGAACGCATATTGTTAAAAGATATTATCATGGTTCCTGTAATTAAGGCATCGTAACCCTTTAATTTTACTGGATCTTTAATATTTTCTTGCCCGTTCAAACATATAGTATCCTTATTCTGGCCTTGTTTAGATTGAAAAAGGAAGGGCAGCTGCAATGATTAACGGTAATGCGCGAAAGCAGCTGCCCTTTTCCTGTCTGTGTTAAGTTACATAACAAAAAAAACGGTCACAAATCGTTGACATCTTGAAATGCCATCAATGCTTTTCGTAATCATCGTAATTGCCATAATTACTATTTTTTGCCTCCGGCAGGCCAATACCCGGCTATTGGGAGAAATTCATCAATAGATTCGTCGGAAGGATACACACTAATCTCAAATCCCTCTCCACAATTTCCAGGAAGGGGATTGTTCTTCAGGTCTCTTACAACCCTTATATACGGCCAAAACCCCACGGATACAACGTCCGCATCATCAAACTTTTCAGTTAAACGTCCCATCCATATATCGGCGCGATCATCTTTGTCTTCGTTCATAGATTTTGTGCAATAGTTGGCAATGGCAATGTACACTGTCATCGCAGTTACGCAAGAATCTGATTTGAACTTAGGAAAGGTTGCACGCCACGGAATAAGCCCCGTAAAACCGTCCTTTAACGTACCACCTGTGTATACTAAAGCCCTGGTATCTTCTGTCATTTCCATACCGTGTGAAATAAATGGCGGGACAGGTCCTCCCATTTTGTTGATTTTCCTGAAAAGGCTGTTTACAGCCGGACTCGCACCCATTACAGGATTGCCTATTATATGATCAGAAAGATTTATAGACTCTTTTGTGTCAGAACGCTCGGCAATAGCGTTTGCGTCATTTGGAAAAACAGCGCTCATTGACCTTACAGGTTGACCGTCACACCCATGAGGTATACAAAAATGATTGAGGGCGCCCGTTCCTTCAAGTTCGTCGTGGCTACTGTAATCAGTAGGGGTGTTTTTCGACATTACCGTTGTATGAGCCATAGCATTTCCTGAGATAATCGTTGTTCCTAAAATTGCTACAATTGCAAGATATATTTTAGGTTTTAACATAAGTTCTTTCCTCCAAGTTTTAAAAATTAGTACAAGGTATCTCACATTTTTATTTCCGATCTCGATAAGATAAAGGTAAAAAAAGGCATATGAAAGACAAAAACTTAAGACAAAGCATCCCTGTGGATAGAAAGAGCCTATTTGACTACCGTATCTTTTTTAATCGGGATTATTTTCAGCATTTTTAATAATGCTGAAATTTTGAGTGGACTTTATGTGAGATATCGTGGAGGTTTTTCCGGAGGTGATACTGTTGGCTCTTTGAGATGGACCAACGTATTGCCGACAAGATAACACAAAAATGTTATTTGTGGAATTTTAAAAGAGTTTTCCTGGATGTATTTAAGTTCTGTGTTTGTAAAGGTAATCACATCATTACCTGATTTACACTTTACGCTGCTCATGAATGCCTGGAAGCTGCCTTTCTGTTTCATTACGCCGTCTTGAGACTGTAACTGGTTTCCATAGGACGAACAACAGCAATGTGTCATGCAATCGGCTTCAGATTTGCAGCCACACTTATGATCTTTGCATGGGAATGCAACAGGCTTCTTTGGGCAGTTAATAACAAGGCCAACATTGCATAATGCCAAAAAAACAAAAGCCAATATCTGAATATAGGTAATAATTTTTACAAGCCTGGTCATTCTCTGTCTGTCTATGGAACGGATATTATAAGATGACGATAAGTTACGGTTCCTTTTTTGGCTATTATTTTAAAGCAAAAATGAAGAAAATTGCAAGTTTTTTAATATTTTGACGGTAATTTCCTCTTGTGGTTCTTGTTTTCCGATCCGATTTGTCTCAAACCGAAAGAATTCCCTTGTCTTTCAAACTTACAAAGTGGTCGTTTCCGATAATAAGGTGATCGAGGACTTTGATACCAACGATGTTTCCCACCTCTACCAATCGGTGTGTTATCTGGATGTCTTCTTTGCTTGGTTCCGGGTCGCCAGACGGATGATTATGCACAAAGATTATCGAGGCTGCTGATTCCTTTATGGCGGGATTAAATACCTCACGCGGGTGGACAATACTGGAGGTAAGACTACCGGTGGAGATGGGCAAATCCTTAATAATACGGTTTTTATTATCCAGGAGAACGGCGAGAAAATTTTCCTGCTTTTTCCCACGCAAGCGTTCATGGAAATGGTTAAAGATATCACGACTGCATTTGAATTGTTGCTGGGGTTGCAGCGCAATGGTAGCAAACCGCTTGGCAATGGCCAACGATGCCTTGATTTGAGCAGCACGGGCAGGCCCTATGCCTTTTGTCTCGCACAATTCGTGAATAGAAACGGAACCTAACTTTCGAAAATCACCATATTTTGAAAGCAACCCTTGCGCAAGGTCTACTGCGCTATAATCAGGGGTCCCATCACGAATAATGATTCCCAGGAGTTCAGCGTCCGTCAGGCATTCATCACCGTTTTGGATGAGCCGCTCCCGCGGGCGTTCATGGGTAGGAAGTTCTTTAATCGTTGGACGTTTCTTTTCTTCCTTCATAATATAAAATTATACTTTAATAATTGTCTCTGTCAATACCGTGTCTTTCTATAATATATTCAGGAAAATTATTTGCTTAACTATATCACCTCGTTTATAGTAAAATTAAAACAATATAATCCTTCATGGAGGTTTATTATGCGTATACAGGATTCAACGATATTGGGTATTCAGGAGGTTCTTGTTACAAATCAGGCATCCGTGGATTTGTATAATTCACTCACACAAAAAGCCAAAGAACTCGGATGTGAACAGGCTGTTGTTGTTCATACCTCGACAATTGCCATTGGACGTTGGGTACAGTTGAAATGCAAATACGGATGCGAAGAGTATGGGAATAAATTATCCTGCCCGCCATACTCGCCGTCTTACGAAGAAACGAAGGAAATTCTAAAAGAATATCAAAAGGCACTCCTTCTCCACGGACATCTCAGTTGGCAAATGCGTTATATGGTAACAGAACTAGAGAAGGCGGCCTTCTCTCTTGGCTTTTATAAGGCTTTTGGCTTTGGAGCGGGCCCCTGTAAATTGTGCGAACATTGCGATACCAATTCGCCCTGCCCTCATACAACAGAGGCCAGACCTTCCATGGAGGCATGTGGCATAGATGTCTATCAAACGGCAAGGAACCATAATTTGAGAATTGAAACGCTAAAAAATAAGGATGACGAGATCAATATATACGGATTGGTACTTCTGGACTAACGGTCGTGATGTAATTTAGTGTTTAGGAATTTCAATGTTTTTGGTAGAAGTCAACTCCGGTTGGCAACGTGGAACGGTATGCATACCATTGGAAATTGCCGGTCGCCGTCAGGAGGCGGCTCCTACCTACAGGATATTTAAAACTTCAAGTCATTGAAGGCATATTTTTTATGGAGGGGAAAACATGATATCAGACATTTTTAAAAAGGCAGTTAGTCTTGGATTTGGGGCGTGGTTTGTCACGAAAGAAAATGTGGAAGAAATCATCGATGAGATGGTAAAAAAAGGAGAAATCAAGAGGGAAGAGGCAACGGCGCAGGCAAAGGAGTTGTTTCATAAAATCTTATCAAGCAGAAAAGATATAGAATCAAAGCTTGAAGAAATTATGGAAAAGGTACTTCACAAGCTTGATATTCCCACACGCCATGAATTCCAGCAGTTACAGAAAAAACTCGACGAGGTTATAAAGAACCTTGAGTCAAAAGAAAAAGAGGATGAAGGATCATCGCGAAAAGACGCAGAATATCACTAAAGTACGTTTGGGTATAGACAAATTATGATTCGAATACCTCTCTTGTTATTCATACTGTTTGTATCTGATTCTGTCTGTTCCGGCCAGTCTCAAGAAATGCAGAAAACGTTTCAATATAAGCTTCCACAATTCCTGTATGAGGAAAAATGTGTCGCCGACATGCGGAATCTCGCCCGACAAAGGTTTAAAAAGGATTGGTTTACCAGCGATGAATTTAAACTCATCGTTAATTTGCTCGTGAAAACACAAGGGTTAAGAGAATCCGAAAGTTCAGTTCCTGAAAATATAAATAAAAAATGAAAATCTCTGTGGAGGATGTTTCGTGAAAACACGTTTTTTGAAAAAACACCTATTTACTACCGCCTTCGTAGTGTTTTTATTCTCTCTGGTAACCTACGGAGACACCTCTCCGTTTAAACTCAATGCTAACCTCCAAAAGGAACGTGTTTCTGCCGGTGGTCTTGTGCCTGTTACCATCACCATCGCTATCGAACCTAACCACCATATTTACAAGGACCAAATCACTGTTGAGAGCGCTGATGCAGCCCTATTTACCCTATCGTCGGTATCACTTCCGCCGGCAAAGAGAAAATATGATCAATTTCTGGAAAAAGAGGTCGAACTTTATGAAGAAACCGTCGAGATAAAAGTCTTCCTTCTGGCACAGAATAATATACCGCCTGGCTCAAATACTATAAAACTCAGGGTACAATACCAGGGTTGTTCTGATAAATTCTGTTTTGCCCCCAGGACTGAAGAATTAACATTACCGGTACAGATAGAACCTGCTCGTCTTGATTTAAACACATCTCAGGGCGACGTGACGTTGTCGTCGCCAGTTCCTGCGCCTCACAAGGCTGAGGCGGGTAGTTTTCAAAAAACCGTAGAGAGCCGTGGTATTTTTATATCATTGATTATTGTATTCTGGCTTGGCGTTGGTCTCAGTTTCACCCCCTGTGTGTATCCTATGATACCTATCACGGTGGCAGTGATAGGGGGAAAGGCTGGCGGGGATCAGCAAGCCACCAGAAAACCACTCCATGCATTCTTCCTTTCACTGGTTTACGTCTTAGGTATTGCCATTGTCTATTCTACCCTGGGTGTGATCGCTGCCTCTACTGGTGGGTTGTTTGGCGCAGCTTTACAAAACCCATGGGTTATAGGATTTGTTATTGCAGTGTTCATAGGACTTGCCCTGAGTATGTTTGGGGTATACACCCTGCAGGTTCCGTCTTTTATTTCCGACCGGCTTGGCGCTCAAACAAGATCGGGTATTATCGGCGTCTTTCTTATGGGGCTGGTTTCCGGGATTGTTGCCTCGCCCTGCATTGGACCCGCCCTCGCCGGCGTATTAGTTTACATTGCGAGTACAGGGAACAAGTTACTGGGGTTCTGGATGCTCTTCGTGTTTGCCTGGGGACTAGGCGTGATTCTCATTGTACTGGGCACATTTTCAGGCGCCATAAAGGCCATGCCAAAATCCGGTACATGGATGGTAACGGTCGAAAGGATTTTTGGAATCATCCTGCTCGGTGCCGCTCTTTATTATGCAAGGTTTATTATTTCACCGGATGTTTTTATTATTATTTTAGGAATATTCTTAATTGTTACATCAGTATTTTCCGGGGGCTTTGACCGATTGACCCACGAGAGCGCTACCTTCCTGCGCACCAAAAAGGCCTTTGGTATTATTGTGTTTATTTTTGGTACCTATTTCCTGGTAGGCCATCTTCTCTTTAAGGGATTTATTTTGCCGCCCCTCTCACATACAACTCAAAGCCAGGCAGTAACGGCAAAAGAGAAAATTGACTGGGTATTAAACGAAGAGGACGGACTCCGGCAGGCAAAGGCCAGTGGTAAGATTGCAATGATTGATTTCTGGGCAGAGTGGTGTGCCGCCTGTATGGAGTTTGAGAAGATTACGTATATCGATCCTGATGTCATCAAAGAATCCAGGAAATTTGTAAACATTAAAATTGATTGTACCAGGAGCAACGACCCCCAGGTTAAACAACTCCTGAATAAGTACGGCGTCATAGGTCTGCCCACCATTATATTTGTCAATAAAGACGGAATCGTAATTAAAGATAAAACTATTACAGGATTCGTTAATCCAGATGAATTTCTGAGTATTTTGAGGAGCTTGTAATAATAAGGAGGTATTAATACGATGACCGAGCAAGAGGACGATGTACAAATTTCCAAACTTGAGATTATTCTCATAATAGGAATTATTGGTTGTATGCTTTTTGCTACGTGGGAACTGGGACATTTGACTGCTGACAAATGGCTTCTGGGATGGGTTTCTCAGAATAGTTTTGTTCATCGGAGAGTTATTCTCTATGGCATAGCCTTCTTTATGTCCATAACGTCGGTGGTGACAACTACCAGTTTTTTCCTGAAGTTGGGTAGATTTGCAAATACGGTTAACAGGGCTTTCCTGTGGTATGGTACGATTCTTCTTTTGAGCACAATTGGTATTTTTGTTTTTGATTGTCTACCCGAGGTCATTGCGGGCTTTATAGGAGCAGGTATTTTTATTGCAGCAATTTATATCCTGCAAAGAAAATATTTCACGAAAGAACGTGTTATCAGGATTAGATTAACAAAGGGGCAATGTTACAAATGCGGGAGCAGTCTGCAGGCTCAATCCTTTTTCTGTTCAAACTGTGGAAGCGAAGTTGGTAAGAAGTGTCTCATGTGTGGGAGTTTCACAAGGTTAATAGACAAGCACTGTTCCAACTGTGGGGGTTTATTACCTGAGAAATAATTTAATGTTAGTCAGTATCTTGGGATGAAACTTTACGTCCAATCTTATTTTCCGTACCGTTTAAAAGTCTTTTTATATTCGCCTTGTGTCGTATAATAAGCAGTACCGAAATGAATAGGGAAAACAGCGTCAAATAGAGTCCCTGACCAAAGGGATCACTCCTCAAGAGTATCACGCTTATTACCATTGCTATCGAACTCAGCATAGAGCCTAACGATACATACCGGGTGATATAGACGGTGAGCAGCCACACAGGAACTGCAATAAAGAGTTGCAAAGGGGCGAGCCAGAGAAACACGCCGCAGCCTGTAGCAGCAGCCTTCCCTCCCTTGAACCCAAGAAAAATGGGGAATGTATGGCCGCATATCACACCGATAGCGCACAATATTGTTGCCAGGCTGTGTCCGTATCCGGAAAATAATTGATCAAAGGCAAAAACAGGCAGAAACCCTTTTAACATATCAAGGATAAACACCAGTATGCCGTAAGGTCTTCCCAGCGCCCTCGAAACATTGGTAGCGCCGGGATTGCCACTGCCAACCTGACGAATATCAATACCCTTGACCAGCTTTACCACTAAGAATCCGAAGGGAATACTTCCAATGAAATATGAGATAACGGGTCCGATAATTGTGTATATGAGCATTTCTTGAATTATTTCGAAAAAATTTCTAATACACGCCACCAGAATTTATGTGTGGAGTGGCGGGAATAATACCGTCGGATATATTTTTTCCAATCTTTGTCGAGCGGCTGATTGCAGAGCATGTAAGCCTTAAAAAATCTAACCCTATCCGCCTGAGAAATCAAGTTTATTTTTTCACGCATAGATGCAAGTTCCGTCTCTTTTCCCGTTATAGTGGTTTGGGGAGCAGGAACGGTGAACGGTGAATTTTCATTAGGAAGCTCATTTTCCATCCCTTCTCTACTATCCCGTTGCAAAGGAGTGGTAATTTCACCGCCTCCTCTATATCTTTGAAATTTATCTGTTGTACCCGTGAGCAGCCATCGTAACTTTTCAAGAGAGCGGTCGAGACGTAATAGGTTCTTTATCCTTTGATCCACATCAAGTTTGTCGAAAATAACCGACTTATCCAGGTCTATTATATATACTTGAAACCCGCCGTTTGAGTCTTTTTTCACGAGTATATTTTTCAGGTGTAAGTCTGCATGATAGATGCCACCATCATGCATCTTTCTTATCGAACGCGCAAGAGCGCTCATTATAGACTTTTTCGTCCTTTGTAAATACCCCAACGAAGATTTTTGGAGGAATTGAATCAGGTCATCAGCGCCTGAAATTTCCTTTGAGACAAAGGTGGCTTTGTAAAATATACCCCAGACTTTTCTCTTTGTAATAGCAATAACTTCCGCACATGGCACGCCTTTTTGGAAGGCGATTTCGTTAAGGTATAATTCACGCAAAGGCCGGTTTCCATTACAAAAAACACTGCCAAACAGTTTGCCCAATAAACCGCCGTGTTTATAATCTCTGACAATAAGCCTTTCAATGACGTTATCCTGTGAAAGCATGTCGCCTGTGTCAAGATTATCTACCCCTCCAACATCCCTTCCTTGCAAGGAGGGCGGGCTTTTGTCTCTGTGCGCTTCAACCAGGGCTTGTTTGTGATTGTGCTGAGGCATTGTGTTTCCTGTGACAGGAATGGACAAATAACGTCCCCTTCCAAATTTTACATTTGGAGCATCCTTGTTACTCTTCGGCATCTGCGAAGATGCCGCGCCAAAAACCGTATTAAGTATAATGTCTTTATATCCTTCTTTTATAAATAAGCGCGTATTTCCCTTTTTAACCAGGGAAAAAGACGGTGGTAGGATTAATTTATTCAACATAATGGTGATCTGTTTTTGATGGTAATAGTTTATTGAGGGTACTCTATCATAATTTCTGTAGGTTGAGTTGAGGAACGAAACCCAACATTTCCTGCTATTATTATAAAAAATTCAGGTCCAGGTTACAAAGGTGAAAAAGATTACTGTGATTTTAAAAAATTATTCACAAATATAATTGTTGGTTCGAAATAAGAAAAGTGATATAAAAGCGTGCAGGTGTCGGGCATTTCTCTTGCAGAGTCAAAGCATTTCTCCTGAGCCTTCCACAGCATAAGCAAGAAATATCTGCAATCCCATCTTTATGAATTCTATTTTTGTTTTAATATTAGAACTTAAAATTTTTTTTAAATTTGTGACATACGTCACAGACATATCATAAAAAATCTGATATATTTTGTATTTTAACAACCAAAAATATTTAAACGTTTTTAGCAAAATTTGTAGTGCCGATCCCTTGTGATAGGCATTTGGGCTGTTACAAATAAGAGAAGTAATCACACAAAGACACAAAGAAAAAAGAATGATGAAGGATAGCCTGGCGCAGCATAGCCGCAACCAATTCTCCTTTATGAAAGCGGGGAGATTGCTT
>CAYJME010000054.1:0-17813 GCA_964370795.1 uncultured candidatus Brocadiaceae bacterium
GGCTTTTTTAGCCCTTTTTTACCATTTTCCTGGGTGGTTTTGTCGAACTTGGGTTCAGGTTGTGTCATATCTCTCCGGTGTAGGAAGATGACCATCCCAGTAATTTTCTTATTTTTTGACTGGGATTGAATTTAAATATGCGCACGTACCCACGTTGCCGCATATAAAAACTTCCCAGGCCTGTCAACGAAACGCCTTGTCCTTCCCGGAAGGTTTCATAAAGTGTATCAGTTACTCCATCAACCCAGCCAGCGGCCGTTTTTTCATCTGTATTCATTTTCACCGCAAGTCTTTGTATAAATTCTTTTTTTGTGAGGGAACTGCTCATGTGCGTTTTTCTCCTGTGTTCCATTGCTCATAAGGAATTTTGAATTATGAAGTTTTTTTATCCGCGATTGAAAGTTCTTTTTTAATCCATTCCACCCGCTCCCTGGCCTGTTTTATTCTTATAAAAAAAAGACCACTGATAAAACCGAACAATTCATTTAACTTCTGTTCGTCTGCGATGCAAACATAGGCAGACATGGCCTTTTTATAATACATATCCTGCTCTTTCTCAAACAATACCGCCAATTCCTCATAAAGATTACCAATACGATATTGTGCATTTACGGGCGTTATCCCTTCAAATTTTTCCACAATCTCATGAAATTTTGATATTGCATTTTCGTAATAAGTTTTTGCACCCTCGTCATCGCCGATGTCGTAAAGCGCAAGACCCACATAATGATACGCCTCTGCGACCGCGTACGAATGTTCCTGTGCTTCCTCTCTATACCCCTCCTTAAGCTCTTCCAGCACATTTTTATACCGACGCTCCATCGCCTCAACGAGGCTAATACTCAGGGGAATATGGGCATCCTCAAGTTCGTTCTGACTCTCAACCTGTACACGCGGAAGTAGTAGCTTTGAGAGGGTATCCACATCTAATTCCTTAATAAGATAGAGTTCGCCTACTGAATGAAATTTCTTATGCATCCTCGCATGTAAAACCACTTTTATCGGCTCTTCAGACAACTCAAATTCTTTATGCAAGAAAAGAGACAGGTCGTCATCACTTGCCTGATTCAGCATCTTATACAATTGTAATAATTTTCCCAGAACTGCCAGTTTATAAGAGGGTTTCTCTCCATGTAACACCGTTCTCCTGAAAAAGATAAGCCATGGTTCTCTGCTGGTAAAATGAAAACGTCCCGCATATCCGTAAAATATATCCAGGGCAATTTTCAACTTGCATACATCCCAGTCTTCCGGTTCCTGATAGTTGAGTTCCTGGTACCGTTTGTCGACCCGATTAAAGTATTCCCGAAGGATATCCTTCATTTGAATAGAGTTTACTTTACGATAGAGTTTCAATTCATGCGAGCTGTATTTCAGCGCTTCCCTGTAGTAATCAATAGCCTTCTCATAGTGATGGCTATGGTAATTTTTGTCGCCAAGATACTCGTAATATCTTTTAATCATATTTTTCGATCTAACGCATGCCTCGTCTTCCTGGTTCACATAACATACTTTTTCAAAATGTTCTATGAGATTTTCAGTGACCTGAACAGGCTTGTTTGCGAGGGTATCCAATCCTTCAATATATTCATAGAGGGAATTACATCTCTTACAGAATTCATCACCAGGAGCGGTGCACATTGTGGCCTTCTGCAAACATTCCCTCGCCCTCTGGAATAAGCCAAATTCGGCGTATGTCTTTCCCAACTGGACAAGTATATCTCCCACCACCCTGTCATTATTTCCTCTAAAATATCCATATTGTTTCATATATTTACTAATTGCTGTCCGGTAAATAACAGGAACTATCTCCAGGTCATTGCCTGCAATGCGCACCACATGTACCTTTATTTCTCCGGTTTCTGTATCCAATTCCACGCCCGGCACTTCCTTGCCATCCGGAAATTTTATCCACGGGGTTTTTTTAATAACACTGGCCGTAAATACCGTATCCCTGCCTCCGGCCAAATCCCTTGATGTCCAGACTGTATCCCATGACCATTCATCCCATTTCTCCGTACCGGGTCTTACGATCTTAAAATTTTTCAAAATATCTATTTCGTTTTTTCTAAAATGATTCCATTTGTTTATATTTCCCAACGATTCCACATCCTGGGCTATATGAGCAGGTAGTATTCTGAGACTCATTTCCCCGCCCAGTTTTTCAATAATAATCGCACTAAGGATTGCTTCCGGAATCCCACCCACGCCAACAATCAGATCGACTTCATTTCTTGCAACTGCAAGGGTGGGGGTAAGGTCATCATTTTTCATAAGGATGACATGAGCGCCAAGCGCCTGAACCTTCTTAATAAGCTTCTCGTGGCGGGGCCTGTCCAGAATAACGACATTCATCTTCCCGATTTCATCATAGATATTATGGCGCATAACCTCTACGCCTCGGGCTTTTAAAGTATATTCGGCCATACGTCTCAGATTTTCTTTAATATCGAAAGTCACATGAACCCCTGCGCCTTTGTATTTATTCCCTACAATGGTCTTTGTTCCATACATATCAGGGGAATTAAACAGACCACCCCTTTCGCTATACCCAACAGCAAAAATCACCCCGCCTTTCGATGTCTGATTAACCAGACACTGGTCATTTTCAAAGGCGCTCAGCACAATATCCGCCTCATTATGCTCATCGCCGATAGCAGCGCCAAATTGTTCTCCTATATACAGCATGGGCATGTCTTTCCGCTCGCCCTCGGCATTTACCACATAGGCCTTCCACCAACCGAAGCTATTATAAATGTGCCTGAGCCACCAGACAGCCATACCACGCGCACGGAAGACATTAAAACCCTCCCCATTGGTACCGAAGTATTTTAAAGATCGTGCAGCAACGACCCCGACGGGGTGTCTTAACTCATTTCTATGAGCTAGTTGAAGCCCCTCACCCATGGCTTTTAAATTACACCCTTCCGGAATATATGCCTCAATAATAAAAGGGTCGTCTATCCGCCTGGAATTAAAACTTTCATCTCTTACAAATCTAACATTATTTACTATTTTTTCGTGTCCAATCATTTTAAATTAATTTGTAGCCTTAAAACCTTTTAAAAGTTCAATCGTCTACAATTGAATCAAAACATCGTGTATAAGTATATTTTTATATAAAAAGCGCATCCCTCTCCACCCCCCCCGCATTATAACTAAAATATATAGAAATTGTCAGAAAAGTTCAACTTTCAAATTTATTACCCATACTCTCCTTTAACAAAAGGGGATTCGCGGGTTTCCTTTCCTTCCCGCATTTGACAACCCAGGGCGCAAGCTTATGATTTTGAATGGACACATTATGTATGAACTAACGAGATAAATCTTCTTTGGATGGTTATTGCCAACAGAAAAGGAACTCGCAAAATTGATTTGCTAAGACGATAAGAGGTGGTAGAGAAGGTGGAGAATTAATAATCAAGGAGAACTGAAAAAAACAGGGCTGGTAGACCGTTAAGCTAAACCGCCGGTCTACCAGCCAATTTGGATGCCATGGTAAAATGTACTATCGCTTATTTACGCAATTCAGTGGTTTTTGCATGAGGTTTATAATATAATTAATCCCATTGATATATGTTGTCATCATAGTACAATTCAAGCTTATGCTTATGCTTTAGTTCCTCCTGTGCCAGGATCTTGCATATCTTTTTCAGATCAGGATTATCCGTGGATTTCACCATACCTACATAGAAGTTATACGATTTTTGCTCTTTTTTCATGGCAACGACCAACACATCCTGAAAGTCTTTGACCTCAGAAACGTCTTTATCCACCAGGTATTCTGTAATATGAAGGTCGTGTACTTTTTCCGGCTTAAATTTTTTAACTTTTGAAACATCCATTTTCTGTAACAAATCTTTGTGCTTCAATTCTTCATCGGCAAGTTCTTTGAGCCACAACTTCGCCGCTGCATCTTTTACAAACTTAAGCGCATCATTATAAAATTTATACGCCTTTTCTTCCTGCTGTATAGCCTGATCGATAATCTCTTTTACATCCATTTTTACCATCACATCTCTCCTTTCTTTAAAGATTTATTTTTTTGACTTTTCCAATGCTCTCAATTCTGCCAATTTGTGTTCGGCTGCAATTGCCGCAGTAACGCCTTCACCTATTGCAGTCGCTATCTGTCGATATGAGTCTTTTCGAATATCTCCAACAGCATAAATCCCCTCAATTGCCGTTTCCATATGGATATTGGTTTCAATGTGACACCCGGAGTCCACACACAACAAATTTCCCAGAAAACCCGTATTCGGGGTGCTTCCAATAAAGATAAAAATCCCCTGACACGGAATGTCAGTCCTTTCCTGTGTCAAAACGTTCTTAACTACAACACCATCAACCTTTTCTTTCCCATAAATATTGTCAATGACGGTATTGAAAATGACCTTTATTTTTGGGTTTGAAAAAGCCTCATCCAGATAAATTTTTGTAGCCCGAAATTCATTTCTTCGGTGGACTATTTGTACTGTTTGCACATATTTAGTCAAAAATACAGCTTCAGTTATAGCTGAGTCTCCCCCGCCTACGACAACAACATCCTTCCCCCGGTAAAATGCGCCATCACAGGTAGCACAATAACTAACACCTTTTCCATAAAACTCTTTTTCGCCAGGCACTTCCAGCTTTTTCGGATCAGCCCCGGCAGCCAGAATTACGATATGGCTTGCATACGTGTCAGTATCGGTGGTAACAATTTTCAAGCCATTCGCTACATCTAATTTTGAGACTTCTTCATAACGAATTTCCACACCAAACCTTTTTGCCTGCGCCTGCATTCTTTCGGTCAATTCTACACCGCTAATAACCTCTGGAAATCCAGGGTAATTTTCCACTAAATCTGTGCCAACGAGTTGTCCCCCCAGATATTTTTTTTCAAAGATTACGGTTTTCAGTAAGGCGCGACAAGTATAAATTGCTGCGGCAAGCGCAGCAGGCCCGCCGCCAATGATGATTACCTCATAATCCTTGTTCACATTCCCTTCGACCCCCTCATAGCATTCAAGACTTGCCAGCCATAGAAATTCAAGGCAAACTGTTTTTTCTCTGTATGGCATGACAGACACTGTTTTGTACCCTCTGTCGGCCAGTCCCGTGTCACAAATGCAGTCTTTGACTTTTCCCCCTTTTTGGTAAGTTTATCTTTTCCCGCGTGACAGAAATCACAATCTGTCCCCATAACCTCGCAAAGCTCAAACATCTTCTTTGCCTGTTGTTCGTTTTCTTTATAGTGTTTACGATCAACATGACAATGATCACATTCAACCCCCAGGGCAGCCGAAGCCTTCATCATCTTCTTCGACTTTTCCCCTTCTTCCGAAAATACCGTTAAATCCTCATTGTGACAAAAATCGCAGTCTACGCCAAATAAGGCGGCCATTCGTTTGATTTGCGACTCCCGTTCTTCTTTGGTACCTTTAAAGTAAGGATTTGAATATGTGACAATCGGCTTTTTCTTATCCCCCTGTTCGGGATCTGACAGCGCAATTTTTTCAAAACATAAAATCGCCACAAAGCATGTAATAAACAGGGATACCGTTAAACTGTTTTTTTGTATTGGTTTTACCATAAATATCATCAAAAAATATAATTGTTGAATGCCGAATGCTCATCTTTAATCGAGTTTATCAAATAAATCTTTACTTGCGCCACAGGATGGACATACCCAATCTTCCGGTAGATTCTCAAAGGATGTTCCAGGTTTAACACCATTATCGGGATCTCCTTTTTCTGGATTATAAACATAACCGCACACCCTACATTCCCACTTCGACATAGTCCCTCCTCTCATGAATAAACTATTAATCATACCTCATAAATTACTAATATTCTACATTTCCTGTAACATCTAATCAACCTTTAAAACAAAAGAAAGTGCAGATCGCAGAGAATCTGCACTTTCTTTTCAAACTGCCCCGGTAAGCAGAGACGCAAGATTTTGCATCTCTACGCTACTATCGTTTGAATTTTCGCAACATCAGGTTACCTGTTTTCAATGGGTACCTGCTTGTCACGATTTTCCTTATGACACTCAAAACATGTCTTTTGTACCATACTTACAAACGATTTAAAAGTTTCATCCTGGTTATTTGCCTTTGCTGCCTTTTGAACTTCCAAAGCGGATGACGCTATTCCCTTTTGGTAAGTATCAAAGCTTTCCTTCAGTTTCGTAATTTTTCCTTCGTCACTTGGATCAATTTTAGCCTTTTTAAACCATTTGTTATCTTTTGGATCTAAAGGAAAAAAGGTCTTATTTATGGTATAGCTCTGATCCACAACAGTGCCGGCCTCCTGTGATACATATTTTAAATTACCGGCAAGGATTCCTTCAAGCATATTAGTCATCCGTTTTGACATAGCATCCATTAACGCCCGCGTGGGTTCCTCAACGCCTTCGTGGCCGATAGCCTTTTGCTCTTCCGCCCAGACCTGCGAAGGAGTACCCATGCCCATTAACCCAATTAACCCAACACCCACCAAACCGATACCCAACAAACGCATCCTTCTCATTTACGTGCTCCTTTCCTCAATAAAATGAAACGAAATACAATACACCAATATTCAACAATTTAAACAAGAATGTTCTTACCCGCAGGCTCAGTCATGGAAAAAGGAGATAATATTGAATTTAAACGCTCTGCGGGAAGGATTTCCCGTTCAAGAATAACCTCCTTGACAGATTTTCCCGTCCGCAACGATTCCTTCACCACCTCAGCCGCCTTTGAATAACCAATAATAGGATTCAGAACGGTTACAATACCCAGACTCCTCATCGCATACTCCTCACACCTGGCCGTATTTACCTTTATTCCACAAATACACTTCTCGTTAAATACCTTTACTGCGTTGGCAAGGATAATAATAGAATCAAGCAGTTTAAATTGAATCAGGGGCATCATTACATTAAGTTCAAATTGTCCTGCCTGTGCTGCCAGCGCAATTGACACATCATTGCCAATCACAGAAAATCCCACCATATCCATCATCTCAGGGATAACCGGATTAACCTTTCCTGGCATAATGGAAGAACCAGGCTGCACTGCAGGCAGTTCTATCTCCGCAAGTCCGGTGTTTGGCCCCGAGTTCATCAATCTCAAATCGTTGGCAATACGGATAAGTTCCACTGACAGGGTTCTCAGGGCGCCTGAAAATTCAACGAATGAAGCATTACTCTGCATAGCCTCAAATCGGTTTTTTGATTCCCTGAGATCCAGGTTCGTCATCCTTCTCAACTTTTCAACAACCCGACTGGCATATTCCGGATGCGTGTTTATGCCTGTTCCCACAGCGCTTCCGCCTATACCTAGTTCTTTCAAAGATTCTCCGGCCTTTTCGATCCCAGTTGTAGCCCTGTAAAGAGAAGCTGCATAACCAGAAAATTCCTGACCAACCCTGATGGGTACAGCATCCTGGAGATGCGTACGCCCGGATTTCACGACCGAATCAAAGGACTTTGCCTTTTTGATCAATACTTCTGTCAGCCCATGTAAATTATTCACAAGTCTTCTGGACAATTGTAAAACTGCAATACGCATGGCGGTGGGATAGACATCGTTGGTTGACTGTCCATAGTTTACGTTATCATTGGGATGAACCACCGAATAGTCGCCTTTTTCCCCACCCATCATTTCAATCGCAATATTGGAGATTACCTCATTAACATTCATATGGTGGGAAGTTCCAGCGCCAGCCTGGTACACATCAACCACAAATTGGTCATGAAACTCACCATTTAAGATACGGTCACATGCAAGGATAATCATATTACCAATCTTGCTATCGAGACAGCCCAGTTCAACATTTACCATTGCAGCCGCCTTTTTTATATAGACCATTGCCATGGTAAACGTGGACTGGGATGTCTGGCCACTTATGGGAAAGTTCTCAATGGCCCTGGCCGTTTGAACCCCGTAGTATACCTTTACAGGAATTCTCATCTCGCCAATATAATCTTTTTCAACACGATGGGGATCAAGCCTTCTGTTATTCATACCATTTTATTTATCATGTTCATCCACATGTCGTAAATACGCCCGCTATCCTCAGCATCCCACAGTTCCGTATTTTCCAGATACCCAAGCGTATTCTTTAATATGCCAAGATGTATTTTCTCCTCGTCCGCAAGAAAACGATACATCTCCCGGTCCTTTACATCCGATGTATCTTTTGCAGCCTTTTCGTAAAACCTGATTCCATCTTCTTCTATTTTCAATGCCAACCTAACGGCATCTATGTCATTCGTATTGACATTGACCTTTTTTTTCAGTTCTTCACCCATCTCCCGAAAAATGGTAGTTAATCTTTTCTGTGGATTTTTCCCATCCTTTTTCTCGATTTCCGCAGGCGAAGAAAGCAATAAACGAAGCCTCTTTGCGTGCAATCTTTCATCTTCCACGAAAGACTTGAACATTGCCCGCCCCATGGGGTGAAGGGTTTTATTTGCCAGGTCGCTATAAAACTTTATCCCATCCATCTCCATTTGAAGTGCAATTGATTTAATATCCTTTAGCGTATCACCCATCTTAAGTCCTTTGTTATTGAGGCAGGCATTTAATCGAATAATCGTTGTCCTCGTTTACGAGGGCAAATTTTTGACAGCACAATGAACACCGCTCTTCATTTCCCACAGAGGGCATTTTTCCAAAATCAATCTCCCAACCACACACGAGACAATAAAAACTCACATCATGATCATCCGCTTCTATGCTCCCGATAACCCTTTTCAGCGAATCTTTGTGGCCTTTAGCAGCCCTTGCTAAATTTTGAAATACTTCCTTAACTTTCATATCCTTTGAAGCGCTGGCCATCTGGTTATAGAGATGCTCCTGTTCTTCTTCTACATCACAACCTGATTCCAAAAACTCCAGCACGGTCTTATACCCATCTCTCATACACGTCCTCCTCTCATTTCGATCCCTTAAATAGGATCAATATTGGTAAATAAATTCTACTTTTTCAAGACTTCGGCACATAGAGGCGCTTACTAATAAATTACAAAGATAACCTGCTCAACTGTTCGTCCAATTCGTCTTTATGCCGTATTTCATTATGCAAGATACCTTCGAGTAAGGCATTAATTTTAGGATCACTCAACGCCTTGATCTGATCATTATACCTTTCTATTGCATGTTCCTTTTTTTGTATTGCCAGCTTGATATTCTCAATATCTTTACTATCTTTTGCCATGAGACAGCTCCTTTTCAAGAAATTTCATAAAATTTACCCATGATAGATCGAACAATTATTGTACCAAAGCTAACATCTCTCGTAATAAAAATTTAAAACATCCTAATTATTTGGAATAATTATAGTTATGTTTTCACTATTTCAACAAACAAACTGTAGATTCCGAAATATTTATTAAGAATTTAGAATCAAAATCCACAAATTTAGAATTTTCTAAACATTAAATTATTTTAGCAGATGTTTATAATTGAAATTGCTGACCTTTGAACCCGGTTGCTTTTGGTGGCTATAGTTGAAGAGCCGCAGATTTTAGCTGTGCTCATTGTAGACTTTTAAAAGATGTTTCTACTTGTTTGGAATTACTTTGGGTGGTGTATCTGGGGAATGAATAATTGTTTCTAATTTTCAAATAGTTCTGTTTTTAAGAACTAACGGACTTTTATCCTCGCATAGCCCTGGTGTTCACCGTATTTATCTGACCAAACGAGACCAACCTCCCAAATATCTCCTTTACGCATAATCTTGAGGAGCGCGCTTAGTTCATCAATACTGTTAATTCTATATTGGCCTACATATACAAGCACATAACCAGCTTCCATGCCTACTTCGGCAGCAGGACTATTTTTCTGGACGTCAGAAATTAACACGCCGCTCTTGAGCCACCCTAAATTCAATTGTTTGGCAATCTGTGGAGTTAAATTCTGCACATAGAGACCTAATTTCTCCAACGCCAACTTCTCTATCGAAGGAAGTGGCGCTTTTTCGAGGATAACATCTATCTTCATCTCTCGGCCGCCACGATTGATATTGAAATAGAGCTTATCGCCTACATTTTTTTTGAGGATATACTTTTCAAAATCGAGGATATCAAGAATCTCTTTTGAATCTATTTTTGTGATATAATCCCCAACTTTAATATTTGCCTTATACGCCGGACTTCCCTGTTCAACCGAAGAGACCTTAATCCCCCTTGAGGAGTCATCCTGTTCTTCTACCTGAACGCCAAACCACACCTTGTTAAGCTCTCTAAAGTTAAAGAGTTTAACCAGGGTTTGTCTTACCTTATCAACCGGAATAGCAAATCCAATTCCCTGAGCCTGATTTACAATAGCAGCATTGATTCCAATAAGCTCTCCGTCAATATTAATGAGCGGACCTCCACTATTGCCGGGGTTAATGAGCGCATCGGTCTGGATAAGGCCATCGTATTTGATGTCCCCATATTCATTATTAAACGTGATAGTTCTATTCTTTGCGCTCAACACGCCTGTGGTTACGGAGTTTTCCAGACCAAACGGATTTCCCAGCGCAATTACGGTCTCGCCAATCATGAGATCTTTTGACGTACCCATTTTGACATACGGGAACGGCGTAGGAGAATTTATTTTTAATACCGCAAGATCACTAAATGGGTCTGAACTAATCATGGTTGCCTCATAGTCCTTCCCGTCTGACAACCTGACCTTAATCTTGGAAGCTCGACTCACTACATGTTCATTAGTTACAATATAGCCATCTTCATCCATAATAACGCCAGACCCCAGTGGTCTCTCGACCATCTGCTTTTGAGGTTGACCAAAAAATTCGTTAAAATACTGGTCAAAGACTTCACTGCGCGAACCAAAATACGGGTCAACATGTCGCTGGGTAATAAGTCGTTCGGTGCTGATGTTAGCTACAGCCGGACTGGCCTTCTCAATTGCTATTACGACAGGCGTTCTGCGATTGGTCGAATCAGCATCACGAGCAGTTGCTTTGCGGCATACAGAACTAAAACAAGCAAGGGCAAACAGCAATAAGAAGATGAGTATTTTCTTCAAGATTAAACCCCTTCATGTCTCTTAGTGAAAACCACCATGTGAACCGCCATGCGGTTGTATCCGAGGGCCAGTTCCGGCAGGCGTTTTTTCCTGCGGTACAGGAGTCTGGCCACCAGGTATGGCTGGCGCTGTTTCTGCCATAATAGTAGTAAAACCCTCTTCATTCCTCATCAGTTTTGAAATAGTTTCAGTCCCAACAACGTAAATGTAATCTGAATCTTTATTCTTCACATAATAGTTGTTAGCGTCCTTTTTCTTACCAATATAAAGCGCCAGCTCTCCACCTTCCAAACCGATGGTAATAATCAGTTGAGGTTTGTCCAGTGAAAATTGTGTTAAATTCGTCGCCTTATATTGTTCAATGTAACTGCCCTTTAGTTCATTAAGTATGCGGATAAAATAATCAACTTCCTTCCCCTGCACTTCTTTTTGTTCATTATCTTTCAGTTTCCAGGTATTATCCTTCTTTTCCAATTGAACGCTTTTATCGGGATAGTCGAGTGCAAGTCTGACGATATCCGCCCCTTCAAACGTCAACACTTTTGTGGGAACAAGCTCTGCATCAAAGTTTCTTATCTTTGGCCAGGAAAGCTCAAATACGAGGTCGCTGTCGCTCATCATACCATAGGAATTTGATTTATCACCCTTAACCTTTTTTCCAATGAGCAGAGTCCTGGTTTCAAATATTTTTTCCCTGGGTTCCTTAGGCTTCGTCGAAGCTTCGGACTTCTCATCTTTCTTCTTATCCTCAGCAGGCGGTTCCGACTCCTTTTCATACGTGACCAAAACTTTCATCGTTGGATTATCTAGTCCATAGGCTTTCAGATCTTTAGTACCCTTTGCAACAAAATTTTCTGCCTTTAAAAAGGACATGTCCCAGATAATTTGGTTAATTGCATTAGTATCCGCGATAGTTTGAACGGGCTTGGAAAGTTCCCACTGGATTTGTCCTTCCTGGTCTTTTTTGTTAGTAATATCACAAACAAAGGTGCGGTCAGGTTTTTCGATAACGAGCTTTTTTGCCAGGTCTTTGTTGAAATCGCATACAAGCCTGTCTCTGAAAGCAAGGAGTGCATTATCAATTTTGTCATAAAACTCTGCGGAAGGGACAGTATATACAGGTTCTTCCCCTACGCGCTTTACATAACACTTGTCCCCTTCCGGTAATTTATTACCTACATAAAATCTGGCCAATTCCCTGTCTTCTTCCTTTTGGACAGAAATCTCAAAAACAGGATTTTTTAAACCATAAACGGCCAAATCAGCCGGTTTATCTGAAACAAAATCCTCTATATCCAGGGTCTTAATCTTTTCGATAAAATTCTTTACCGTATCCTGATCTGCATAAATACTAATAGGTTTAGTTAACTTCCAATCTAAATCAATGGACTTTTCAATTGCAATGAGATCAGATTGTGTCTTGATTTCCAGCTTACTAATTCCATATGACCCGATCGACTCAAACCTGACCACCTTCTTGTCCCTGAATTCATTCGGTTTCTTGCATACATCGGCAAGAATGGCGTCTTTCAGGAAAAATACGGTAGGCTCGTCACTCCGTTTCGCATAGATTTTATTATCCATGGTATGCCCAAAGGCAACGGATTGCGCAACACCCTTCTCCTGGATAGTAACTGTGTATCTCGGATTATCTAAACCGTACTTAACAAGGTCGGCTGCTTCCGTGACGAAGTCTGCACGGTCAATTTGCAAGTTTTTGAGTTTGCCAATAAGTTCTTTGATTTTTTCCAGATCGGCAAGATCATTAACCGGTTCCGTAATCCGCCAGAAGCTTCCTTTTCTGTTGCATACAATATTATATTCGCCAGTTTTGATCTGCATGCTGTCAACAGCCTCTTTGTCAAAGGTAAAAACCCATTTACTCCTTAAATCAAGCACATTCTTTTGGACCTTTTCACATAAACCACCGGGGACAACAACAACCTCATCACTCGTGTCAACTTTTAAGTAAACATTATCGCCGGCGGCAAGCTTTTGCCCCACATACACCGTGTATTTATCCCGTGGTCCCGTCACCTGGATCGCGTCTTTTCTTACGGGAATATCTGTATACATGGTAAGCGTGATTTTGGGCACATCCAGGCCGTAATCCTTTAAATCAAAGGGTTTTTCGCCTTCCTTTACAAAGGAACCAACCTTGGTCATGAATTCAAATTCAGAAAGGATGCTATTTACCTCAGAGTTATCTGCCCGTAATTTTAACGGCTCGACAATATACCAGAAGTTATCTTTTGTCTTCTCCAATACAACCTTGCCGCTTTCATTGTTTAATTCAATCTTCCTGATCAGAGATGTTTTAAAGTCTGGAATTACCTTTTTTTGCAGCTTTTCCCATTCCTCATGGGGAAGTTGTTTTTTCTCATAGAGAAAAACGTACGAAATACCAATGGCTGCCACAATTAAAAGGATAATGGTCGTTTTGAGTTTCATAGTTTAATTATTCCTTCTCTCCTGAATGAATCCTAATTTATTTGAAAACATCGTGCGATATGCCAAAAAAACACCAGGGGATTGTTTACCAATCATGGAGAGCAAAGCCTCGCCTCGCTCTCCATGCATAATTTCCCGGTAAATTATCGACGCCTCTTCCACCAGACAATGCCGCCAAGAATAATTGGTATCACGGGAATTCCCGCAATCGATACCCAGAAGATCACCTTCATTTGAACAGGATTGATCGTTGCCTTACGCAAATCCGGCGGTTTTGCAGAAATACCTAGTTGTGTTTCCTTTTTCGCTAACCAACTTATCGAATTTCTTAACAAATCAACGTTTCCCGGGTTATCAGCATATTCATTCGAAATGAAATTCACATCTCCGAAAACTACCAGGCGGGCACCCTGTGGTTTCGCGGTCGGGTCATTTGCCATATTCGGGTGCGCTTGGGTAACCGACTTCGGCAATTCCTTTAGCTGAGCGGCAGCACCCAGAGACACGGGTCCCTGTACATCTACATCTACGTTGTTTTCAGGTTTCTTCTGTCGCAAATTCGCAACATCGGTCTCGCCCCATGAACCTTCAGGCGCATGCATGAGTTCCGTGGCCTGGTAAGGCATTTGATCATTGGGAGGAGCAGGACTGACTGAACAAGCGCCAAAGATGATGGTATTAAAATTTTTCAGATCGTTCGTAATGGGATGGTCTGAGTATTCGTCCTTACCCACATAGATTTCTGCAACTGTTTGCAACCCAAACATAGGTAAATTTACCTTATTATAAACAACGACATCGTCCCGAATCATAATGCCATATTCTGCCATAAGCGTCTTAAATCCCGTAGGCGCATTTGGCTCCAGCGCGGGTTCAAGCATCAACAGGAGCTTGCCTTTGCCCTCGAGATAGTTGCGAATAATATTCAATTCTTCTGTCAGGTATGCCTTTGTCGGTCCAGCGACTACCAGAACTTCACAATCATCGGGCACCTTTTTCACGCTTAAAATAGCCAGAGGGGATACACGACAGTTGTCTCTCTTCAGTGAGTTAGCAATTCCGGAAATTCCACCCCGATCAAAGTCCTCAAAACTTCGCTCGCCGTGTCCGGTAACAAAGTAGATCGCTGTTTGTTTTTCCTGGGTAACGTTCAGGATAGCCTCGGTAAAGGCCTCTTCTCCTTTAAACTTAAAAGGGTATTGTTTTTCAATAAGTTCATTTTGCTGGACGTGCTTGCTGTATTGGCCACATTCAAATACCACGGTATTTAATTGGAGGTCGTCCAGTTTAAGACGTCTGGCAAGTTCCTCAACCCTCGTACGATTCCGCAGGGGGTCAATTTGTTCCACCTTAAGCTTATCCGTATGGAATGCGTACTCCTTCAAAATATCCGAAATCTGTTCGTAAAACATTTCCCCCGGGTTAAAAAGAGTCGTGATCACAACTGGTTTATCCAGATTTTTCAGAATATTCTTCGTTTTTTGAGAAAGAGAATATTTTCCCGTGAGGGTGAGATCAAAGCGTTCATAATGACGGTTATTTAAAAAACCCACTATTGCAAAAATACCCGCAGCAAAGACGGACATAATGGCAACATTTGTCCCAACCAGCGCCTTTCTCTTAGACGCCTCCGTTGAAAACCATTTATTTCGAACAGCGCTCGTGATGCTAAAACCAATAATAACACCACCACCAATACCCATGGGAACCAAAGAAGGCAATCCCCAGCCATTCAAAATTCTCGACACGCCAAAGGCTGCTACAACGGCAACAATTCCAGCCAGGATAATATATCCACCAAACCGGTCTATCCAATCATTTCTTTTTTCATTCAACGCACTCATCTCCATCTCCTGCTTTCAACAATGCGTACGACTACAAATAAAAGCAGCGCGGTAAAACTTACATAATAAACCACGTCCCTGCTATCAATAATACCTTTGGTAAATGTTTCCCAATGGTCATAGGTGCCAATATACCGCAAACAGTTATAGAACGCCCCTTCGCTTCCGGAGCTTGCCAGACCAATAACAAGAAGTATGAGAAGCGCTACAATTCCAATAACAGCCGCCACAATCTGGTTTTTTGTTATAGCAGATACCAGTAATCCAATAGATATAAAAAGCCCGCCCATCAAAACCAATCCAATATAGCTGGAGATAATTGTTCCATAATCGGGGCTGCCCACCCATTTCAGGAATATGACATAAAAAGCCGTGGGGGCAATCATGATATTATAAAGCGCCCATGCGGATAAAAACTTCCCGAATACTACCTCGAAATCAGTGACCGGCGCTGTCATGAGAGGCTCGATTGTCCCCGTCTTATTTTCCTCGGCAAACAACCTCATGGTAATAACCGGGGTTAAAATGGAAAGGATAAATTGTGTATAAGCCAGGCTGTACCGCAATGTGGTCTCCTGGGTAATGCCGAGCATGACAGAAAAGAAATATCCTGAAAAGACCGTAAACACCGCTATGATAACGTATGCAACCGGCGAGAGGAAATAAGCATTAATCTCTCTTTGAAAAATCGTTCCTATGCTTTTCATCTATACCACCACCTCCTGTTCTTGCGTAGTAATATGATGGAAAATTTCTTCCAGGGTAATGGACACCCGTTTCATCTCCCTGATAATTCCATTGTTCTTTACAATGCTTGAAAAGACGTCGTCCCGTATATCCACACCCTTTTCAGCCTCTACTGCAAAATTACTGACCGAGCCATTGTCCTGCCATGCGATCTTCTTAACTCCTTTAATATTTGATAACGCATCCTTTATCTTCTCTCCATTTCCACGAATTTCCAATACAATATTATCCCCTGCCCTGAACTGAGAACCAAGGTTGGACGTCGTATCCATAGCAACAATCTTTCCCTTATTAACAATAATAACCCGCCCACACAACATTTCGACTTCAGGAAGGATATGGGTAGAGAGGAGAATGGTATGTTTTTCGCCAAGTTCTTTGATGAGTTGACGTACCTGGCGGATCTGATTGGGGTCCAATCCAATCGTTGGTTCGTCAAGAATGAGTATCTTCGGATCATGCACCAGACTATCGGCAAGGCCGACCCTTTGTCGGTATCCTTTAGAAAGTGTGCCTATTATCTGGTTTTGTACATCAACAATTCTGCATTTTTCTATACATTCGGCTATTTTCGTTTTACGTTCACGATAAGGCAACTTTTTCAACTTTGCCCTGAATGAAAGATATTCCTTCACCCGCATTTCAGGGTAGAGAGGAACGTTTTCCGGCAAATATCCTATCTCCCTGCGTACCTTAAGTGATTCGCGAAAAACATCATAGCCTGCCACGGTAACTGTTCCCGAAGTGGCAGGCATATAGCACGTCAAAATGCGCATGGTGGTGGTTTTCCCTGCCCCATTCGGACCCAGAAGTCCAAGGATTTCACCCTCGTGAACTTCAAAGGAGATGTCATTTACCGCATACACCTCTGCGTATCTTTTTGACAAATGTTCAACTTTTATCATATGAGGAAACTCTCCATTTTTGTGTTCCTTTAACAAACCTCTTCTTCTTGCATCTTAAAATATTGCTGCGTACCTGTTGCAAGATTCTAAAAATAAATCACTATTACTATATCTATTAGCTATGGGGATTATTCTTTTACAGCATTTTCTAATTCTTTTTCACTATTTTTAAATTCTGTAGTCATCACGCGCCGTACGTTTCCATCATTGAGATCAATCTTCTTTTGCATTAATTCTAAAAAGGCAATCCGGACAGGGTCATCGAGCTTTGTTTCAACGAGTACCGGCACCTTTTTTATAATTTGCCGTGACCGGCTTATAATAAGCTGTGTAAGACGCAATGGTCCGCCAACCTGTTTTGCTAATTCGTCTAAATTTTTGTAGTTCATATTAACACCTTCAAAAGGATATAAGTTCCCAAAAAATATAGTTTATGTAAAAATTTGGCAAACCTTCCAGAACTAAAATAAACACAGAATCAAAACAATATATGGTATAGCGAAACTCTTATTTGTCAAGAGAAATTGAACCTTAAAAAATCCTTGAGAAGTAACTTCTTCCTGTGATATTATATTTGCTTTATTATTTAAATTAGGCACCGCGGGAACTTTTTGTTGTAGCGCAGATACCTGTGGTCGGCAATAAACCTTTTAAGCAGATTAAACGGTTTAAACTGTTTAAGTCGTTTAATCTGTACAAACGGTTATAGGGAGAAACCACCCTCGCTACGGATTTGTATTGAAATTCCTATACATTTAGATCAGGCATTCGGCGACTTAAACGCGAGAAATACAGACAGAGAGACGCAAAATCGTTCGACTGAGCTCACGACGAAGTCTTGCGTCTCTACAACA
>CAYJME010000055.1:0-16902 GCA_964370795.1 uncultured candidatus Brocadiaceae bacterium
GGGTTGAATAGCGTGGTGTGTGTTTTTTTCTATAATCATATCATCACTTCGGGATTTTGCTTATTTAGCTGAATCGTTACTGAGCCATTTCGTAACAGCTCTTTGTGCCTGAGCTATATCTTCGGTATTTTTGATCAATACCGAGAGACTATTGAGTATCTTTTTTTCATTCGTTTTGCTCAAGGGGTCCGCCAGATCCTTATTCATCTCCTTCAGGGCAATGATCCAGCCCAGGAGTTCGGCCGTTGCCGGTTTTTTTTGCAATCCCCTTCTCGGTTCCCGAAGCTCGTAGAACAACTCAACCACTTTTTTATTGAGAAACGTTTTGCTGTCTGTAACATATTTTCCAACCCGCCTCTCTATGATTTTCTCCATGGTCTCCTTCTTTGGAAAATCAATATTATAAAAGATACACCTTCTCAAGAATGCGTCCGGCAAATGCTTTTCCGAGTTGCTGGTAATAATAACAAGGGGGCGCAATGCAGCGTCAGCCTCAAACAACTTGTTGCCGAGTTCCGGTATTTTGAAATACATGTTTTCAATTTCGTTTAAAATATCATTGGGGAAGTCTCGCGGCGCCTTATCAATTTCATCGATGAGGACGATGGACCGGCGCTGCCAGTCTGCCACGTGCCGGGAATCTTTGGTGAATAGGTCTGACCTTGCATCTTCCTTCCTTGTCTGGGGAAGCCACTCATTTATCTCATCATTCCGCCTGGTCTGTAAGATTGCCTTACCGAGGGCATTATAGGTAATGTAATCGACGGGATTTACTCCTTCACTTCCCACCTGTTTTGCCTGAAATCTTCCGACGGTATCGTAGAGATAAAAGAGGTCGCGGGCGGCGCTGGTGGATTTTGTTTCGAACTTATACGTTTTCAGGCCCAGCTCATTACCGACCACGTATGCCAGCAGGGTTTTACCTGTGCCGGGCTCTCCTGTCAGCAGCAGCGGCTGACCCAGGATAATTGCCACGTCAACGGCATCCGTAAGGGCGGTATCTGCTATGTAGTCAGAGGGATTGTCCAGTGTGTGACGCACCGGAAGCGGTAAATCGGAACTACCCTTTTTATTTTCAACAGTCGGTTGTCCTTTAAAAAAAATACTCATACAAAACTTCCCTCCCTTCTCTGGATTAAATAAAGCAAATCCTTCAGTTTTTTAGCCAACTCTAACATGGGCACTGCGCTCTTTTGGCGGCTTTCATAATAACTCCCCACCTCTGTGCACAACTCAGTATAATCACAGAATTTTTCTGCGTAGTTTGTGATCCACATATCGACATCCTTCAATTCAACAGCTTCTAATTCATTCAGGGTCAATCTTACGATATTTGTATATTTGTTATACTGCAGAGAACTAATAAAATCCCTTGCAGTCTTGTTCCTGTTTTCATAATTTTTAGCTCCTTCAGCATTGTTATCAGCAATATGTTTATATTTAATACAGAGAAACACCATTAATTTTCTCCCTGCGTGCAAATCCGGAAATTCGTTCCAATACTGCAGCCAGAATTTTAGCAATTCTGCCTCATTTTCTTCCCATGCAGCAACCGGGAGGGTAAAGGAAATCATCTGTGGGGAAATCCTCCTGTTGAGCGCCTCTTTAATCTGTTCAGTGTTGGCTTTTCTATTGCCGGTAAGCGCCTTGCTGATGTTATTCTGTAATATTTGGCGCCGCATCTTTATGTCTTCCTTCAGAGCAGGCCACTCCACCATGGTAAGATCAACGCACACTTTTCCCGGTTCATTTAATATTTCCGGCAGCATCACTTCATGCAGCCGTTTGATAAATTTATCATGGCACTCAATTTCATCACCATGAATAATGCAGACGAGCGGTTTTTCATGGAGGCAGTCCTGACATTCACCGAGCGTTAATACCAGTTGATCTTGCTGCGGACTACGATCACACATATAGGGCAAAAAGGAAAAAAGAGAAGGCGGTGGTCTTCGCTCGTTTACACCTGTGTAATCAGGTGGACTTTTTAGTTTGTTGCCAAGCTCCGGCCATGCATTAACCAGTTTAGAGGCCGGTATCATGTACGTAGTTGTTATATTATCGCTGGTATCTATACTGACTACCATCCCGACAACTGCTTTTATTTCTTTATTCCATACTGCAGTGCCGCTGAACCCCCGTTTTACACACCTTGCATTCATCTCCTGATCAAACTGTATCCAGCCTTCCGCCGTGCGGCCCTTGAGTTTACCGTCTACCCAGCTCCCTCCGTCATTGCCTACCGGGAATCCACATACATTCACAGCATGGTCATACAAGTCATGAATATCACTCACAGGCGCAACAGAGACGTCGTTTGGCAATTCCTGCTTTGTCAGGAATTCCAGCACGGCAATATCTTCGATATCACCAGGACGTGCCGACTCTTTCGGTGGAAATTGAACCCTGATGCAGGTTTTATATTTTTGTGGTGAAAGCAAGGGAAAATCAAGGGTTATCTCTTCACCAAGTTTCGAGATGACATGGGAACAGGTGAGAACGTGCCGGGCAGAGATCAGAAATCCTGCTCCTACTGGTTTATCATCCTGATCCAGAATGCGCACAATAAAACTTTCTCTTTCCGTGCCGGACATAGATCAAACCTCTTTTTTGTTTTTCCATTTAAGAGAGATTTTAAAGGTGGCCTCGCTATCAACCGAGGCAAACATGGCGCCTACCTTTGCATTAAACTTTATGCCAAAATCGAGGCCAATTTCATCCGGCGTGTCCATTTCCTGAAACATTTTTAGTACGGCTTCTGCGGCAGGCTTTACTTTTGTTATTGCATCCGTGAAACGGTTTACCGATTTTTCTTTTTCTTCATTATCACGTGCAACACGCTGAATACCGGTACTTGCTTCCTGAAAATCTTCAACTTCAATATATACCGGGCTTCCATCCAAATCGAAAGGAACAATTTTTTTCATGCAGCTTCTCCTCCTCAAAGCGCTGTAAAATACAAGGCAGGATTAACAAAATATAATATAATACTACAGGGCAAAAAAACAACAGGGAAGCGATGATGTAACTGCTTATATCCAGAAGTGCCTGTATTAATGTTTGAAGTCTGTGGAGGGCAGAGTCTGTGTTTCTGAAATCAGAGATAAAATTCTCATAAGTCTTTGCTTTTAGAACACGCACCATTTTGAACCGGAAAAACAGCCCTAACCTTAACCACCCGACTCGCAAGAATGCCCTCAAAAATCTCCACTAGCCACCTTCTTCATTACAGATGTGGACAACAACACGTTGCGCCTCAAAGGTGTCGTTGAACTCGGCAATTGGTTCCGCATCACCTGGATTCAGCGGGTTTATGCCAGGACTAAATACCTTCCCCTTTGACATCCCTGTCACAGTTTGAAAAGTTTTGTCAAACTGCAGGTCATAGCTGGCAACAGCCATTCCACGGAAGTCGCCCGTTTGGAAATTATATGACAAATCGAGGGCTGTAGCCCGAATCTCACAGGGGCCGATACGTTTCCACACTCCTTGTTGATTACTAAACCCGCCAGCGATACCGGGGACCCCTCCATTGAATTGAATTGACTGGATACTGCTCAAATTTCCATCGGCAAAGATTGTCAAAATTCTGGAGATGCCTGCATCTGGTTCACGGACAACTATGTAAGTACCAGCAATTTTCCTCCCGAATACCTTGACGGTATCTTTCCCTGTAGTTTCGGCTGAAATCGCCGAATTTTCTTTCGAACGACTGATTCTTTTCACCGTTTTAGATTGTGGTTCTGGTGGTACAGAAAACACCGGGGAAGAAATTACAGCCATCCCCCAAAAAACTACAGCTCCAATATATAATGCTTTTCTTTTCATTTTAAACCTCCGCCTTATAATGTAAGATTTTTTTCGATATCACACATACGGCCATCAAGGCTAATAAGCGACAATCTGTTTTCAATACAGATTGGAATTTGCAAATATTTTTTATCATATCACATCAAGGGGCAATCTGAGAGACAGAATATTCTTTGATGATAAAGACAGAGAAAAAATTGTGGGAAGTAATGAAAACAAAATCTATATGGAAAGATTCGTGTCAAAATAAATTCCGTTTTTTTAGAAGACGAATAAAAGTTTTGATGAAAGAGAACAAAAGGGGTCAAATCGTTTTCTCCCCCTGGTTCACGGTACTATAGTCTACCCCCCATCATTTCCCCTATCTCAGTTCCGCTGAGTCTGCCAACCCGGTATAACAAGTCCGTCGCCATTTGCCTTATTATACCTCGTCCCTTTTTTATTTTATCAAAATTTTCTTCGTCTCTTTGCAGAGCGCAGCAATAATTATCCCATATGGCTTAAGTATCATGACACTTTTAAATTTGATTTTGGATTATATCACAGTTAAAATTATTGAGGATTATCCGAACGACAAACCATATCCAAGTTGCTTGATATATGGGCAGACTTTAAGCGGTAGTCCCGTTCATAGTGTTTGGGCATACAATGAAATGAATCTGTGGGCTGTCCTTATTACTGTTTATCGTCCAGATCCAAATCTATGGATTAATTGGCGAGAAAGGAGAAAGTAATCATGATGCCGTTTGAAAAATGTCCCGCTTGTGGGAGTAAAATGATCGAAAAAGAGGTAGAAAAGCTTTTACGCGGGGGAAATAATACTGCCGTTTTAAAAGTACACGCAGAAGTCTGTCTTCGTTGCGGTGAACGCCTTTACTCCCGGGAAACTGTCAGAAGATTTGAAGAAATCAGAGCTAAACTCGAACATCAGGATACGGCAGATTTTCGACCATTAGGAAAGTCATTTCAAGTTGTATAATACCTAAAAAAGAGCCTTCGTATTAACCTGCCTTATTCTCGCATATTCTACTCTTCAATTTTTATGGAGAGCATTTTCTTGACATCTCCTGCTTTAAATGTAAGCTTTGTTCTTCCCGTCCTGTTCTTGGCTGTTACCGTAAATGTTGCCTGACCATGGGAATCCGTCTGGTTGTTCTTTGGTATGACCTTTATAGAGTTCTTCCCGGATTTTCCCATGATTGCCCTGACTGTTTCGCCTTCTACAAGGCAATCATCGGTTCCGCTAACTGTTACTACCACCTCATGCCCTTTCCTTCTCTTAAGAACGAGTCTGCCCGGAAATACTGCTATCTTTTGAGCTTTACAGTTTGGCTTTGTCTCCTCTGCTTTTGCTAAAAAATTTTCAACAGACCACCCTGTTGTTCCATTGGTACAATTTCCTGTACCATCATCCCAGTTTATATGCCACCAGGAGAAATTATCCCCTTGTTCAGGCCCATCAATAATTGTTCCCGTATTTCCTGATGATGCAGTACACTGAACTGTACATGTTACACAGGGTTGTTCCCGTATATTGAGTCGAGCGATTGCTATTACCCTGTCCCCCGCCTGGAGGGCTGTTCCTTGCAACAACCGATAATCAGGATAATAATGCTTCAGTATGTCCACCCAATCTTTGTTTCCATAACCGAGAAAGGCGCCTGCAGTGCACGGGGCTTTTGTGGTAATGAAGGTATCGGTAGCCCACCGAGTTGAACCATACTGGCACAAACCACGACCATGCCCATTGTTTGTTGCTCCACAACAAACGGGGTCGTAAATACAGGTACCCGTATAACAATCACCACACCCCTTGTTGTTGTTTTCAGCAGCATATTCGGATTTGATCACTGTATTGCTGTCGTTTGCCAGTACATAACCCGACGTCTGGTCAACTGCAATGTTTGCCAGCGTTGACTGGACATTGCCGACCACCTGGCAGGACGTCGTATCACAGATATCGTAATGATAAACATCAAGGGGATTCCTTACATAGTAAATACCATAACTCCGTATAGCCACTGCTCCTGCCATCAGAGAATTCATGCCATTTGAAAGAGCCCCCCAACAACTATACCACTCCGCCGGTAATACATACTTCACATAGGTATCAAGACTATACACTGCCACAGAGGAACAGCTCGAACCGCTGCTACAGTTTCTCCCCACCCGAATGGTGTGAGGAATGGTCATTAACGGTGTCTCCTGATTTTCACGAAAGATTTTCTGTTGCATGCATCCTTCGGTATTCCATGTTGCTTCACTCTCATCCTGCATGTGGACATCTTCTTTGAAACTATCCTTTATGTCCCGTCGCCGATACGCCCTTTCATCAATAACCTTCTTACCTTTTCCACGCTTCATACGAATGCGATAAACCCAATCTGTGTTTGGCATCAGTTCAACGTATTTTCTTAACTCTGTTCTATACCCTTCCTTTTGAAAGCTCAAATCTGTTACAGGAATATTTTCGGAGCGTTGGGAAAAAGGAATATTCAAAATAAAAAAACCGCGATTATTTGTCTTCGGGCCAGCATTATTACCATGCTCGCCTACCTGTACATCTGCTATGGGCATCCCGGTATTATCATCCACAACAAATCCAATAATGACGGTAGCATCAGGACGATGTAAGGACATAATAAATTCCGGATTAAGTTCCGGCGGTGTTTCGAGTGGATCAAGGTAAATATTAATAATGTGCGGAGAATTATTATCTACCGTAAGATTTGTTGTCATGGAATGATAACCGGGAGCTTCAAAGATGTAATCATAAGAACCATACGGTAAAGTTACAGAAATAGAACCTTTTGTTGATTCTTTTTTTCCTTGTTCTCCCCCTTTCTGATAAATAATTCGGGCTCTGGTGGTGTCCCTAATTTCCATAGTATCCGGGCAGATGTTATAACCTGTCATACTGTCAATAAGGTTGATTTGCTGGTGATATGCGAGCGTAGCCCCCCGGCTCAAAGGAGAAGATATGCAGAGAAAAAATAAGAATACTCCTATAAGAAAATATTTTTTATTCATGGTTTTTTTTGAAAGGTTAACTTCAAAATCTTCTTTGTATCGGGGTTAACCTTTACCTTGTTGTCTATACAAATTCCAATAACCCAGATAGGCTGATTCTTCATCACGACGATAGGAATCGCATCGCGATCCATGCGCGGGATTTTTTTGTCAATAAAGAGATCTTTTAATTTCTTGTGTCCGCTGACCCCTAAAGGAGAAATTACATCACCATCTTTGCGTCCCCGAACGGCAACGGGCATGGTAATACTTTCCAGGTCAAAAATTTCTTCATTCCTGGTCTTGCTTTTCCTGAATACATCCAGAGATACGTCGCAAACATCCACAACTTCTGCAATCAATTGTCCCGCATGTGGAATAGATGTTACACCGGGTATCTGAATGAGCGTCTCAGATACGCGGGGGGGAGATAATTGATACGGTTCGCCTTTTCTAAAGTATAGCATGTCATGCTCATACCAGAGATAAAGGTTTCCCGGTAATTGAAAATGTCGTCCCTTTCCCGGCCGGCTTAGTTCATTGCAAATCTTTGTATAGTGTTCATACGTTATCTCTTTTAAGGGTATGTTGAGTCTCCTGAATATCTCCCGAATTACCAGGCCTTGTAATATTCCCGGTTGTTTTGACAGGGCGTGGGTATGAACGCTATAAAAATCTTCCGCATATTCTTTTGTGGAGGCTTTGAGTATTTTTTCTGATTCCCGGGTTAAATATTCATTATTTGTATCAAGGATCTGACACAATTGAATGAGGGTATTTTTTATATTCGGGTTGTATTGATTTTCCAGCAGGGGAATCAATTCAAGCCGTATCCTGTTCCGAAGATAGAGAGTTTCATAATTGGTGGCATCGGTTCTATAACAGAGGTGTTCTTTTTCCAGGTATTCCATAATATCCTTTCTCCACGTAAAGAGAAGAGGGCGGATGAGTTGTACAGAAGACTTTGGGGTTAACGGGCGTTTCACCGGAATCCCTTTTAGACCGATTATCCCTGTGCCTCTGATAATACGGTGAAGGATAGTCTCCGCATTGTCATCAGCATTATGAGCAATGGCGACGGAAGCTGCATGGTATGCTTGCGCTACTTCTTCAAAAAACCGGTATCTTTCCGCCCGTGCAGTTTCTTCAATGGAGCATTTGGTTTGTTCTGCAATTTTTTGAATATCCACCTCTTTCTGAACAAAGGGCAACGAGAGGTCTTTTGCTAAATTCCGGACAAACCGCGCATCCTTTTCGGCAGCCTGTCCACGAAGTTTATGGTTAAGGTGGGCCACATATAAACGCATGGGAAGTTTTTTAGTCCCATTCAGAGCATGGAGGATGCTGAGGAGTGCAACCGAGTCGGGGCCACCCGATACTCCCACGATAAGGGCATCGTGGGAACTAATAAGCTGGTACTTTTTTATCGTGGTATAAACCTCGTAAGATAACTTGTTTAAGCGCATATTTTGAACTATATCTATTTTGAATAAGTAAATCAAGTTTAGAAATAGGTTGACTTTGGTTACTGAGTTCGTAAAATATCTCTTATCGGGTGAGATCATCAACAGTATATTCCTGGAGCATCAAGCCGCAATCAAATCCCCCTGAGTAAAGGGTAACATCTCCATGAATCCCCCTTTATTATGGGGGACTAAGGAGGTTGGTTTAAAAACTTGCATAAAAAACAAGTTTTTACAGGCTAATACTATAGAGGTGTGCAAGATTTTGCATCTCTACATTTTAAAACAACAAACTGATAAAGGCACGATTTAATTTTTTGTTATTTTCATGGATAAATTCTGGCATACTATAAACAAAAAGTGTTTATACCTTTTCCTCACCATCATACTTTCCTGTACAGCCACAGTTCATATCCGCGTACCAAGTTGCCATGGCGAGTTGAAAAGAAACAAGGTATTGCCCATTAGTGCGGCGGGAATTGAGCTGGAAGTGGAATTGGCAACCACCCAGGAAGAGCAGATGTTAGGATTAATGTACCGTAAAACATTGGGAGAAAACGACGGTATGTTATTCGTATTTCCTGAAGAAAGGAGACTCTCTTTCTGGATGAGGAATACTCGCATACCTCTTTCCATAGCTTTTATTAAGGCCGATGGACGAGTTGTTCAGATAGACTCCATGAAGCCTTTTAGTCTGGATTCTCATGTTTCACAGGAAAAGGTCAAATACGCCCTGGAGATGAACGAAGGCTGGTTTAAGAAACACACGGTAAAAGAAGGCGACTTCGTAAAAATACCCATAGTTCTGGGCGCTGAGGAAAAAACGGGAGTTAAGAGATAATTATGACACCATTGGTTACCATTATTAGTGAAAAAGACGGCTCAGAGATGGTTCTTGTACCAGCCGGTGAATTTATGATGGGTGAGGAGCGAAAGGCTGTAAGTATTGATGCCTTTTATATTGACCGGTTTCCCATAACGAATCTTCAATATAAGAAGTTTGTTGACGCAACGGGGGCAAAAGAACCTTTTTTCTGGAATAACGAACGATTTAACAAGCCATTACAGCCCGTTGTGGGCGTTAGTTGGAATGACGCCGTTGCCTATGCAAAATGGGCAGGAAAACGTCTGCCCAGGGAAGTAGAATGGGAAAAGGCGGCACGCGGGGTTGATGGCAGAGAATATCCGTGGGGGAATATCCAGCCGGATAATAAAAAAGCCGTTTATAATCTTGATCCAGGCACAGGCGCCCCAGCGCTCGTGGGCGAGCGGAAAGAAGGCGCCAGCCCTTATGGATGCCATGATATGGCAGGAAATGTCTGGGAGTGGTGCGAAGATTGGTATGAAACAGGAAAATTTCGCGTTGTCAGAGGAGGATCGTGGCTCAACCACCATTACATCCTCAGAAGCGCTTACCGAAGCTGCAGCTACCCTGAGGGAAAAGACAATAATGTCGGCTTTCGTTGTGTTAAAGACGCCCAGTAATTATTTTTTTATACCCAGAGCGCGGAGAGAAAGCTGGATTTCATATTTTCCATCAAATTTAAAATCTTCATCAAACACTTTTTTGAGGTCGTAAATATTTTTGAAATCTTCCCTGGTGTCATTTTCTGTCTTTCCCATGAGACCACTTTCTACCAGATTAAATACAATATTCCCGAAATCTTCGTCCTGCTTAATTCCCATTTGTTCAAACACGGTTAATGCCATATAGCCAAAATTTTTTATTGCAAACTGCCTGACGCCCTCCAGAAGCTGCCTTCCGGTTACATGGCGCTCGATGTCGCTTGTTTTGTGTCGGCTTTTGCCAAGCATATGTATTGTGTAATCAAGCGCCTCAAACATAAATTGATATGCCTGGGGGGAATAGCGGGGGTCTTTTTTAATGATTTCCCGTATTTTGCTCCACGTATTTGTCATGTACAATTCTCCATGTCTTACCGTTAGAAAAGGAAAGGTTCATATTTTCCATACTTTGATAATACGCATCCACTTTTCCCGACAAATATATTTTCTCTAAAAAATGGCCATCAGGCAACAGTTTCAGCTCCATTCATTGCTGAAAGTTCAACCCTTGGAAACAGGGGTTTGCCCTTTTTTATTACCGTACCCTTCTTAAACCCCTGCTGGAGTTTCAAACAAAGCGGTTGGCCTTCTTCTCTCATACCAAGCTGTCGTTGGATTTCAGCGGCGGTTTTTGGCATAAATGGGTAAACGTAGAGGGAAATATCCCGAATAGCCGCGGCAAGCGTGCCAAGCGCCGCAGCAAGCTGTGGCCTTGTTGTATCTGATTTTGCCAGAGACCACGGTTTCTTGTCCTCCACAAATTTATTGGCCCGGCCAATAAACTCCCAAATAATCTCGAGTGCCCTGCTGAATTGCAGCTTATCCATTTCGCTATCCATTTTCATGTGCGTATCCCGTGACAAACTCCTTAATTCATCTTCCTCATCAGGAACCTCCGGGATAATCCCCTGAAAATACTTGTCAATCATGGTAAGCGTACGTTGCAATAAATTTCCAAGGTCGTTGCCCAGGTCAGAATTAATTCTATGAATAAGGGCGTTATAGGAAAAATTACCGTCCAGCCCAAAAGGAACCTCTCTCAGGAGGAAATACCGGTAGGCGTCGGTGCCATATAATTGGATAATACTGTGGGGGTCTATTGCATTTCCCAAAGATTTCGATATCTTTTTTCCCTCAATCGTCCACCACCCGTGCGCATAAACTTTACAAGGCAGGTCTATATTCAACGACATGAGAATGGCCGGCCAGATAGCGCCATGAAACCACAGGATTTCTTTCCCAATGATATGGACGTTTGCAGGCCAGTACTTTTCGAACTTCTGCATGTCGTCATCATAGCCCAGGGCTGTGATGTAATTCATAAGCGCATCGATCCAAACGTATATGGTATGCGTTGGGTCCATAGGGACCTGAATGCCCCATTCCACCGCTGAACGACTTATGCTGATGTCCTCAATGTGTGATTGTATTCTGTGAAGTATTTCGTTTCTCCTTGATTCAGGCTGAATAAAGTGGGGATGTCTTTCGTAATACTCAAGGAGGGCATTCCGGTATTTTGATAATCGAAAAAAGTAATTCTTTTCCTTCACCTTTTCCACTGCCCGTTTGCATTCCGGACATTTCGTCTCGTGGAGTTGCGATTCAATCCAGAAACTCTCACACGGGATACAATACCACCCCTCGTATTCTCCCAGATAAATGTCCCCGTTTTCAAAGATTCTTCGAAAGATATTTTTCACGCGACGGCAATGGTCTTCGTCCGTTGTTCGTATAAACCCGTCATGGGAAATCTCCAGCGCTTCCCATAAGTTCTTAAACTTATCCACGACGGTGTCGACAAATTCCAATGGGGTTTTATTATACACCTGCGCCGCCTTCTGGATTTTCTGGCCGTGTTCATCCGTTCCGGTCAGGAAGAAAACATCGTAATTCTTCATCCGTTTATATCGCGCCAGCACGTCTGCGGCAATGGTCGTATAAGAATGGCCTATATGCGGCACATCATTCACATAATAAATGGGGGTTGTAAGATAGAATGTCTGTTTACTCAAGTTCGCAATCCTTTTCACAGTGTTGATTACATGGCGTTTCTTTTTCCGGTTCAGATAAAGGTTCTCTTACCTTGTCAATAATCTCGCTTACCGGTACATGAATTCTGCTCGCATTATTCAGTTCAAGGGTAACTTCCTGTTGCAGCACGTCGTAATTAATGACCTCTCCAACTCCCTTCGCCGTTTTTACGAGAGAGCCTTTTCTGGGTAAATTGCGCTTCAGTTCGTCATAAACCTTATCTTCATAGCGCAGACAACACATCAGGCGGCCGCATCTGCCGGAGATTTTCGAAGGATCGAGGGTCGCTTTTTGATTCTTTGCCATTTTCATGGTAACCGGTTCGAGATTCTTGAGGAACGACCGGCAACACAACTCCCGTCCGCAATGTTCATAATCGGCCAGAAGCCGCGCCTCGTCCCGGACTCCGATCTGTTTCATTTCTATGCGCGCCTGGTATTCCTTTGCCAGGTCTTTCACCAGTTCCCTGAAATCTATGCGCCCGTTGGCAAGGTAATAGAAGATAATCTTGCGTGTCCCGAATAAATGTTCCACGCTCGCCAGTTTCATAACGAGTTTATGTTCTTTGATCTTCTTCTGGCAAAATTTGAATTCAACTGGCGCCATTTCATTCATTATTTTGTTATATTTTTCTTTATCTTCAGGGGTGGCCTTCCGCAGGACTTCTCCGAAGTTATCCAGGGGAACGTCATCCGGCACTTCTTTTACCCAGGTAATAACATCACCGAACTCAATACCACGGTTTGTGCGAATTACGACCTGGTCGTCTTTTCTGAGGGAGTTAAATGTGGAAAAAAAATCAGCGGTGTTTTTTAAGACGCCAAACCGAATAGTTAAAATATGTCGCATGAGGTTACATCAAAAGGATTCTTCTAATAAAAAATTATATTTTATTATTATCAATTAATACTGTGTGTTTGTCAAGTTTACAAGTCTCTCATGTTTTTTTATACTTTTGGATTATCGCTGTTTCAGTGAATCACGCTTGCATTATTATTTTTGAATATGATATTATTATGTCGAACTCATCTAAAGTATTTCGCGTATTCTGTATTCTTCAGGGCTCTTTTATCAGGTATAAGTTTTAAGAAATCAAAAATAGTCCACATGAGACAGCGAGGGTAGAAAATGAAAAGACTTCTTTTCGGTTTTTTGGTATCTATTTTTCCCATGATCCTGACACATCCTTTATATGCACAGGACGCATTGAGCAAGTTAAATATGATGGAGATTGTTATCTCAAATCTCGTATCAAGGGTTGAGGCATTGGAAAAACGGGTAAACGAGTTGGAAAAAGGCAGGGGTCTTTCATCCGCAGGCAGTACGCCAAGGGTGGCAAGGAAAGAACCGTCTCCCAAAGAATCCTCTACGCCAGCGATAACGAATGGGTTTGAAGATATTGGAAATGGCTTCTTTGTGAGAAATGTGCGGTTCAGTCCGTTTGGGTCGAATGTGCTGTGCATCGGCGAAATTGCAAATAGAACAGAAAAAAATTATCGTTTTGCAAAGTTTACGCTGGAAATATACGATGACCGTGACTTACCGGTTAAAAAAGAAGAGTTTTCCATTCCAGACCTCCCCAAAGAGAGCGTTAAACCCTTTGAAGCCATGATCATTGGTGTTGAAGCCGGTCTTATCTATCGTTATGTGATCAGGCCCGATTGAAGAGAATTGAACATAAATATCATTGAGCGAAAAGGCCGTGTCCTTACCAGACCGACGCTGAAATGCCTCAGCCAGGTTGCCGCAATAAATCCAGCCCTGGGGTGCGTTCATCAGTGCGCATATTGCTATGTTCGGGGATATTCAATGTATCCGGGCGATGGAAATGTCCTTGTATATGGCAATATGACAGAAAAATTAACACGGGAATTATCCACACGGAAAAAATTGCCTGCGTATGTATTCTTTAGCCCAACCTGCGATGTGCTCCAGCCCATACCTCAGGTACTCGATATGACGTACGACCTGATGCGTATCTTATTTGAACATGGTGTTGGCGTAAATCTGCTTACGAAGGGGCGGATTCCCATAAAATTTTTCCCCCTGTTTCACCAATACCAAGAACTCCTTCATATTCAAATCGGGATTACAACGCTTAATCGGGACATTCAAAAAAGGATAGAACCCTACGCTTCAAATCCAGGTGAGCGCATGAGGAACGTTGAACGGCTCTGCAAGATGGGTATCGTCCCGGAAATAAAACTCGACCCCTTAATTCCCGGCGTGACCGATACGGAGAAAAATTTAACATCCTTGTTTAAGGCGCTTCAGGAATCCGGCGTAAATTCAGCAAGCATTAATTATCTCTTCCTGAGACCGCAGATCAAAAAAAACCTGTATAAGGCATTGGAAAATACCCCTTTTCTGACAAACATTAGGGAACATTACCGCCATGCAAAGACGCTCAATCTCCTGGCTGAGAAATCTCACATTACCGCCCTGGATGTTGAGTACAGGAGGCGTGCATACGAACAGATATCCGGATGGGCAGGGGCTTACGGAATATATGCCTACGTGTGCGGCTGTAAAAATCCTGATATTACCGAAGAACCTTTATGCGGCATGAACTGGGGACGGCATTTTGAAAAAGCCTCAGGACAAGGGCGACTATTTTAATGCGTGTGGTTTTATTTCTGATATATCTTTTCAAAACCATGCAGAATGGATAATTTCCCGATAGACAGAAGTCTTGATGTGATGCTATAGAATATGGTAGAATTTATTTTATTTATTTTGTTTCCTTAGAACAAGAATACATACTTTAAGGAGGAATCGATGCGTATTTTTGTGTATATTTTTTTGACAGCTACTTTTATTTTATTCTTACCTTTTACGGCAGCAACGACTTTGTTCGCCAATTCAGACGAACATGGACAACCGTTTCCCTGGAGCTACGAAGGAGAATGCGGACCAGAGCACTGGGGTGAACTAATACATGAGTATTGCAACTGCAAAGTTGGTGACATACAATCACCGATCGGTATTTCTGTAGCAGAAAAGGCCCACCTGGAAAGTATAAACTTTCATTACTACCCTACCCCTCTGAAGATCTTAAATAATGGTCATACTATACAGATAAACTATGGGTGCGGCAGTTCCATATCTGTCGGTAACAAGAAGTACGAACTCATGCAATTCCACTTTCACACTCCGAGTGAACACAAAATACACGGCAAATCCTACGCTATGGAGGCACATTTAGTACATAAGGGTGCGCGTGGAGAATTAGCTGTTATCGCCATACTCATTGAGGAAGGCAAAGAAAGTGCATTCATTAAAACCCTATGGAGTAATTTTCCAAAAGAAGTGGGTAAAGAGCATGTTGTATCTGATGTAAGAATATGTGCGAGTCAACTCCTTCCAAAGAACACCTCGGCATATTATACCTATACTGGTTCACTTACCACACCGCCTTGCAGTGAAGGTGTAAATTGGTTTATCCTGAAGGAACCTATTGAGGTATCGAAGGTAGGGGTGAACAAATTTACTTCACTTTTCAAACATGATGCCAGGCCGATTCAACCTGTACATGGGCGTGTTGTTAAGGAAAGCGATTAACCACAACCTAAACATAAGGGGCGTTGCAATACGCCCCTCCATTTACATTGAATTTCCTGAACATTAAATCAGGCCTTACTGCGACTTTAAAAATGTCCCTGTAGAGACGCAAAATCGTTCGACTGAGCTCACGACGAAGTCTTGCGTCTCTACAATATTCAAATTCCTTAAATATTATACTACCGAGAGGGAACTTGCCTGAGGTCCCTTATCTCCCATTTCCTCCGTATAACGCACTTCCATTCCAATCTTGAGATTTTTGAATTCATTATTCCGTACGCTATGTTCATGGAAATAAACCTCACGGCCATCGTGCGTCGTAAGAAAGCCGTATCCCCTATCGGGAAAAAGCGAGCCTATGCGGGCGTGTGGTACTTCTTCATGACGTTTCACTTCTCTGCGGTGCAGTTGCGCGTGGTCTTCTAACTTGCGGCGGGCAGCGTCAAAGGAATCCCTTATTGCCATATAAAGGTCCGGATTCGGTTCGCGCTTTATTATCAGCTCCGTGCCGGGAACCGTTATATCGATGTGTACATTATACAATGACCGCTTGGGTAATGCCTCCACAATAACCCGGCAGCTGGTGATCCTGTCGTAAAATTTATCTAACTTCCCGGCCTTTTCATTGATATCTGCTTTGATTGCTTCAGTAAGCTCCACATTACGCGCGGTAACTTGCAAAGGAAGTATCATGTTTCTCCTCCAAAAAAATCAAGTAACGTGTCTATGATACAAATGAAGTAATTTTAGCAACCGATTCAGGGTATGTCAATGCAAAGTAGGGAATAGGTTCATTATTTACTCAGTTTTGAGAGAACTGTCACGAATAAGAGAACGGTTTAAGTGGATTAAACGGTTTAAACCGTTTAAACGGATTAAGCAGTTTAAGCGGTTCAAACGGCTTAAACCGTTTCCCGTTTTATTCCTTGACTCTTTTGTTCATTTACATATAATAAAATTTTCTTTAAAAGTAACATTTTTATGTATATCTGAAAGGAATCATCGTTATGAAGAAGAATTATTTATTTACGCCAGGCCCAACCATGGTACCCGCAGAGGTATCGTTGGCCGAGGCGCTTCCCATGATCCATCACAGGACGCCACAGTTTTCTCAAATCTTTTACGAGGTGAGCGAGGACTTAAAATATCTCTTCCAGACAAAGACGGGCGAGGTCTTCACCCTCATGTCATCGGGCACAGGCGCCATGGAGGCATGCGTGGCAAATGTCATGGCCAGAGGACAAAAGGCGCTCGTGGTTATCAGCGGAAAATTCGGCGAACGCTGGGCTGAACTCTGTAAATGTTTTGGTATCGAAACAATTACCATCGATGTTGAAAATGGCAAGGCCGTAAATCCATCGGACATTGAAGCAACCCTCAAGAAGACGAGCGGGATCAAGGTGGTATTTACCACCCAGAGCGAAACCTCAACCGGCGTTGTGCACGATATAAAGGCCATTTC
>CAYJME010000056.1:0-16743 GCA_964370795.1 uncultured candidatus Brocadiaceae bacterium
AAGCAATCTCCCCGCTTTCATAAAGGAGAATTGGTTGCGGCTATGCTGCGCTAAGTAACCTTATCCCCTACTTTTTACTGGTATCAAGCTGCCAGTGTGGTCTGCCTTCCCAGGTGACCTTGTTGCCGGCGATGTCAAAGTAAACCTGATCAGAAAACGTTCTTGCTCCCTCTCTCCGCAGTTCGGCTTTTGGATTGCCGATTAATAATGCAGCATTCTGAACAAGGTCCCATATAAGCATAGACCCCAGTCCCTCGCTGTCGTTTAACGTTTTACTAAGAAAATAGACGTTACCGGTGGCGATGATCTTCGATATCCGCTGCTTATCGTTTAAATACGCATCAATCTGGTCTCCGTTTAACTTCTGCCCGCCCCGGTAGGCCTGTACTTCTTCAAAAAAGCTTGCTTTTTTCGATATATCATTATAGACCATTTTTTTCGCCCAATTGACCTTTATATCAGTTTCTCCCGCTTCTTTCTTGTCGGAATTCCCTTCGCCCCTTTCATATAAAGTCCCCCTGCCTTCGCAAAGGATGGTCTTTCCGTCTTCATAGAATAAAATTCTCGGCGCAAGAATTTGCCGTTCCTTTCCTTCCTGGAGCATTGCAAAGGGCTTTCCCCTGAGAACGGTAACTTTATTTTTTGCATTCCATGTCATCTGGTCGCCGATGGCTTCTTTAAATAAGCCCTGCTTTTTATTCAAAACATGGACTTTTTCTGAAGCCTTCATGGTTGCCAGGGTAAAATTGCGATCAGCAAATGTTACATCGAGCGTGTTGCATAGTAATGTGGAATTCTCATTTCTCACTTCAACGTCTTGTTCAAAAATGGCCTCTTTCATGTCATTCGTGAGGTTCATTTTTCCTTCCCACTTTATGTTGATAGTATTTATAGCGGGCGTGTTAGGAGTAGCTGAAAGGGGTTTTTTGTCTGATTTCTCTTTCAGCCTGGTTTTTAAACTGCCAGCGCTTGGCACTTCTATTTTACCCGTCTCTTTAAAGAAGATCATCTTCAGTGCGTCGATATTCAGACTGTCCATAACAAATTCTGCCTTATGGGGATCTTCTATTGTGGCGGTTTGCAGGGTAACATCCCAGGTTAGGATACTTCCCTTGGCGATTTTCGTACCCTGTGAGGCGAGCACATTCCCGCTGGCAATCGCCTGTTTGGTTTTTTTTGTCTTTGGATCAAGAAAGAGAGTGAGTTTATCCGAAAAGATGGTTGAAATACCATTTTTAACCTCGACGTTATCATGAAACGTCATGATGTCTGTTTCCGGCTGTCTGTCAAATATGAGTTGTCCGCTCGACCGAATAATGGTTTTTTCGGTTTTTGTTTTTCCTATAGTGGTTCCGTTTGTGTTGCTTGTGTCATCTTCCGGGGTTTGAGAAGGTGACGACGCACTATCACGGGGTAAGGTAAAGAGGTCATTTGAAATACCGTCCAACATCATTTCTGTATCCCGGGTAATCCACATTTTTTTATTAACAAGGTCTATTTCACAACCCTGTCCTTTGATATTTAAGCCTTTCCCGTTGATCGTAATCGGGTTATCGGAATACACAAACTTTTTATCCGGAAGATATCGCAGATAGTCTGTGTTGAGTTGGGTTTCCTGGTCAAACTGAACAACAACATCGTCAGAGAGATGTCCTTCATTAGAGACGGTATTCATCTCTCCGTTTTTAGAGGTAATAAAAACGGATACCGTTCCCGCTTCGGTATTTTTCGGATTCAGCACTTCAATCTCAGGAGAAATGATTTTATACACGTTATTTCCAAGCAGGTAGGTGTTTTCCCCCCGCATGACCAGGGTTTCGTTTCCTTGCTCATCATAATTAGGAATGGACAGTCCCTGTACAGACTGTGTAACCGTTCCGGGTGTTTTGAGATCAGTCGGTTGTTTGAGCGATGGAGTACTTTCCTTTGTAACAAGGCTTGCCTTTTGGTCTTTTATCTCTTCTTTTTTTGGTTGGGAGATAATGAGTGACACAATAATGGTAATTATGGAGGCAGCGGGAATACCAATAAATATATATCTTCGTATGGTCATAAAATTCTGCAATTAAATGTTTTATTTAAATGTATAGGAATTTCAAACTTTCTGTTATTACCTTTACGGTTTCTCGTATCGTTCCATAATAAAATCCCATTTCTCCTGGAATTTGAGAATTTTCTCTACAACCTCCCGTACAGCGCCAGAACCTCCTTTTGTCTTTGTAACATAAAGGGCATGTTGCTTCACGATGGGTGATGCGTTGGCAACGGCAATGGGAAGCCCAACACGATAGAGAATAGGGAGGTCTATAAGGTCGTCGCCGATATAGCAGACTTCTTCGTCCCGGAGCGCGTGTTTTTCAAGGATTTTTTTGTAGGCATCGATTTTGTTTTTGGTTCCCTGGTATACATCCTCAATACCCAGTTCCCTTGCGCGATGGTTTACTGCCTCAGAGTTTCTTCCGCTGATAATGGCCGTTTTTATGCCTGCCCGGTGAAGGTATGAGATGCCGGTGCCGTCTAATACGTGAAATGCCTTTGTTTCGCATCCGCCGGAATCAATATATATGGCGCCATCGGTTAAAACACCATCAACATCTATAATGACAATCTTGATGTTTTTCAAAAATTAAAACCCGACCTCCAATAAATCCTGCACATCAATGATACCAACAGGCGTGTTGGTGTCATTAACTACGGGGAGTTGGTCGATTTTATATTCTTTTAATCTCTTATATGCCTCTGCTACGAGGCAGCCGGTGTGTATTACCCTGGGCGACCGTGTCATGACCTCTTTTACGCTGCAATGTAAAAATGTTATGCCATCTCTCAAATGCCTCCGGAGATCACCATCGGTAAAAAACCCCACCAGTTTATTTTTGTCATCCACGAGGCTGACTGCGCCGGGTTTTCCGGGTGTTTCCGTCATGATGGCGATCACATCGAGCAGAGGTGTGTCCTCATGCGCAACCGGATTCTCTTCATTTTTGCGCATAACCATTTCCACCGTAAGTAATTTTCTGCCCAGGTCGCCGCCCGGATGATAGAGGGCATAATCCTCTTTACTGAGGTTGCGCTTTTTAAACAACGAAAGCGCCAGGGCGTCCCCCAGGGCAAGCATGGCCGTTGAACTTGCAGATGGGGCGAGACCTAATGGGCACGGTTCATCAATCTTTCCGATATCAAGCACAATATCGCTGTATTTGGCCAGAGAAGATTTATTATTTCCCGTAATGGCGATCACCGTTGACCCAATCCTCTTTACAAAAGGCAGGAGCATAACAACCTCGGTTTCTCCGCTGTTTGAGAGCGCAAGGACGACGTCATCTGTTACGATCCTTCCCAGATCGCCATGCCGCGCCTCTGAACAGTGAATCCAGTAAGAGGGTGTTCCGGTACTCGCAAGGGTTGCAGAAATTTTCTGGCCGATGATTCCAGCCTTCCCAATACCCGTAACGACAACCCGTCCTTTACATGCAAAGATTACGTCAATAGCCTTTTGAAAATTGTGGTCGATGCGGTCAATGAGGTTTCTTATAGCGTCTGATTCAAGGAGTAATACCTCCCGTGCAAACGCAATATCGGGCAAGGAATCTTTTTTTATAACGTTGTCCTTATGTTCTGCTGATTTTGTGGAACGAGTACTCATGATTATTTTAAACGATTTGAAAGGAAGAGTTTTGCCAACGGCCAGTCGTAACTTGTTTAAAATTATAGTGGTCATTCTCTGAACATGCAAGGGAAAAGAACTGAGTTCATTAAGGCAGAGACCTGTTAAGTGTTCTATACTTGACAACTTATTTCTCTTGTGCTAATATGCCCATCAGAAATAAGGAGGGCAAACACTTTAGTGAACTTCAATAATTTAATCATCTTAATACCCACGATACTCTATGCTTTGACCATCCATGAGTATTTTCATGGATGGACGGCTAATAAATTAGGCGACCCCACGGCGAGGCTGCAAGGGCGGCTGACGTTAAATCCACTTGCACATATTGACATCCTTGGCGCCTTATGCTTTGTTTTTGCCCATTTTGGATGGGGCAAACCCGTTCCCATAAACCCTTATAATTTCAAAAACCCCCGACGCGACAATGTGATTGTATCCTTTGCAGGGCCTGCCGCTAATTTTGTTTCTGCGTTGATGTTTGGCATACTCTTTCAACTCCTGAGGAGCGCATCGTTTCTCCCTTTAGGCGCTTCTGCTACATTATTCAATCTCCTGTTATCAGGAATCGTCATGAATCTCTCGCTTGCTTTTTTTAATATGATCCCTTTATATCCTCTGGATGGCTCCCATATCATGGAAGGTTTATTGCCCTATCAAATGGCGCAGAAATACAAGGAAATTGAGCGATACAGCCCATTTATTTTATTGGGAATAATCTTTATAGGAAATTATACGAATATATCAATTTTGAGTATGGTCCTGAGCCCCCCCATAAACTATTTTCTCAGATTATTTACGGGGCTATAAAAATGACTGATTATAAGGTAGATTTAGACATTTATAATGGGCCCCTTGATTTGCTTCTTTACCTGATAAGAAAAGAAGAAGTGAACATCTGCGATATCCCCATAGCCAAAATTACCGACCAGTATTTGCACTATGTAGAAATGTTGAAAATCCTGGATATGAATATTGTGGGGGATTTTCTCGTAATGGCCGCCACCCTTATGTATGTCAAATCATATATGCTCCTCCCGCGTACGGAAATGCCCGAACAGGGAGAAGAAGAGATTGATGACCCACGATTGTCGCTGGTCAAACAATTACTGGAATATAAACGATATAAGGAAAGTACCTTTCTCCTCGCATCAAGGGCTGCCGAATGGGAAAGAAAGTGCAAACGTATCCATAGGGAAATTCCTGTTGAACCAACGGAAAAAGACAAGGAATTGCCGCTTGACGGTGTAAGTTTATGGGATCTGCTGCAAAGATTTTCCCAGATTATGAAGCAGACGTTGATGAATGTGCCGGCAAAGGTAACCTATGACGATGTGCCGATACAGGAGTATATGAACGAGGTGCTGGAAAGGGTACATACCCATACAATGATAACCTTTACCAGTCTTTTTAAGGGAATACGCGAACGGATTCGCATCATTGGGTTTTTCCTTGCCTTGTTGGAACTGGTTCGTTTAAAGAGGATAAAACTTGAACAACTGGCTAATTTTGAGGATATTCAGATATCATTACCTGAAAAGCCGTCCGATAAAGCAGAGGTCGGTTTACCGGTATAATTTTAAATTGAAATTGTCTCACTCGTTTGTTAAAATTTTAAGCTTACTAAATTTCGTAAATATTTAAATCTGGTTAAGGTTTATCATATCTAAGGTAATCGCTATGATTTCTCAGGAATTATTGGATATTCTTGCATGCCCCCTTTGCAAGGCCGATGTTCGGCTTGAAGGGGATAGTATTATATGTATACAATGCGGTCGAAGATACCCGGTAAGAGATGACATCCCTGTTATGCTTATTGACGAGGCTGAATTACCAGAGGAATCGGAAAAGGAACGTTGATGGATAGAAAGGCGCTTATTGCGGTTGTTGTTTGTGGGATACTTATGATATTGTATTATCCCTTTATATTACCCTTGTTTTCTAAAAAAGCTCAGCCTGTTGAGGTAGTTACAGAAGAAGCGCTTTCCGGGAAACAACAGGAAGGAAAGGCTGAAACAGAATTAAAATCCAAACCTTTATCTATAACCCAGGAAATACCATCACAGACAAATATTCCACCCCAGGAAGTTACGATTGAAAATGAACTGGTTAGGATGGTCTGGACAAACGATGGCGCTGCGATTAAATCCATCCAACTCAAAAATTTCAAAAATACAGAGGCAAAAAACACCCTGGAGTTAATTAAAGAAATAAATACAGAATACCTTCCCCTTGCAATTGATAATATCTTTCAGAGGAAAGACTTCCGCAAGCACCGATATACGGTTGCTGAGCAAAGTACAAATAAGATTGTTTTTACAGCACGGCTTGAAGAAGGGATAAATATTGTTAAAACGGTTAGCTTACCACCCGCTAAATATCATGCCGAAATAGAAGTCGCGCTGGAAAACAACACTGATACCGAAATCCCTTTAACCTATGACATCATTGCCTCTTCCATGATTACCCACGAAGGCACTCTTGGCGCAGATATAGCGGCTGTTGTAGGTGTTGATATGGGAAACAAAAGAACGAAACTGGTGCGTATACTACCAAAGGAACTTCCTTCTAAGAATGAATCCGCTGGTATTGTATGGACCGGCTCGGTGAATAAATATTTTGCTACTGTTTTGAAACCACAGTCCAGTGAATGGGTTGCATCAATCAATTCGCAGGCATTCGACGCCATGGGCCAACCGTCAAACGAAAAGTCCGAGCTGGGCAATTTTATGGTCAGCTTGCAAACCAAGCTCCGTCTGAATCCCCACGACATCATCAAACACAACTATATATATTTTGTTGGACCAAAAAAAGAGGAAGTCCTGGCACAATATGAAAATCTGAATGCGCTTCTGAGTTACGGCTGGCTCAATTCTATCAGCAAGGTGCTCCTCGCCTTTCTCAATGCCGTTCACAGGGTAATCCCCAATTATGGCGTATCTATTATTATAATGACTATCATCATTAAGGCATTCCTCTTCCCGTTAACAAGGAAGAGCCAGGTCTCCATGTACAGGATGCAGCAATTACAGCCCATGATAAACCTCATGAAAGAGAAATACAAACACGATAAACAGAGGATGGGCAAGGAGCAGATGTTGTTATTCAAAAAACACGGGGTTAATCCTATGAGTGGCTGCCTGCCTATGTTTTTGCAGCTTCCCGTGTTTATTGCCCTCTTCCGCACCTTACAACTTTCTTTTGAAATGAGACAGGCGCCTTTTTTGTTATGGATTAACGACCTTTCAATGCCAGACACCTTACTCAGCTTTCCGTTTCACATCCCCTTTATTGGCAATACCCTCAATGTATTACCGCTCATTATGACCGCCGCTTCTTTTGGACAGATGAAGACGACACCCAAGGCTCCGGCAGTAGACTCTCAGGCGCAGGCGCAACAAAAGATGATGTCCTTTATGCCTGTTATTTTCGCCTTTATCCTTTATCATATGCCTTCAGGACTTACGATTTACTGGACAACCAGTACCTTACTCAGCATCATCGAAGGTATTTTGATCAGGAAATCTACCAGAAAGATAAAAATTAGATAGTTTAATGTGAAGAAAATTCTCTGTAGAGCGAAGCGGCGCTTCGCTCCACACAAAAGTAGCTGAAAGTCTTTTTTTATGTCCCCCGAAATTCAGGATACGATTGTTGCAGTTTCCACACCGTCGGGGAGATCCTTCCAGGTAATTATCAAAATTAGCGGACCAGAAGCCATTCCCTGTATTCAGGATTTTTTCGTCCCTGCCTTTCATGGTAATGTAAGCACTATTCCCACATATACCTCTGTACAGGGCTACTTTTATATAAAGGAAGAACAAACTAATATCACTGCATCTTTATATATTATGAAACAACCCTTTTCTTACACAAAAGAGGATGTGATAGAAATCCATACCCTTGGGTCACTACCTGTTATAGAGATGCTCATACAGGCCATTTTATCAGATGCGATGAACAAAAAGAGAAATGTCAGGCTTTCACAGCCAGGCGAATTTACCAAACGTGCATTTCTCCATGGACGTATAGACCTTACTCAGGCAGAGGCGGTGATGCGGATTATCCATGCGCAAACAGACGCCGAATTAGCAGTGGCTGCTACACAACTCAATGGCGGTGTCTCTCAACAGATCAGGCATATCCGGGATGAAGCGGTTGTCCTGTGTTCCTTTATTGAAGCAGCGATTGATTTTTCAGACCAGGAGATTGAATTAATATCTGTGGAAGAGATCTTGGGCAGGCTGAAAACGATTGAAAAAAATATCTCGGAATTCCTCTTTCAATCAGAAACATCCAGGATTTCAAGCGAGGGAATCGATACGATTTTCTATGGAACACCCAATGTGGGAAAATCAAGTCTTATCAATGCACTCCTCGGGAAAAAGAGGTCGCTTGTCAGTGAAATACCCGGCACAACACGGGACGTAGTTACCGACAGTTTACACATCGGCGGCATCCATTTTAAATTAACAGATACTGCCGGCATGGATGATGCACGGGGCGTTGTAATATCAAGGGCTAGGGAAAAGACACGGATGGCATTGAAAAATGCGCACGTAGTGCTGCTCGTCTTTGATGGCAGTACCAATATCGGTAGGCAATTCAAAGAATTGGAATTGAGAGATGTGCCGGGAAGAATAATTGTCGTAATCAATAAATGTGATTTGCAACAAAAGAGTTCCTTTTTCGAATTGCCGGAAATGTTGAAAAAATACCCCCTTGTGCATACCTCATCTCTAACGGGCGAGGGATTGAAAAGGCTTAAGGAGATGTTGATAGAGAGCGTTCTGGGCGGTCAAATAAATCTGACGAGTAGCCCCGCGCTTTTTAATGCCCGCCAAAGAGAGGCATTACAGAAGTCTTTCCTGGCTATTCAACAAGCTCAGCTATCAACACAAAATAACGAAAGTTACGAATTTATCGCATTAGACCTGCGTGCCGCAATCAATGCCCTTGGTGAAATTATTGGAGAAGTAACCACAGAAGATATTTTAGGCAAAATATTTTCTGAATTTTGTATTGGAAAATGAAATGACAACGAGACCTTCATGGGATGAATATTTTTTGCGCATTACCCGGGAAGTAGCCCAGCGCTCCACATGTCTGCGGAGACAGGTAGGGGCAGTCCTGGTAATGGACAAACACATCCTGACAACCGGCTATAACGGAGCGCCGAGCGGACTTCCCCACTGTCTTGAGATTGGCTGCCTGCGTGAGCAATTAAAAGTCCCGCCCGGCGAGCGGCACGAACTCTGCCGTGGTCTCCACGCCGAAATGAACGCACTGCTTCAGGCGTCGCATTACGGAATAAAGATTGCAGGAGCGACACTCTATACCACAACCTACCCATGTTCCTTGTGCGCAAAAATGCTCGTAAACACCGGCATCAAGCGCATCGTCACCCTGACCGATTATCCCGATGCGCTTGCCAAAGAAATTCTCTCCCTGGCAAATGTGAAGGTGGAGATTGTGAAGCTGGAAAGCCTTAAGAGGGAATAATTTTGTTGCACAGAAGTTTTCATTTTATCTGTGCAAGTTTTGGGGTGACGTTCGTGTGGGGTTATGAATGGTAATAAGATAAAACTACGAATATCGAGCACCGAACAAAATGAGCATTGAAAATACCTGGAATAGAAGGCACTCACGTTGGGCTTAATAAAAGGGATTTTCTGGCCTTCAAATATTCTCCTTGACATTCTATATCTTGTATGGTAACTTTCTATCTATGCAATATATGACTAAGCAAGCAGTGGTTTTGTGGAATGGTCAGTTTACTGTCGCGATCTCGATAAAGAGCTAGAAAAGGGAAAATTTCCCTTTTCCAGCTTAACGTAGCTGCGACTTCCGTGTTCTCGGTGGCAAAACTGTTAACTTCTCGGCAATATTTTATGCAATGTTTGTTTTGTAAGGTAGATAATGATAAGGTCGTAAACTCCCGCACGTCGGTGGATGGCCTGAGCATCAAGCGTCGTCGTGAGTGTCTGGGTTGTGGACGCCGGTACACCACCTATGAGCGGATCGAAGAAAACCCGCTGCGTGTAGTAAAAAAGGACGGGAGCCGGGAGGCATTTGACCGCAGAAAGATATTAAATGGTTTCATGAAGGCATGTGAAAAAAGACCCGTCTCTACCGATACCTTAGAAAATATTGTGAACGAAATTGAACGGGATATTTATAATAAGTTTGACAGGGAAGTGTCTTCAAATTTTATCGGCTCACTGGTGATGCAAAAGCTGCGGGTGCTGGATATGGTCGCTTACGTACGGTTTGCGTCGGTGTATCGTGAATTTAAGGATATTTCAGAATTTATTGACGAACTTAAGCCGTTGATGTCGGGTGCAAAGGATAATAAGAAAAAGAAAAAGGACGCGGGTGGCAGCCCTCGCAATGTATCTGTTTAACATTAGACCCAAAGGGGAAGGCATGAACACAACTACAACAATACAGTATGTGGTAAAGCGTGATGGAAGGCAGGTGCCTTTCAACGAGAAGAAGATTGCTGAGGCGATTTTCAAGGCAGCGCAGGCGGTCGGTGGTGATGACCGGTCACTTGCAGAAGAACTGGCTGCCGTTGTTGCCGTGTTTCTTGAGAGGAAATTTAATGAACAAAACCCCGGTATTGAAGACATACAGGATACCGTAGAAAAGGTACTCATCGAAACAGGCCATGCCAAGACAGCAAAGGCTTATATCCTCTATCGGGATAAGCGGGCAAGGATCCGTGAATCCCTCCGTGTGCGAAAGCAAACCAAAAAACGTGCAGACACAACCGATGTTTCCCTTCTGGTAAACACAGAAACGAAAGACGAGACCTTTCCCTGGGACAAAAGGAAGATCGCCGTAGCATTGACGAAGGAAGCTGATCTTCCGGAAGAGGTCGCGGATGAAGTTGCTAATATTGTTGAACAAAGGGTCTTTGCGTCAGGTATGAATCGTATTTCTACAGCTCTGATCCGTGAACTGGCCGACAATGAGCTCTTTGAAAGGGGTTATAACAAGAAACTCGAAAAGCAGACAGTTATCGGAATGCCAAAATTCGATTTGATCGAGTTGATTACCTCAAAAAATAAGGAAAACAGCAACATCGCTTCAAATAATCCGGAGGCAATTAATCTGGCAATCGCTGAAAATACCTTGAAGCAGTATGCACTCCAGGAGGTATTTTCCAAGGAAGTTGCAGACGCCCACATGAGCGGCATGGTACACCTCCATGATCTCGGATATCCAACAAGGGTGTATTGCTCTTCCCATTCCATCGAATATATAAAGAAGTATGGACTCTCACTCCAGAATCTCGACACAGAATCAGCCCCTGCAAAACACGCGCGTACCCTGACGGGGCATTTAAATACATTCCTGGCGTCCATGCAGGCATATTATGCCGGCGCGCTGGGAGTAGGGTATATAAACATCATGTATGCCCCCTACCTTGAGGGAATGAGCTACAAAGAGATGAAACAGGAGGCGCAGCATCTTATCTTCAGTTGCTCGCAGAGCGCTTTTTCCCGCGGCGGCCAGACGTTGTTCCTTGATTTTAATGTCCATACGGGTATTCCAAGATACTTACGGGATATCCCCGCCATTGGACCGAGTGGAAAATACACAGGAAAGACTTATGGTGAGTATGCGGAGACGGCCCGACAATTTACCCTTGCCATGCTGGATGTGTGGCGGGAAGGGGATTGTTACGGCCACCCCTTCGCCTTTCCAAAGTGCGATTTCCATATTAATGAAGATACACTCAACGATCCGAAACAGTATGAACTCCTGGAGTATGCGTGCCAGATTGCAAGCGAAAATGGCGTTCCTTATTTTATCTTTGACAGGGATGAAATTACCCTCTCCGCATGTTGTCGTTTGCGTACGACGATTAGTGATCATTACATGATACAGCATCCTGAGAGTATGCGTTTTTGCGGGTTCCAGAACGTTACTATCAATCTTCCTCAGGCAGCATACCGTGGCGGCAGGGGAAACTGGGAGGCTCTTTACAGGGAAATTGACAAGGGGATAGAGATTGCCGTACAGGCACACCTCCAGAAGAAGGCTTTTGCCAAAACCTTAATGACCAGCCCGGAAATGCCACTCTGGGAGATTGGCAAAAAGGCCAGGGATGGCCGTCCCTATGTAGACCTTGAGGCATCCACATATATCGTAGGCATTCTGGGATTGAATGAGTGTTTGCAATTTATGACTGGCAGGGAACTTCACGAAGGCGAGGATATGATTAAGCTGGGATTGCGGGTTATTTCCCACATGTATATGCGGGTTAAGGAGGCGGGAAAGAAGCACAATTTGAAATTCTCCCTTGAGGAATCGCCCGCCGAAAGCGCAAGCCGCAGGCTGGCAAAGGTTGATGTGAGGAATTATCCGGAGGCTGTAGACATGGTGAAGGGGAATATAGAGAGGGACGAATTCTATTATACCAATAGCGTCCACCTGCGTCCCGATGCGCCGGTAGACATGATTACCCGTATCTTCCTCCAGAGTAAGTTCCACACCATGATTGAGTCTGGCGCTATTATCCATGCCTTTGTTGGTGAGCAGAGACCGCCTGCATCAAGCATTATGAATCTGGTTAAAAAGACCTTTAAGAATACACAGGCAGCGCAGGTTACGATTTCTCCGGAGTTTACTATTTGTCATGACTGCAAAAAGGTCACCCAGAAACTTACTGAGGTTTGCGGGCACTGTGGTTCAAGAAATGTATATGGTATTTCAAGGATTGTAGGATACTTTAGCCGTATAAATAACTGGAACAAGTCTAAAATCGGTGAGCTGGCAGACAGGCACAAGGGGAATTACAGCATAGAAGATTTACTGCCCAAAAAGGCTAAAGAGTACACAGAATCCTGTGAAACAAGGTGCTAATGTATTCCAAATGATGGGGTAGGGACGCAAAACTTGCGTCTCTGCCTCTATAAAAGACGGTCTTTTGAGGGAAATTAATACGTGGTTGTACCGATCAAGGGGTTTATAGAAAATAGTCTTATTGAGTGGGAAGGAAAGATCGTTTCTATAATCTTTTTACCGACCTGCAATCTCCGTTGTCCTTATTGTCATGCACCCCATCTGGTTCTTGAGCCAAATGACCTGGAATCCATTCCTGTTGACGCTATCATTAATAAAGTGCGCCAAAATCACGGGTGGGTGGATGGCGTTGTCGTGACTGGCGGCGAACCTACGGCGCATAAGCATCTTGCTGAATTCCTGAAATTGTTAAAAGACACAGGGGTGTTGGTGCGTTTGGATACGAATGGCACAAATCCACAGGTACTCGAAGATTTGATCGGGAGATCATTGCTCGATTGTGTAGCGATGGATATTAAGGCCCCGCTCCGGAAAGAGAAGTATGAACAGGTTGCCGGCGTGCCGTGCAACATGGAGGATATTAAGGAGAGTATCCGTATCATCATGGAAAGCGGTCTTGAATATGAATTTCGCACAACGATATGTCCAACTCAACTAAACGGGGATGATATTGAAAATATTGCGATGGCGCTTCAGGGCGCAGGACGTTATGTACTCCAGTCGTTTAGACCAAATCATTGCCTGGACACAAGGATGTTGAAGGTTGAGCCATATCCTGCGGAAACGCTCAGGGAGTATGCGACAAGCGCTGGTAAATATGTTGGCTCCTGCTGTGTGCGTGGTGAAAAGGCGATGGTTGCAGAAAGAAATTGGTAAATTCTCATTATACCGTTTGACCCAAACAATAAAGAGAGGGGGTGATTGTGTATGGCAGGAAAGTGCGGTAGCTCTGGCAAGGCAAAACAACCGGAAAAGAAAGAAGTGAAGAAAGAAGTAAAGAAAAAGAAGTAAAGAAATATATTATAAAATAATACTCAGAAAATTTTGTATGTATACACATGGTAATAGTTGAAAAGGATGGCATATTTTTAAGTATGCTTCTCTATGTATATTTTATGGTCATACTGGTATAATTGATTAAGGGCGCTTCATACGAAGCGCCCTTTTTTAATTTTAAAATTTTGAATTCTCCAGGAGGAATGTGTCTTGAGATTGAAATTGGTATTATTTATAGCAGTCCTCTCCGTTATAAGTAATGTAAAAATCTTACCCGCACAGGATTTTGAACTCAGGGAATTACCCGTCACGGTTTCAGTTGTTCCTGTCAAAGACCTTTCACCGTTGACTGTTGATAAATCCCGGTCGGATATTCTGGATCAGCAAGTTGCAGGGGAATCCAATTTCCTTCGCTCTCAACCAGCAATAAATAAAGTGCGTAAATTAAAACGCATAAAAGAACTTCCTATAATAGTCACCGATTCTAACGATGAAATTGTCGAAATTGGTTCCTTTAAGGGAAAGGTCTGGGGTATTGAAAATTTTACTACGTTTAGCAGGTATCTGGTTGCTATAAATCCCAGGACAGGACAAATACTGAAACATTTTGATTGTCCGGGAATTAGCTCTACAAAATATGTTGGGCTTGGAGTAAGTGAGAAAGACCTGTGGCTCACCAATTCTTATGATAGGGCAATTTACCGGGTAAACCAGAAAAGCGGCAAGATAAAAAAAATGTATCAACTCGTAGATATTGGCAACCAAATAATTAATGGTGGGGACATTGACAAGGATGGAAATTTCTGGTTTGGACAATGGGACTATTATGGAGTTTTGGGGGGATGCAAGTTATTTAAATTTAATCCAGCAACAAAAAAAATTACACAAGTCATGCAAATTTCCAATACGAGATTCATTTATGATGTAGCGTTTGATAGCAAGGGATATGCGTACGTTACGGTTTCGGTTTTGACATCAGATATTAAACTCAAACACTTCATTTTCAAACTTGATCTGGTAAAGCTTAAAGTCGTAGCCAAGTATGAGAGAAATCCTTTAGAATCTACATTGACATTTCTTGACAACAAACTGATGACCGCAGACTATTATTATTGGACAAGGAAGTACTTTTTCTATAAGGCGCCAAATTAGATAAATATTTTTTTGAAATTTTCCCAAAGTTAAATTGTTATTCTATTTAAAAATAAGCTTATCTGTATATATTTAATTGGTTTCGCCAGAAGTGCCCCTTGGTTTTCGTGGCATTATTTTATGATATTTTTCTCAAATTCAGGAGGTATTGGAAAATGAGAATGTCTTATTTATTTTGCGGTATTCTGACTTTATCCATCGGTGCCTGCTCTCAGTTTTCATGCACATACGCATCTCATTTTGAAATCAGTCGAACGTCACCATCTCTTTCTGTTATTCCTCTGGAAAATCTTTCCGATCTTTCTGTTGACCCATCACAAGCGGAAATTTTAAAACAGCTCGTTGAAAGATATTTGGAAAAATATCAGTTGCAATCAAACGTTCAAAAAGGGAGTACATTAAAGCTTGTGAAATCGATTCCCATGAAGACGTATAAGAAAAATTTTGACGCTGCTGTACTTGAGATTGGGGCATTTGGAAATTTTTTATGGGGCATTGAATGGGATACCCTTGTTACGAGTGATTATCTCGTTCAGATAAACCCGAAAACAGGCAAGATACTGAAACATTTTCCCTGTCCTGGCACCAGTCCAGCACAGAGTGTTGGGCTTGGAGTAAGTAAAACCGATCTGTGGATTACCAATTATCTTGATTCTGCAATTTATCAGGTAGATCAGAAAAGCGGAAGATTAAAAAAAACTTACAAAGTTAAATCAGATCCTAATACGGTAGCTGTCATAAATGGCGGCGCTATTGACAAAAATGGTAATTTCTGGTTTGGACAATGGGATTTATCCGGTGACAGCAAGGTGTATGAACTCGACCCTTCCACAGGAAAGATAAAACAAGTTTTAAAAATATCGAATGCAAGCCTGATTTTTGACCTTGCGTTTGACGCAAATGGATTTCTGTATACAACGATAGAGACGCCGGATATTAAGTTCCGTATTTTGAAAATCGATCCCGTAAATCTTAAAGTTAAGAATAAATATGAGGTAAAGCCAAAGGAAACAAGTCTTGCGTTTCTGGGCAACCAGCTCATGACAGCATATTTCTTAGGAATTGAGAAAAAATATTTTCTCTACAAAGCGCCTAAATAGAAAATTTTTATAAATTTTTTTAAGGAGGTATAGAGTTCATAGTGAATTTTGCCAGCCAATAAATTCATTTGTCTATGCCTAGTCTATAATTATGAAACTCAAAAAATTAGAACTCTTCGGATTCAAGTCGTTTGCAGAAAAGACGGAAATTGCTTTTGAAGGCGGAATCACTGTCATTGTAGGCCCTAACGGGTGCGGGAAGAGCAATGTTATTGATGCCGTTAAATGGGTGCTGGGCGAGCAAAGCGTGAAGTCGCTCAGGGGCAATGAAATGACAGACGTGATCTTTAACGGGACAGAGAAACTTCCGTCATTAGGTTATGCCGAAGTTTCACTGACCGTTCAAAACAATAAAGGGCTATTGCCGCTCGAATATACGGAAGTTTGCATAACCCGCCGCCTCTATACTTCCGGGGAATCAGAATATCTCATCAACAAACAACCGAGCCGGTTGAAGGATATTAAGGAGCTTTTTCTCGACACCGGCTTTAGCGCAGACGCATATTCAGTAATTGAGCAAGGAAATGTCGAGGCGTTATTGCAGGCGGATGCAAAGGAACGGAGATACTTGTTTGAAGAGGCGGCCGGTATCAGTAAGTTCAAGGCACGAAAGAAGGCGGCCCTGAGTAAATTGGAGCACGTTGAACAGAACCTGTTGCGTGTCGGCGATATTATTGAAGAATTGCAAAAACAGCTTCGGTCGGTAAAGCTCCAGGCTTCAAAGGCCAGGAAATATCAGGAATACAAGGAATTATTAAAAAGATTAAAAGTTAACCTGTCACTCAGGAACTATCGTGACCTTAAGGGAAAAAAAGCCGATGTTTCTGAACAGGCGAACCACGTAGAGACAAAGCAGCAGGAGTTGGCGGCCATCCTCGGAGAACTGGAAATGCAAATCCAGGAAATTGAAGGCACCGTCGAACAATTAGCGCAGCAATCTGCCCGGATGCAGACGGAAAGGATGAATCTGGAGGCATATATATCCAAAAATCAGGATAAGATAAAGTTCAACGG
>CAYJME010000057.1:0-16443 GCA_964370795.1 uncultured candidatus Brocadiaceae bacterium
ATTTTATGCTTACCGTGACAATCAAAACACACAGGTACATCTTCACTTGTATACCCAAGAGCCGTCACCTGCCCATGCGCATTATTTCTATAACCTTCAAAATATTCCTGATGACAGGAACTACAAGTTTCAATCGTCAATTTCCTGTGAAGAGAATCAGATCCCCTTGGAACATACATAGGTGATTTCTCACCTGTAACGCTATCATGATATGTTAAACCAAAATGACAATCCTTGCATGTCGGAACATCCTTATTGTGCTCCTTCATTAACTTCACATGATTACTCTGCAAATATTCGTCCGCGGGGTCGTCGTGACAAAACGTTATGCAATCAACAGGTTTTAAATTTGGCTTATGCCCCTCAGTTAAATCAGCACCATCCAGCTCTTGGTGACAATCAACGCAGAAAAAGTCCGACCCACCATGCGCCGTAGTCTTAAAGGTGGCTTCGTCGACTACCAAAGAAGCCACCTTAATTTCACCCGTAATAGGATCAATCTTAGCCTTTTCTAAAACCTTCAACTTGTCAGGCTTTGTATGACACTCCAAACAAGGCCCATTATCACCCGCATACAATACTGTTGGCAATGCTATAGCAGCAACAGTAAATACACCTAAAAATGCAGAAAACCACAACCTTTTAGTACCTGACAGATACTTCTTTATCAGGCTTCTTTTCGATCTATAAACCATCTTACGGAGTCCTCCCCCTGCTCTATAACTCTTTAAAAACTTTTTAAGAGTTATTCCTTTTTCTTTGGCTTTAATGGCGAATTAAGAATCTCATCCTTTGGTAATAAAGCAGCCCATTTTTTCTTATCATCCGGCGACATCTTTTTAATTACATCGTCTATTTCATCGTTATCGCGATGATCGTCTTTCTTGAAATACTCCTTATAATCCATTACTTTATCGGTTTTTGGACATTTGTTCTTATCGTCCTTACTCTCCCAATGACACTTTAAACATTGCTCCTTCACCGTTGCAGGCCCATTAATACCAGCTACAATCAAACCAGCAGCATACTGTGCTTTCCTTGCTTCAACAGGGTCCTTCTTCAATATCTCCTTAAAGGCATCCTTACCCTTACCCTGATAGTTTTCCTTCAACTTTTTATATTCTGAGCCGGCACCATGACAAGCCTCACACTGCACATTTGGTAAATATTTTTTTCCAGCTTCTGCAATCTTTTCTCCTACTGCAGTGGCGTGGCACTTTAAGCATTCCAGGTTTTCCGCATCCGGAGTTCCCTTTAACCTCTTTTCCCATGTATTTGAGTGTAACCTCTCTTTATATTCTTCACCCTCATAACAACCTTTTCCCATATGGCACTTACAGCCACTATTTCCCACATACTCAGCGCTGTAGGAAATGCCGCCCAGAGAAAAAGTTAACGAACTTACAGAAACCACTAAACCACCCAAGAAATACCCTATTGTCCTACCGCCTAACATTTAAATCTCCTTTCATACATCTTGAAATAAATCACAAAACTACTTATAAAAATCTTTATCCTTATAATTGATGATAAATCCACTTCCCCACTTAAAAAAAACAAAATAACTTAAACGCAAAAGGCTATACATTTAATATTGTTCATATTTTTGCTCTATATGTTCATTCCTAACTTACAGACAGTGTACAGTCGTTGATAATAGAAATCTATAGAGATGGATAAGGTATCATGCTTTTTTATTGGTGTCAAGAAAAAATTCATGAGCAATTAAATTTAGTCTTTAGTTCTCGATAAATAGTTTTCAACGAAATTTGTGTTAATATTCCCACTGGCAAATTGAGAATGAGTGATAAGCTCTAATTGGAGAGGAATTGTTGTTTTAATACCCCCAATAGCGTACTCACCTAAAGCCCTTTTCATACAGGCAATTGCCTCTTCCCTTGTTTTTTGATAAACAATCAATTTAGAAATCAACGAATCATAATATGGTGGTATTTCATATCCTGTATGCACATGTGAATCAACCCTCACTCCTTGACCCCCTGGAGGATTATATATGGTAACTTTTCCAGGCTGAGGGCGAAACCCGTTCTGAGGGTCTTCTGCATTAATTCTACACTCTATAGCCACACCTTGATTTCTTACTTTCTTCTGTTTTAGATTTAATCGCTCGCCACTGGCTACTCTGATTTGTTGTTTAACCAAATCAATCCCAGTCACCATTTCAGTCACAGGATGTTCAACTTGCAATCGGGTATTTACTTCAATGAAATAAAAATTTCCTGTATTGTTATCAACCAAAAATTCAACCGTACCCGCATTGGTATAATTTACAGCCCGCGCTATTTTTATCGCCGCCTTACAAATTTCTTCACGTAAACGCTGCGTAATGGCAGGTGAAGGTGATTCTTCTACAAGTTTCTGATGTCTGCGCTGTAACGTACAGTCCCTTTCGCCCAGGTGGACGATATTACCATAATTATCACCTAATATCTGAACCTCTACATGTCGTGTATTTTCAATATATTTTTCAATATAGACAGATGCATCTTTAAAAGCTGCCGCAGCTTCCCGCTGTGCTACCGACAGTAAATTTACAAGACTTATATCATTATGTGCGACACGCATACCACGCCCACCGCCGCCTGAAGATGCCTTAATGATGACGGGATACCCAATTTTGTGCGCAACATCAAGCGCCTGTTGCTGGCTTTTTATAACAGATTCGCTGCCGGGAACGACAGGAACCTTATTGGCGATGGCAATTTTCCTCGCCTCAGTCTTGTTTCCAAGTTTTTTTAACACATCCGCCCGGGGACCAATGAAAACGATATTAGAAGATTCGCAGACTTCGGCAAAATGGGCAACCTCGGATAAAAATCCATATCCCGGATGGATCGCTTCAATATCGGTTATCTCGGCAGCACTGATTATACTCGGTATATTTAGATAACTTCCTTCAGACTCAGGCGGACCAACGCATACCGTAATATCTGCTTGCTTTAAGTACAATGCATTTTCGTCAGCCTTCGAGCATATTACCACAGTCTCTATCCCTAACTCACGACATGCCCGAATAATTCTTAAAGCAATCTCGCCCCTATTGGCAATCAGAATCCTTGAAAACATATGGAAAATACCCTCGCTACTATTTCTTAAACCAATAAATTACGTTTGCCTTCCAACGGGCTTGACGCGAAAGAGCGGCTGACCATACTCAACGGCTTCCCCATCATTTACGCAAATCTCAACGATTTCACCAGATGTCTCAGCCTTTACCTCATTCATAATTTTCATCGCTTCAATGATACAAACCACTGTTTCCTCATTTACTATGTCTCCTATATTTACACATGGATCAGCACCGGGAGCAGTTGCTCGATAAAAAGTTCCAACCATTGGAGAAATAATCTCTCCATAATTTTCGCCATCTTTTGATAGTGCATGGGTAGGGTGTTCCAGCTCTAACCTTGCAGGATGGATAGGTGGAACAGATGTTGATGTTGCTGTGTTTGTATACCCTTCTGCACTCTTTTTTATTCTTATTTTTACTGTATCTTCTTGAATTTCGATCTCAGATAAGTCATTTTCATTCATAATTGAAATTAATTGCTTTACCTTGTCTATAATACTCATTATCTATTCCTTCATGAAATTTATTTTTCGTTTAAAGGCAAGCCCGATTGAATAAGCATTTGAACGTAAGAATAAATAATAATTCTATATAGAATGGGAAAATTGAGAAGAAGCGAATTGATATAAAATGATAGGTGGTACTGATTGGTTTATTAAATATACCTGTTGCTTTATAAACAATTTGAAATTTCTTTTTCTTTTAGTTTCTAACACACAACTCAGATAATTTCTTCGGTTCATGACTTAAAACATTACAACCACCTGAGGTTACTAATACAATATCCTCTATACGAATACCACCCCAATCAGGAACATATATCCCCGGTTCTACGGTAAACACCATGCCCTCTTCCAATATTTCTTTACTTCGTTTGTTAATAATTGGCCACTCATGAACTTCAAGTCCAATACCATGTCCCACTCCATGTCCAAAGTTTTTTCCATATCCTTTTTTTTCAATATAACTTCGAGCGGCATAATCAACGTCTTTTGCCTTTTGCCCCGGTCGTATATTTTCTATAGCAAATTGCTGTGCATCTAAGACAATTTGATATATCTTTTTCCATTGTGGGGTTATTTTATCTACGAATATAACCCTTGTCAAGTCGGAATTATAAAACTGAAAACACGCACCCCAGTCTATTAATACAACGTCGTTTTCGCCTATTTTTCTATCGTGAGAGGGACGTGCGTGTGGTTGAGAGGCGTGGTCGCCAATGGCAGAAATTATTTCAAATGAACCTTTCTCTGCCCCCTGATTTCTGATTTCAAATTCAAGGATATCCGCCAAATTCTTTTCTGACATACCAACCGCTATTTTCTGTTGAAGAGATTTGTATGCTTTTTCGGCAATATCAATGGCAGACTGTATTTTTTTTACTTCCTCGTATGTTTTTCTTTTACGATACGTCTCAATTATTCCCTCTGATGGAATTATACGAATTCCTTTTAAATTTTCTTTTAGTTCATTATGCTGCTTTAACGTGAGATAAGAAGACTCCACGTAGAGTTTTTTCACATGAATGCGTTTTAGTTTCGCACAAATTGTTTTTATTAATGAAACTTTTCTTTCTACGATTTTAATCCAGGGTATATCACGCTGGGCTTGTTCAACGTACCTGAAATCTGTAAATAAATAATCATACCACGGTGTTATTAACAAAATACTTTCAGAACCTGTAAAAGCTGTTATATACCGGATATTTACTTCATTGGTGATCAAAAAACCGTCAACGTTATCTTCTTTTAATTTTTCTTTAATTTTCTCTATACAACTCATAAAATAATCGAATTGAGCCTGGATTGATGGGTACTTATCTCTTCTCTTTTTTAATTTTTTCTACTAGTGAATCGACAATCAACTTAAATTGATTATCACTTTCGATTTGATCTTTCACCTTTTTGATTGCAAATATGACTGTTGAATGTTTTTTACTATTAAAATAATTCCCAATTTGCTGATATGACCAATCGAGAAGACTCTTGATCAAATACATACATACCTGACGAGGAAAAGAAACAGATTTTATCTTTTTATTCGAATGAAGCTCATTGCGCGATATATTAAAATATGACAAGACCGCATCCTCGATAATATTAACTTTTACAATCTTTCCCTCGTTATAGAAAAATCCGCTTAATACCTCGTGGACCAGATGGACGTCTATTTTTTTCTCGTTAAATCGAGCATGGGCAGACAACGTTGTCAATGCACTCTCAATTTCTCTCACATTACCGTCGAGTTTTTCTGCAATAAATTCTATAACCTCTTCGGGAAAATGTATATCAAACTTAGCCGCTTTAGCCCTTAGGATTAACAATCTTGTCGCAAAATCAGGTTCGTCTATTTTTATAATCATACCTGACATAAATCGACTTGCGAGATTTTCCTTCAACTGTCCAATCATTTTTGGGTGTGCGTCACTTGCCAGTATAATTCTTTTTGACAACTCATATAATGCATTAAACGTATGTAAAAATTCCTCTTGCACTCCATGCTTATTTGAAAGAAAGTGGACATCGTCAATAAGAAACATATCTACATTTCTAAATTTCTGCCGAAATGCTTCTGTTTTTCCCTTTTGCAGTGAATAAATGAATTCATTCGTCCACTTTTCAGCCGGCATATATACAGCATTTACATTTTGATCTTCCCTCACCCTGTTACAAACCCCCTGCAGGATATGCGTCTTTCCAACGCCAACAGTACCGTGAATAAAAAGAGGATTGAAAGAGGGGTGTTTATCCTTAATCATTTCAAGGGCCGCAGTATAAGCAAGTCTATTGCTGGGCCCTACGACAAAATCTTCTAATTTTAAAACTCTATTTCCTTGTAGTTGAGTTTTATTCCCTTCTGTTTTTTTCTCGGTAGTATTATTGACATTCGAGTGGCTTTCTCCATCGTTATTTTTTGAAATGGAAAACCTTACGTCCGTATCCTTGTTTAATATACTCCCGATGCCTTCTCTTAATAAGCTCGAGAAATTTTCCTGCAACCATATCTGCGTAAAAACATTTGGCACTACGATGTTTGCACAATTACCATCAAACGATTCAAGACGTGTATTTTTAAACCACAGGTTAAATCGAAGAGGCCCAACCTTTTCACGAATAGAGTGAAGAACATCATCCCAAATTTTTACACAAGAATTCATCATGCCCCCTCAATGTTAAGAAGAAATTTTTGGAAATGAAACAAAGAGTATTCACAGAAGGTGGGCGATATTATCAGATGCATTTCTATGTGTCAAAATAAAAAGGCATTCTTATTTATTAAACATTTTTGGCACGTTATGATTTTGTACATAAGACTTCAATAAATAATGTAATTATCAAAAGTAATATTTTTTAAATCCGCAATAAATTAATTTCTCATAAAATTATTTGCCGACATCAATTTATTTTAAGAAAAATATTTAAGTTTGTAATCTCATGTTAAATTGAAACTTAGATAAATATATTTTTTTTTTGTTTTTTCACCATTATGTTTCTCCAATACGACAAAATCATTCTCTAAAATTTTTACCTGAGCATAAAATAATTAAATTGTGGATAACCTGTTCATAGTTCGTTAATAACTCAAAAAAAAATAATCCTAATTTCCTGAATTTGAAAAACATGCGATAAAATTCAACTCTATTGATTTAACAATCGAATATGTTGATAACTCAATTGGCAAAAAAACTACTTTACATGCTTTTTTAATTCTGAAAGATAAGAATTCAAATGCCGGTAAAGATGCTTTTTTTTACGCGGTTTATTTTCCGACATAACATATCCGGCAAGTATCGGCATAGCTATCGTTGCATCACTATAAACAACCACGTGATTCTTTACCTCTTCGCTCCGTATCTTACCCCATGAAATAGCCTCGGTTGGTGTTGCGCCAGAAAGTCCACCCCATTGTGGGGCGTCTGTAGTAATCTGGATGAAATAATCATGTCCGCCTTTATTAATGTTAAGTATTTGTGCAAGGGTTGGTTGTGTCTGCATATAAAAATTTTTGGGAGAACCGCCTCCAATGCTAATCACGCCATTCTTTTCACTGTTGAAAACAATCGCCGTGGTTTGAAGCACATCAAGGTCAGTATCAATAATAATACCTTTTCCCAGAAGCTTAAGATAGGTAAGATTCATCCCAATCGAAGAATCACCCGGTGATGAAACAAATATCGGAATATTATGTTTTGCAGCATGAGCCACAAAACTCAATTGAGGTGATGGAGTTTCTGCAAGAACTGCCTTCCCTAAAATATAGTGAAAGTCAGCCGTTGAAATAGGGTCAGATATCGATGCTTTTTCGACCACATCTTGAATAAATTTATCTGTCTTGATAAGGAGATCATCGGTAATGAAAATATCATAAATGCGTTCAATACCCGCCTCGTAAAGTTTTGTATCATCGACCCTGAAGTCTCCCTGATGAACAGGAAGATTTAAGGCAAAATGTAAGTCATGGTAGAGGTTTGCGCCGGTTGAAATAATAAAATCAACAAAACCATTCTCAATGAGGTTAATAAGTATACCCCCCATGCCGGTCGGCGTCATAGCGCCAGAAAGTGTCAAGCCTACCGTAGTATCCGTGTCAAGCATGTGACCGTAAAGTTTACACGCCTCTGCCAATCGCCCTGCATTAAATGCACCAGACCGGGCATATTCCGCAACAAGATCTTTAACCTTCATCCCCTTCTTTACGACCTGGGGGGTAATCTCTGGTTTGCATAAATATTTATGTTGTAACTGACATTGTTTAGATTTATTTGACATGGATAGCTTTTCTTTCCTTTCTAATTTTCACGAAAATACTGAACAATACTGCATTTGTTTGAAATGCTAAAATTTCTGAGAAAAAACGGAGAGTGAGTATATAAAACTGTGGTAAACCCGTCAACTGAAAAAGGATATTATTTCCTGAATTACCCGATGTTTCTTATTATAAATTACTGCATTTTAGCTCACGTATTACATCGTCAATTGCTATATATTCAAGACATATTTGCACTTCACAATTTCTCCTTTTCGCTGGTGCACAAGCGCTACAAGGCGCCTTTTTATAAAAAATCCTTACCGAATCTCCACGTGGTCCCCATACGTCGGGGTCTGTCGGGCCAAAGATAGCCACAGTTTTTATTCCTAAAGCAGCCGCCATGTGGGTAACGCCAGAATCATTTCCAATAAAAAGAGTACAACGTTTTATTAATGCGGCAAGTTTGGGCAAGGGAAGTTGATCTGCAAAGATAAAATTACCCCCTGCTTTTACTTTTAACTCGTTGACAATGTGATAGTCTGCCGGCCCTGAAATAACGAGTATTTCGGCGTCCGTTTCCCTGTTGAACCACCCTATCAACGCTACATATCGTTCTACGGGCCAGCACTTTTGGCGGCCTCCACTCCCAGGGTGAATGGCAATTAATGTTTTTTTAGAACCAATAATTTTTTCACATAAAAAGTTATCGGCGAAAAATACGTCTTCTTCATTCAGGAAAATTTTTGGCGTCTTAGAAAAAGAAGGTATGCCTATTAAATCGAGAAAATGTAAGAAATGATCAATAATATGAATGGATTTCCCGGAAGATGGAAATGGGTCGTACTGAATAACATATCCTGCCCCGGTAGCCTTAAGATTATTTGTTAGAATTTGCGCTTGATCTGGAACAAACAAAATAATTACATCTTTTTTCCCAAATCTTTTTAATAATGAGGGAGAAATATGGGTATTTTGTGTGAAAAGCGCCGCAACATCAACATGATCAAATCTGCTCACAGAATCCGCATAAAAACTTCCCTTTATAATTTCTAAAAAATGCGCAGAACCCATAATTTCAATATGGGCATCAGGGAAATATTCACGAATAGCCAGCATCGTTGGTAGGGTAACAATCCCATCGCCAAGGGCGCCGGGGCGAATAATTAAGACATGCTTTATTGGAGGCTCAAAAAGAGGTGAATACGTCGTATTGGTCAACGTTGGTAGTCGCAGGCATTAGCCTGTGCAGACTGAAATCTGAGGCTACGAATTATTCCAAAAAACCATTTATGTAAAATAAAAATTCCCATGCAATTTAATTACAAGACAAGAAAATAAGATTTCCTACTTCCGCGAAAATGTTTCTGCTTTTTATACGACCAAAGTCCTTTAATCAACCCCATCTTTCTTCTTTTTAATCATCTCGGTAACCTTTTCAAAGAATTTAGGATCACCGTCTGTTGCTGCACGTTTTTTAGCCTCTGCCTGTATCTTCTTAACATCCAGAATGTGTCCCATACACTCTTCCGCTGATTTACACCACTCAACACAGGTAGGTACTTTATCCTTAAAAATTGTTATTCCACACTTATGGCAATCGGTCTTTTCTTCATCGCTCCACATTTCTACAATTACGCCACAATTATGACATTTTCGCTCTATCGGAACAGGAGTTGTATTTCGTATACTACCTGGACATCTTACTTTACCCATAAATAATCTCCTTAAACAATCTAAAAGGTATCTGTATTTCTACTGTGATTATAAACAGAATTTTAAGCCAATTTGTTTCTCAGGTCAAGCATTTTTGCAGGTAATGCCTTGTTTAAAGATAAAGAGAAAACACAAGAAATACAACCTTCGCTTATCGTGCATTATCCATTTTAATTCACATTTTATCGCGTTTCCTTTTTAACATATATCCAACAAAAACCGTTGTCCCAAAGACAACAAACACGCCGATAATGCTAGCATACTGCCTCGACCCAATTTTACTCTTTATGCCAGACATGCTATATTCTGGCATGGGGGCATTCAGCAATGGCTTAGAGTCATCTTTTTTCAGAAAACCCATGGTCTGTGATACTTTTTCCAGCCCATCGGGGTTTTTTGAGGTAAATGGCACAATCAGGAAGACAAGCCCTACAATAAGAGATAAACCAAATAGTATAAACACTACCATACTTTGCTTCTTTGCCACCTTCATATATAATACATTCCTTTTTAAGATGTTTACTATGCCTACTGCCTTTATATCTTCTGTAAATTGAGCAAGTCAGGCCTTACCCTTAGAAGTAAACTGAGCGTTGCAATAGTAATAAACCCTTCTCCAATACCAATAAGCGCATGAATACCAGACATGGCTGATATCCCGATCTTTAAAGGTATGGTACCGGAAATACCTAATTCAATCGCACAACAGAGCGCCGACAATACAAGAGAACACCATCCTGAAGCAAAACCGCTGATAAAGACGCCTTTTCTTCCCTTGATAAGAAATTGAAGAGCAACGTTTATGTAATATCCAAAAAATCCGCCCACGATACCCATATTAAAGATATTCGCTCCCAGCGCTGTTATTCCTCCATCCTGAAAGATAAGACATTGAACAGCCAGTACTGTAGTCATGATAAGAACAGACGCCCACGGCCCAAGGAGGATAGCAATAAGCGTTGCGCCCATAAAATGACCGCTCGTTCCACCTCCGACGGGAAAATTAAACATCTGCGCGGCAAAGACAAAGGCCGCCATGACACCCAATAGCGGAATGTGTTTTTCTGATATTTTCTTATTGGCCTTTCGAATAGCAATACTAATAAATACACCAGAAATACAACCCATTCCTATCCACGTTTTCGTATCAAGAAACCCATCGGGGATATGCATTTAACAATCGCCTTTCATATATATTGTCAAGAAAACACTTTTAAAATTGCTGTAAAATAATTCTTAAAATACCGCCGATAAGAATAGAATAAGGCAGGATAAATGCAAACATGAGGAATGCGTTCTTTGCGCCCTGTTCCTTAATCATCACAAAGAAGTTTGCAAGGCAGGGGATAAAGAGAGTAATCACCGTTAATGCAACCAGGAGTTGCTTGGGATCAATACCGGCGCTCCCGCTCGTTTCCTCAAGCGCCCTGAAGATACTTACCGCGCCGTAATCCCTTCTTAAAAAACCTAAAATAAAACCCTTCGTCGTTTCTACCGGCAACCCTAAAAAATTCTTAATAATTGGAGCGCCCATTCGTTCTATAAATGACAGAGCGCCCAGTTTTGTTGCTATAAACAATATCAGGGTGCCCAGCATAAACAACGGTACCGCCTCTTTTAAAAACCAGTGGACCCGATACAATGTCTTGATAAAAATATTCGAGAGTTTTGGCATGCGAAATGGCGGAATCTCCATCAAGAAATCTGAAGGAGCCCCCGGTAATACCAGAGAAGATAAATAACCAACAAGTAGGAGTTGCGTGCAAATTACAAAGACATAGATAGCAAAATATGTCCCGCCTACCTTCCCAAGTACGCTTGCTATCACCCCTAATTGAGCCGAACACGGAATGGCCAGCGCCAGGAGCAAGGTAGCAATTATCCGTTCCTTTCTTGTGTTCAGGATACGGGCAGTCAGGGTTGCCATGGTATCGCACCCCAATCCCAACACCATGGGAAGAATGGCCTTTCCGTTCAGCCCAATACATTTAAACACCTTATCCACCATAACAGCCAGGCGAGGAAGATAGCCACTGTCCTCTAAAATACCAAACGCCAGAAAGAAAAATCCCACGATAGGGAAAACTATGGCTATTGCATACGTGAGCCCAACCTGTACTAACCCTGATTGGTCATTCAAAAATAATTCAAAGATAATGTTATCCTTCTGTATCACCTTCTGGGCGAGTAATCCTATGTAATAATTAATCCCCTGAAAATTCACATGGGTGATAGGATATACCTTTTTGATAAATGGAATATACGCATAGATACCAAAACCCCCGGAAGGCACCAGGGAATTTCCAAATACCTTATGCTCAAAAAATTCCACACACGTCCCTGCCCCAAACTCCCCCACAAGTTTATAAACAATCCATAAAACAATAACCAGGAGCGGAAAGGCAGCAACAGGATGCATGGTGATACGCCCTAAGGTCTCTGAGACCGTACTCCTTGATTTATATTCACTCAAAAACAGATACGTTGAAAAACACGCTAATGACACGCCGCCCGCTGCAAGAGGCAAGACGGCATTCCCTATATCATTTTGCAAGACCCTTAATGAGATCATGGACATTACGAGCACCATGAGCTCATATCCGATGAAAAATGTTGCTAATGGCACAAGGAAATAAAAGAATACCCCTCTTACAAACGGATGAGTCGTTCCCGCCTTCGTTCTTGCCATAGATACCTTTTGCACCAGCGTATCCACGAAATTCGCCCGTTTAATATTGATTACATAACTTAAGGGATTCCCAAAATGCTTCTGAATATCGTCCCGAATACGTCTAACCTCGTTGAATGTGTCGTTGGGAAATTTTTCATGTAAATGTTCCTCAAGGGCTTCGTCACTGGATAAAAGCATAATTGCCAATGCACGCTTATATACCGGCGTAACTCCTTGCAAGATGGCCTCAATTTTTGATATACCTTCTTCAATAAAATTTCCATAGTCAATATGGAGATTCGGTACCTTGGCATTGGGTATGGAATTCATCAAGGCGCTGATACCCACCCTGTGTGTAGCTATAGTTTTTATGATGGGAACATTTATAATATCCTGCAAGGTGCTTACATCAACATTCATCCCTCTATCGAGAAGTTCATCCCACATATTTAATACAAGAACCATGGGTAAACCCATCTCTGCAAGCTGCGTGGTAATGAGTAAACCACGGCGCAAATTCTTCGCATCCGCTACCTGGACAACGTGTTTTTTGTATTCTTCCAGGAGCATGTCCCGTGCAACACGTTCATCCTCAGAAAGCGGAATAAGACTATTAGCGCCGGGTGTATCAACAATCTCAACCCCACCACCTACTCCTTTGCAAACACCACGTGAAACCTCAATCGTCGTGCCAGGATAATTTGAGACCGTTACGTACTTTCCCGTTAACAAACCGAATAGTACGCTTTTCCCGACATTGGGATTTCCCACAAGAGCGACTTTATATGTATCTGTGCCATCTTTATGCATGTATCTAAACCTTGCTCTAAAATATTACAAAACGATTCATTAGGCCTTACGGCGACTTTTTATTGTAGCGCAGATCCTTGTGGTCGGCAATAAACCCTTTAAACTGTTTAAGCCGTTTAATCTGTACAAACGGTTATAGGGATAAACCACCAGCGCTACGATTTGTATTGAAATGCCTATACATTAAATTTTGCTGATACTGAGTCTCACTAAAACAATATAATGGTTTTCCTGTATAAGTCAATCTATTTCTTAACAGGAAAACAGAAATGCATCTAACGCATGAAACACTTGATTTAATTGGCTGGGGAACTAGGATTCGAACCTAGATTAAATGATCCAGAGTCATTTTTATGCTTTTTTAACACTTTTTTATAACCGATTGATATTGTGTTTGTTATAACCGTAACATTTTATCACAGAATAAGATACAATACAATTTTAATTCTGGCAATTCCGTTTGAGTCCGTTGGATTCCGTTGGAGTTGACTACAATTTGACTACAGTCTAAACTTTTTGGAAAGGAGGTGTAAAAGGTATGATTATAAAAAGGACTATAAAAATAGGTGAGGAACGTTTTTTGGAATATATCAATGACGACATGGGAATTCGGATAAAACAAATTCCCCTTGACGAAACTGAATATAAACACAAAACTGCTGAAGTACTGATTGAAGGTCATATGAGAGAAAATCCAGGCGTTACCTATGGTGAAGCATTCTCAAAGGTTTCAGCAAAGTATCCAGAATTTTTTATTTAGGAGTCTAACACATGGTAAAACAAATAACGGACAAGGAAATTGAAGAAGTTAAAACGTATAAGAAGCTAAAAAAACAATTGATCACTGAGCAAAAGAAGCTGTCTGATACAGAGGGTGATGTTGATAAGAAAGATGCTATTGAACGCTTTGTTAGAGATGAAATTACCCAGGCAGAACTGGATAGCATAAGGAAGAAATCGCTTGCAGCGTCAAAGGAATATAACGATATACTGGAACTTATTGAATTTAGCGAAGATGTCATTGCAAAACAACGAAGCGTTATATTAAAAATTGAGCAAGAAATGAAGGCTATTGCTTCCGATATATGGGATAAGATAGCTGGGATATGCCAGGATGAATTTGAGAAGGCGGTTGGTGATACTGCAAGCTTCTTATGGGTTGCCATGAGAAGCGCGGGGCGTTATGTTCCTATGTTGTACCCGAATGATTTGCCGGAAAGATTCAGGGCGATAGCAGCGCCGGATTCAAAGGAATGCGAGACGCTCAAGACAAGGCTCTGGAATGAGTTTGTTGGAGCGGATTAAAGATTATTCAGTAAGGGCTTGTGATAGCAGAAAACGTTTAGTGCCTCATCTTCTTAAACGGCCTCCTCCTGAAATGCTATTGCAGGCCCTTATATTTTGCAGGATGGAAGGCCGGCTTCTCCCCTTCATACCGGAGCCGCTATAAGCGGGCCCGCCGCAGGCAACGCCGAAATTTTCCTGCTGTCATCATTTATGATTACCTGTAAACATCTTTGCGGTGTCGGATACGATAGATAGTTATAACCTTGTGTGTCTCATCTACCATATAAATTACCCTGAAATCACCTATACGCAACCTATGCGTATCTTCACCTTTTAACTTCCTGGATTGAGGGAATGGATATGGATTTTCTCTCAATGATAAAATCGCTTTGTCAATTTTTATAAAGAATGGATCCGGAATTTTATCCAGCTCCTTCCTTGCCGACTTTTGGATGATGAGCTTATACACTTAGTTTTGACTTTCTCTTTTTGCTATAGGCTTCGTAATCCTCACCCGGTTCGCCTTTCCTGTCTTCGATAGCCTTTATGTCAGCCATGTCTTCAATCAACTCCTCAAGCCGTTTCAGCTCTTCCATTTCGATTATTGCGGCTACTTTCTGTCCTTCACTATCGGTTACAAATTGTTTGACCTTAATAAGGTCTTTCTTTTGTTTTAAGGCTGTATGCATATTTTTAATCCTTCATAAATTTAAACAGGGATTTCGAGGAGTATTTTATCATAATTTACGAGTGGGGTTGCTTTTTCTCTGCCTTCTTTTGTCTTCCTGAGCTCTATGAAGCCTACCTGGGCAAGATACTGTACGTCATCAAAGGTGTTTTTTATATCTCTTCCAAGAATTTTTGCAAGCGCATAAATCGAGGAAGGATGCTCCTTCCTTACGGTCTTTAATATCCTCAATCGCTCTTCGGTAAGCACCTTTCTCATTACATCGAGGTTTTCAAACGAAACGCCTTCGTGCTTTTTGACCTTTTCTCCCTTCTCCAGTTTCTCACATACTTCTTTGACCTCTTTGAAAAGTTCATCATCTGATTTAATCGCTATTTTTATGTTTCTCACCCTCATATCTTTATTTCCCGAAAAGTATCCTCAGTAATATATTTCTTTTCGTGATAGACAAGCGCGGCTCTCATAGTGGTTTTATAATACCATATATTAACGAGTTAATCAAGAGCAGTTGAAGAATTTGGGAGGGTTTTGAGCGGTATCTATTGAAAATAATGAGGGATGAGGGCCCTTGAACTGATTCTTATGCCAACTGCCTATTGGCATCCAAGATTAATTGTACTGCCTCTTCAAGGTTGCTCCGCGCCTCCTCTAATGTGGTTCCCTGCGTGTTGGCGCCTGGTAGTTCTTCTACAAATCCGATATACCCTTCGGGTACCTTTTGGAAGACTGCTGTTAGTTTAATTTGCATAGTGAATTCTCCTATAACTAAAATTTCTGGCGGGAAATATACAGGGGTTAAAGGGTCACTCACTTTTTTCTAAGTAATCAATTATAAGCTTTTCAAGAAATGATGACATAGACCGGCGATCCTTTTGACTACAGTTGGAGAAAATAGAAATGTGTCAACCGCCTGAAACCCTTGATTTAATTGGCTGGGGAACTAGGATTCGAACCTAGATTAAATGATCCAGAGTCATTTGTGCTACCGTTGCACTATTCCCCAGTGTTTAAGAAGATTTTACTTTGAAATGATTTGATTCGAAAGAAAAATTACGATGACATAATACTATATATTTTTAGACTAGTCAAGAAATTAGATGTTATTTTAGACATTTTCTGTTATTCAAGTAATACTACACGGCTTTTGGCCAACATGGACGGTAACAATCCCCAGCGTCCTCGGATAAATCTTTACGTCTTTAAGCCCACACCCTTCCATCTCTTTTCGCAAACCAAACCTGTCAGGAAAATTCAGTACTGATGAGGGGAGATACGAGTAAGCGTTAAATCTGCTGCGTGAAATAAGTTTCCCGACAAAAGGGAGTATTTTTTTGAAATAAAAATAATACATTGACTTAAAAACAGGATTTGTCGGCTGCGAAAATTCCAGAATCACCACACGACCACCCGGCGCTGTAATCCTTGTCATTTCTG
>CAYJME010000058.1:0-5452 GCA_964370795.1 uncultured candidatus Brocadiaceae bacterium
TCATTGTATCCCCACGCCCACACCGTCCCGTCTGACTTCAGGGCGATGGTATGTCTGTTACCACCAGCGATTCCCGGTTGCGTGGATGCCCATGACAACTTCTGGGCAAAGGACACAACACACAGCAAAAGTAACATAGCCACAGCAGAAAAGGCATACATCCTCTTACAAACAGGTACAAAAAACCTACTTCCCATAACATACTCCTCCAGGTATTTGAAAAATAAATCCCTTTCACGTGGTTAGAGTTAAAATCATTATCATTTTGAGTAACTCTCTGCAATATTTTGTTAAAAATAAGTGGCCATTTGTTTTTTGTCAAGACATGAAGTAAAATGCTTCAGAAATTTGTTGAGGAAAGCGATATGAGCATGAAAAGTACCCAAATCCTTTGCTTCTGATAAAGGATGTAGAAAAAAATTACAAAGGCTATTGTTTCAGGAGGCAGACAAAAAGTCAAATGTAAAGCAAGTCGTAAGGTTTTTCCCGCGGCGCATTTTTACAAAGAAGTGTTCTTAACAATCTACTTACCAGTAAATAATGCAGACCAAGAGAGTTTGATCAGGTTGCTTAAAGTCTGAAAATGGGAGTTTGTAGAAGGAGATGCAGGGCGTGAGAAGTCAATTTTATGTATCAATATACCACATTAAATGGTTCAAGGTGGTTTGTAGCGGTATGGCAATTGATTAAAACAGAAAAAGTAAAATTGTTTTGAAAGCATTGAAAATACGAGTAAAATAAGAAAAAACAAAAGAATCTGAAAACATACAAAAAATAGGTAAAAAAAGCTTATGAATATACTTTTAATGTCCATGCCGGATTGCGCACCGCATTTTAACGCCCGGCGCTGGAAACCACCCAACCTTGCGATTTCTTCGATAGCGGGCAATATTGAAGGCCACAATGTTTATCTGGCCGATCTTATTTTGCGTAGGGAGCAAATTACCGAAACTGTTAGGGAACTGATTGCGCAATACCGGCCAGATGTTGTTGGCCTGACGGCCATGAGTTTTCAGTTCGCTACAGCACGAAGGATTGCCAGTTTAATAAAGAGTCTGAATAACAATATTAAAATAGTTCTGGGAGGTTACCATGTTACGCTGTTGTATGATGAACTGGCGCGGAGCAATGAATCAGACCCTTTTGACTTCTTCATACGTGGTGAAGGGGACTTGTGTTTCAATGAATTGATCGAGGCTTTGGACGGCAAGAAATCTGTTGAAACTGTTCCTGGTGTTTCATTCCGAAATGGAAATGGTTTCATTCATAATACGCCACGCCCCCTGGAAGACCTTGCTAAAATAAAGCTTCCTGACCGTTCCAAGCGAATATGGAAGGGGTACCGGTATTATGGTTTCACACTTGATATAGTAGAATCCTCCCGCGGGTGTGTTATGCCATGTAATTTTTGCAGTATGGACAAGATGTACGGTAAAACCTTCCGGAGATTTAGTATTGAAAGGATACTTGCAGATATTGCAAACGCAAAAAAACAGGGTGCGAATTTTATTATATTTTCTGATGATAATTTTACGTTAGATATTAAGGGATTTGAGGCGCTGTGCGATGCTATCGCAGATGCGGGACACAATGATATCCGTTACATTATCCAGGCAAGCAGCACGGGAATCGCATCTTCCGAAACCCTTGTTGAAAAAATGGCAAGGGCGGGTTTCCGGATTGTCTTTCTTGGTATCGAAAATGCCTCAGAAGAAAATTTGAGGCTTATGAAGAAGGGTAACATTATTGAAAAGACCAAACTCGCCGTTAAAAGACTCCAGGAGTATAACATTATGATTGTCGGCGGGATGATCATTGGGAATCCGAACGATAAAGAAGAAGATATTGCGAGGAACTACAGGTTTTTTGAAGAGTTACAGATAGACTTCTTTGCGGACCAGATACTCACGCCATACCCGAAGACCGGTATGCGTGAAGAATTACTCAGGGCAGGGCTGGTAACCAATGAATATGACTACAGTCGCTACAACTGCTTCTGGGCAAATATCAAAACAAATTATTTAAGTCCGGACGACCTCCAGTTCCTCAGATGGAAGTATAACAAAAAATACGCCAACTATTTTTGTACTACCCCTGCCTTTGTGAAAAATTATCCCCTTGCTTACTATTACCGGCAATACTTTAGACGCCCGTTTTTAAGACTTAAAAACAAAATTTTCCGGAATAATCTCAGTGAAAAAGAATTATATACTAAAGATATGTCAATGGCCGAGGCCATGAATAAATTCTTTTAGTATTTAGTTGTAATATTCCGTTACTTTGTTATATTTATGGCAAAGCGTTAACAATGGGTATAACCTAGCGCGGCGTAGCCGCAACCAAAGAGATACTAAATAACAATACGATCTTTTGTTTTTTTAACAAAGTATCAAACGAGGGACGAAGGACGAGAGACGAAGGATGTGTCCCGTCTATCGTCCCTCGTCTATCGTTTTTCGGATTTAGCGGTTTTTAATAAACAAAAACTTACAAAAAAAAGAAGTTTTTACAAAGTAATACTATAAAGAGAAGGTCAGGCCTGAAGGGCAGATGTTAAGCTCTTAATTGATAGTAGCGCAACATATTTTCTCCATTTTTCAATTTATAAAAATCTCTATCTTCTTTAAAAAGAGAATACTTTTTATTACGTATATTAAGGAGTAAAGTGGTTCTATTATGCCTACCGTATCAATTGTTAAATGTGGTGATTATGATTTAGAAAAGGTGTATCATGCCATCCATAAGTCTATCAGCCTGATAGACGGCGTTGACAAGATGGTCAGACCTGGCATGAAGGTGCTTTTGAAGATCAACCTCCTCTCATCATCACAACCCCCTGAAAGGGCTGTAAATACCCATCCTGTAGTCGTCAAGGCGCTGGTGAATATATTTCAAAAGGATTTCGGATGTGATGTGTATATTGGGGATTCATCCGGGAGTGTGAAGAACAGTTCAACCTTTAATGCCTTTCGGATAACCCGTATTAACAAAATTGCGGAAGAAACGGGCGCTACGATTGTTAATTTTGATAAGGATCAGTATATTGACGTCCATAATAAGGATTATGAAATCCTTGATAAATTCCGTATTGCCAGGACATTAAGAACGGTGGACTTTGTGGTGTCTGTGCCAAAACTCAAGACGCACGGTTTAACGCAATACACCGGCGCCATAAAGAATATGCTGGGGACGATTCCGGGAAATGGTAAAAAGAATGTACATCTCATAGCGCCAAAACCGACGGTATTTGCAAAGGCGCTGGTTGATATACATCAAATGGTGCCGCCCCATCTTGTTATTATGGATGCGATTGTAGGGATGGAGGGAAATGGTCCGAATGCCGGTCAGCCCAGGAAGGTTGGATTGATACTGGCGAGTAAAGATAGCGTGGCTATGGATACTGTAGCCAGCGCCATTATTGGATTTGAACCTATGGCAGTGCCAACCATTCGTTTTGCGCATCAACGAGGTCTGGGGGTCGGCGAATTAGACGCCATCAATATCGTTGGAGAATCAATTGATGGCGTGTCTGTCCCGGATTTCAAAAAACCTTCGAGCGGCGCTCAGGATTTTGCCGGGAAATATTTACCAGATTTTTTACTGGCATTGATGTTTGATAGTACCTGTTCTACATTTTCTACGGTAAATCATTCGAACTGTACCCGGTGTTATGAATGCGTGAGGAATTGTCCTGCCGGCGCCATGTCCAGGGAAAGTGGAAAGGTAGTCGTTGATAAAAAGAAATGTATTGGGTGCTTTTGCTGTGATGAGGTGTGCGACTTTAACGCGATAGAAATGAAGCGTTCACTATTAGGAAGGACACTTCTGGGTATGGCGAAGGCGTTAGGGGTGGAGAAGGTTGAATAAGATGTAGTATTATCATGTAAAGACTTCTTTTTATATAAGAGAATATGGAATTGCAATGGACAAAGATATTTCTTCCTGAAATTAAGGAACTCATCGAGACCAGGGACTTCAAAGGTCTGCGGGACTTTCTGCGGGAGCGTCATCCGGCGGATATCGTTGATATCCTCAGAGAGCTAACCCCTATGGAGCGTGTGATGGGGTTCAGGTTGCTTGATAAAAACAGGATTTCAGAGGTCTTTGCCCTGTTTGAACCCATAGAGCAGGAGGAGCTTCTTAAACAATTTACCGAGCAGCATGCAAAAGAGATTTTAATAGAAATGCAGCCCGATGACAGGACGCAGCTTTTTGACGAACTGCCCGCCCATGTCGTTGAAAGACTCCTGAAGTTGCTCCCTCCCTTAGAACGCAAAGAAGCCAATGAACTCCTGAACTATCCCCACAACTCTGCTGGTCGTATTATGACGCCCGAATATGTGGACCTGCGGATGGACATGACCGTTGCGGAGGCGCTTGAACGTATCCGAAAGACCGGGCCCAATCGTGAGACGATTTATATTTGCTACATTGTAGATGAAACAAAAAAGCTGCGCGGCGTTGCCTCCCTTAAAAATATCATCCTTGCCAATCCTGACCAACTGATTAAGGACATCATGAATGAAAACGTCTTTTTTGTCCGAACGACGGACGATCAGGAAAAGGCTGCTCTGGTAGTTCAGAAATACGATATCCTTGCCGTGCCGGTGGTTGATAATGAGGACAGGCTGGTCGGTATTGTTACCGTTGACGATGTGTTGGATGTCGTACAGGAAGAGACCACTGAGGATTTCCAGAAGATGGCCGGTATCCAAACTATAGAAGAAGAGTATTTCCGTGTGGAATTTGCGAAACGTGTCAGAAACCGTGCGTCATGGCTGGTGATTCTCGTTGTTGCGGCAACGATATCCCAAACAATCCTGAAAGGCTATTCATCGGTATTAAGTTCCCTGATTGTCCTTGCTTACTTCATACCCATGTTAACCGGGTCTGGCGGCAATACCGGGTCGCAATCCTCCACGCTTATCATCCGTGCGATTGCAACAGGAGAGGTAAAATTAAAAGAATGGTGGCGGATTTTGATTCGCGAGGCCAAGGTGGGTGTTATGCTTGGGCTTATTATGGGATTTATTGCCTTTATCATTGTCGCCATATCTATGCGTCAGCTTACTTTGGCTTTAGCCGTCAGTATTTCACTCTGTACGGTGGTGAGCGTGGGAAATATTGTGGGGCTTATGATCCCCATGTTTTTTAAATTTCTCAAATTGGATCCTGCCTTTGTATCTGCCCCTTTGATAGCCACGATCCTCGATGCCACAGGGTTGGTTATTTACTTTGAGATATCGAGGCGAATATTAACGTGATAATCTTAGGCTCTTTTTACCTGTTTTTAAGCGTTCGTATCTCTCCTTGTATATTCTGTTTTCCCTTGTAATTTCAAGGCTTTCAAGGAAATTTGATTTTTATTTATCTTTACCAGTTTGTATAATGTTTTACCACCAGGTACGACATAAGTACGACATGAAATCCGTAAGCTGGTGGAGGGGTAGGG
>CAYJME010000058.1:5462-15703 GCA_964370795.1 uncultured candidatus Brocadiaceae bacterium
GGGTATGGGGATCGGAGTCCCGTTCCTCCATGCGGATACTTGATACTATCCGTGCAGCTGTGAGATGTCTTTTCTGTTCAAATGCGGTATACAATTACTATACAGTGGTTTAGTTGACATAGATAAATCAGGAGTTTAAATAATGCGATGTACAAACGTGACAAAACTATCGAAGGAAGCCTGAGAAAACACCTGATGCAGAGAGAATAGATGAATCCTTCAACCCCAAAGACCTTCTTGATTTTCACCTTAAAAACCAGGCAAATTCATTTTCTGACACGAAAGACTTGGAACAAAGCTTAAAAGGGTAATTCCCGCAGGTATCCCGACCACCATTGTGCCGATAAGCGTATACAAATTCACTTAACCCTTCTCACGAACCGCATTCTGTAGCAGAACCACGTTACTATGTCTTGGGAAAGACCAATAACCAAAGGTTGTTGTTTTTGGTGTTTACTATAATGAAAAATTATTTAGAGGTGATATGCTATGGTTATATTAAATGTGAAAAGTATTTCAGGAGAAGCAGAGACTGTAAAAGGGCTCTTAACCGAAGGGCTGGAAGAAGAAAAAAGAAGGATAAAATTTGCCATTGAAATGTCGATATCAAAAATAAAAAAATACGAGGAAAAATACGGAATTTCTACAAGTATCTTCATTGAAAAGTTTAGAAATGGGGAAATTGAAGAAAAAGACGATACTTTTAACTGGTGGGCGGAGAAGAAACTTATAACGGAACTTAACCAGAAGCTATCATTAATTGAAAATATTGAGATATGTCAGTCATAAAAGAGTACCTTACTATATTAGAGGAACTGGACTTAGTAGACATGAAGCGAAAAAGAGAAGGGCGAAGGGAATCAATGCCTACGGTGGAGTACAATAAGATAAACTTGGAAATAACCGTTTAATAACTATAAACAAAAAAAACCTGGTATGTCATTTCTGACATGCCAAGCTATTGTTTAAACTCCCTCATATCGTATTACACCCCTTTCTCTAAAAGTTCACCGGGACCTTTATTATAATCAGTAACATTTCAAAGACTGCAACGCGCTTCATATATTTTTAAATGTTGTTGGATGGGTCTTATTTCAATGTTACTGGTAATTTCAAAGAGCTACTGAAGTGGAACTAAGAGCGGTCGAAAAGCTACATGTCTCATACGGTATTAATCGTATTTTTTTATACCTTGAGGAACGTTTAACCTCATAAACTCTCTCTTCGCTCCTCTCCACCATTATTATATCACATTATTTAATTTTTGCTAATGCTTCACCGGACTTTCCGCTAAGACAACCTTTAAAAAGACGTTATTAGAATTAATTTAAATTGACACGGATAATCAAAATCGTTAATATGCCTGCACAAGCTATACATGTTGTTCGATAACGTCAAGGCACTTCTGCTTAAACTCTCCTTAGCATTGGCTAAGAAATATCTGTGATCTTTAGTTTAAATTTTCTAAAAAAGAAAGGAAGTTTAAAAATGCGTTGCAAGAAAAGTATTTTAGCAGGCTTTTTACTTTGTTTTGCCTTTGTTTTTTGGCAATCTATAGCTTTTTCAAAGCCGTTTATAAAAGCCCCACCTATTGCTAGATTTAAAAGTGATGAAATTCGTTCATATATTTTACGCCATTCTTCAGACTATTTTGATTATGCCATAATTAATGGGGATAGAACGCTAATTATAGAAGACAGCAACATACGTAAGGTTTTAAATATGAAATTATCTATACCAAAACAAGCATTTTTAAAAGAAGGCGATACATTTGAAGATGGGGAAACATCACTCCACGATTATAAATACAATGCTACATATGATTTATTTGTGACGAGTGAACACGAGGATATTAAAGAAAATTGGGTATCTAAAAGTGGAAGAATCACAATAACTAAAATTGAAAAGGTTAAAGGGAAATTTTATAAAATAAGCGGTGAATTTAATTTAAGATTTCAGCTTTTACCAAGACTAAATAATGATTTCATAACGACAGGAAGTTTTATGGCTATTATTTCATCTAGAAATTTTGCTCCACTGTCCAGAGATTCACAATAAAAAGCCATTAGACGTATCCAGATTGAATGTGCGTATTAAAAAAGATTAATATTTTCAAGAGAAAGGGATACTATCCGACTATAAAAGAAAAATTTATTAAAGAGATTGCATATTAAGGGATAGGGAATCTAGAACCGACAAGCGTCCTCTCACGGTTTCCCCAATTTTCTTCATAGAGCCAAACCTTCAATCACTCTATAAAATAACCTGTCATAAAAAAACAAACTCGGATTTTAAAAATATAGTCTCACTCCCGGACAGTCTTGATACTATATGCTTATAGAACAAAAGGCACATATACCCCCCCCCTCTGTACCGCATAGAATATGGTGAAGTTGGTTTGTCTGCTGAAGATTTTTATTAGTGGGTTGGGTTAATCCCAGGAGTGTAAGGCTTTATGGTGTTGAGCGCAGAGAAAAGTAACATCGAACAGTATTTTAACACGGCATCAAACCTATTATTTTGTTCTGGTGGGGAATCATTTTCCATTTTTTGCCATTTTCATAATCATGTTCAGACGTTGTGCAACTCAATAGATATAAGGGTTACATGGCGATAAATCATTTTAAGTGTTGATATTAACTATTATGTAACAATGCCATAGGCATCTACAATCAAATAACTTAATTTCCCCACTGACGTATTTTCCAGGGTAACTGTGTTTTTTTCTTCCCCACTTTTTTCAGGTAGTGGCTGGAGGCACATTCTGTTGCACAACTTGGACGACCATTTGTAGCAGGCCGGCCTCGACTGACACGTCTTGCTTGCTTTCCTGGAGATGCCCCTTCAGTTTGGTTAACAACTCCAGCGTCTTACGTTGGGTTTCTATGGCTTCCACTTCTCGTTGATCCGTCACAACGCCATCTTTTTGGAAAAACAACATGGTTTTTGCATCTACCAGAGATCGAATTTTCTCGGCCAGGAATTTATCTGTCAGCCCGCTTTCCTCTAGAATTCGGACAAACGACTCCTATACACGGGGTTCACGGAGGATTTTTGTTACTTGGTCATTTGCGGTTTTAGGTGAAAGACCTGTTTCTATGGCAACATCTTTCAAGGGTTTACCTGATAGACAAGCCTCGATGAGTTTGCGTCTGCGCATAACGGAAATAGCTCGATGCTTCGGTGCATGATGTTTTGGTTGCTGCCCGCCTGGTTTTTTGATATTCTCCATAAGATGTATTTTAACCTGGCTTGGCTTCAAATCAAGTCAGTACCAATAGTTATTTATTTTGGGGATAGGGAATCTAGACCCGACAAGCTATGTCCTCTACATAGTTTCCCCTATTAAATTTAGAGGGTATCATTCCAGAGGTAATGATGATGATAAATTATAAATTAATAGATTTAAGAATAGAATTCACAATTGGCGAGGTTGTACAGCTATGGTTTGATATCGATCCTTATGAGGAGAAAACATCCTCAAGGACACTAGGTACGGATCTCGTGGCTTTTGAGAAATTGCTTAGAGAGGCGATAAGAAATGGCACTTGTAAAAATCGAATTGATAATAGCCATAATTGGATGGCAGGTGGGTCTTTACAGTACCGCATCGACCGCCAATCTCTAATTGAATTCGCAAACCACATAAACCAACAACCCGCATTTCTATTCCCGGACTCACGAACATTACCACAACATTTTGGTACAGAGAAGCAGGAATCACCACAAAAGATTGTTCCTTTCCCGACACCTTCTGGGACTCAATGGCATGAGATAAAGATAAGCGTTGTCGATAATGATAATGTTAGTATAAACATAAGAGAAAAGATTGAAAGAAGGAACTATGCAGAGATGGGATTTAAAAACCAAAAAAACGGTAAGTCTGTAAAATCCTGGCAGTTTCTTTTAGCTTTTCGTAAAAAAGAACGTTTGACTTTTTCACAGGAGAATAGAGATACAGTAGAGAAGTCTATCCAGGATTTACGCAAACGGCTAAGGGCATATTTCAGAATACAAGACGACCCTATTGATTATGAAGGTGGATATAAACCCAAGTTTAAGATTTTCGATTATGAAAGTCAGAGCCGTTCTGTTTATGCCATTCCAAACAGTGATTTATTTAATGAAAAAGAGGAAGATTAAAACAAGCTGAATTTTTTTTAAGAGAAAAAGAAAAACCCTTGTTGCCGAAATTTCGGTGACAGGGGTTTTTTTATTTCAAGATTTTTTAAATATTTTTATTTCCTCGAAACCCACTATCCAAGCCATTTCTAAGTAATTTCCTTAAATCCATACTACCGAAAAATCAATATTTCGGCGAAATTTCGGCAATAAAGGGCATGTGAGTTATTTATATATTATTGTTTTTTTTTGGAGTATGGAAGATGAGTGAAGGATGCCGATTTTACAGTTTATTGTTGCCGATAAGTTTGCATGAATCATTGCGAAGGATTAGCAAGGAAAGGGATATACCTATTGCGAATTTAGTTAAAGCGGCAATTAAAGAATTTTTGGGAAGTCCAAAAACTGAATGCCGGAAATCAGAGGTAAAAGATGACAACTAACCTTGACCTTCACCCCGACCACCTGGCCGACCTTAGGAAGTCCGGGCTTTCTGATACAACAATTCTAGAATCGGGTACAAGAAGCGTTCCACCCTGTGAGATTCACCAGAGGTTGGGGTTCGATATTCCAGGTCTTCAATCTATCTGTGAAATACCTTATAACAATAACGGCTATGCAAGGTACAAAGCCTTTTATCAGGAAGGTAGCAAATTTAACGAAGATGGAACAGAAAAGCCAAAGTACCTGTGTAGGAAAAACTCCGGTAATCACTTGTACATTCCAAATGTAGTTAAAGCATTTCTACAAGATGTATCTAAGCCTTTGCATCTTGCCGAGGGAGAGAAGAAAGCTTTGAAGGCAACGCAGGAAGGCCTACTTTGTATTGCAATACCAGGGTTGTGGAACTGGAAGGTGAAGGACAGCGACGAGTTAATACCTGACTTTAATTTCATAGCATTGGATGGCCGAATAATTTACATCATCCCTGATAACGATTGGTTGAAGCTTGATAAACAAGGGAATGAAAAGAACCTTGCACAGGCAGTTTATAAACTAGCCGAGAAGTTACGAGAACGTGGTGCAACTCCATTTATTGTCATACTGCCACCAGAAGAAGGCGAAACGAAAAGTGGAATTGACGATTATTTGTGTAAATATTCAATAGAAGAATTTAAACAATTGCCTGCATACCCGCTTGAGCAAATGAAGACGGTTACAGAAGGAAAGAAACGAGAGCGATTAACCGAGAAAATCGAGAAAGTTACGATTGACAATTATAAAGAATTGCTTCCTGAAATTGCCGTTTTTGATGAAGTAAAAAGAGATCATTTTACTAAATTACTTGGCCGTAAACTTAACGTCAATTACTGGAAGATTCGGAAGGAAGTTGAGGACAAGGCTAACGAATTGCGGAAAGAACGTTACGAACAAAGAGAAACGGAACAGAAAGAAACAGAAGACCACTTTGAAAAGATTATCGTCCATCCTTCTTATGAAGCGAATCAAGAAATAGTGTCGGTTGGATTCCGGGAAAAGAAAATCCAAAAAAATGATAAAGATGAGATTGAAATTATTGATGTAAATTTTTATGTAATTTCAACACAAAACGAATTGTTGTTGCACGAAAAAACACCGGTCGTAGAATTTAACAACCAAAAACTTATTTTCGATACAAGAAACAGACTTTTATTTATGGCTGAGGAAAAATGGAGGAAAAACAATATTCATAAGTTTGTGGAAAATCCAACATCACCAACCAATGTTTATCAGGAAATTAAACAGGTATTAAGACATTATGTTGAATTCTCAAATGACGTTGTTTATGGACTTTTAGCGGCCTGGATTATGTCGACCTATTTCTTTTTACTTTTCAATGCAATTCCGTTTCTGTTCATTTTTGGCAAGAAAGGCAGCGGGAAAAGCAGGTTGCTGAATATCCTCGAATGGCTGGCCTTTAATGCGATACGGACAAAAGGGATTACCTTAGCTTCGTTATCTGACACGGTTGACGGGGTACGAGGGGCTTTCCTGATAGACCAGGCCGAGTCTCTGAATAATCCAGATAATGAAGAGATCGTTGGTATTTTAGCAGATTCTTACTCACGGGGCGGCGGCAGACGGCGAGTCGTTGAAATATCATCAAAAGGGCGGAAGGTTTTAGAATTTGAGACTTACGCACCAAAGGTTTTTGCGTCCTACAAAGACCTACATTATGACCTCAAGGACAGATGCATTGAAATTGTCATGGTTCGAGCTAATGGGGAACTTGCATATCCTGAAAGTCATCTGCCAGCATGGAGTGAACTTCGGGATAAACTTTATCGGTTATTGTTAACACGCTGGAAAGATGTCCGGGAAATATACAAAACTACAGGTAGTGACGTGAAAAACCGGGTTAAAGAATTATGGCAACCTATTGAGACCGTTCTGGTGTTAGAAAATGTACCACAGAGTGAAACTCAAGAGATTAAAACTTTCTTCCTCGAATCTATGGGAGAAACACAGGATGGACTAAGCGAGGACGAACAAAAACTATTCGATACCCTAAAAGATATGCTGAAAGAAAAAGGTAGGGATGTATTAACTGTCACTGATATAGCGATGAAATTGAAGCCAGAATACATCAATATGGATGATAAAGAAAAAAAGAAATTACAAAGCTGGATAGGTAAGTCCGTAAAAACGTTAAACCTGTATGATAAAAAAGCTGGCAGGAAGAAGAACCAAAGGGCTTATGAGTTTTGTTTTGAACACGTTAAAAGTGTATATTTTAAATTTTCCACCGAAAATGACAATTATAGTGGCATAGTGGCCAGTCAAATAGATAAACCACTGCATAGTAAAGACATACAAACAGACCACTATCTTAAAGGGGTAGTGGCAGGCAGTGGCTACAGTGGCATCGGTGGTCATGGAAATTGCCAGGAAAATGCCACACAGACACCACTTGACCACTATATGCCACTATCTGCCACTAGTCAAAAAACTATTGGTCATATTCCTAACCAATTCAACAATAAAGACTTATACGACAATATTGCCACTATGCCACCCAAAACAGAAGAAAACAAGAATAAAAATACGACGGTAGACGTTTCAAACGAAGAAATTTTGGAGGAGGTTGAATGAAATTCCAAGTCTTACAAAAATTCAAACTTAAAACAAGTAAAGGCGTTCTTGAATTGTATGAAGGCCAAACGTTAGAAGCAATGCCAGAAAAAGTAATAAGGTTTGTTAACTCAGGTAAAATTAAACCAATTGACGAGCCTAAACAACAGCCAGAATTAACATTTGAATCAGTATTTAAAGATGCAGTGGGTGAAATTAATAAAAACTACACACCAGGTGCGATTGAGTATGCCAGACAAACACATCCAGAGAGATACGAGAATGGCATAAAAGCCGAAAATAGATTAAATCAGTTATGGGACGATGGTAAAGACTTGGAAGCATTCCAAAAGGCGGCTTCCGAATGGAAGTTAATCCAATTAGAAATGATAAAACTTTACAAGGAATAAGAAAAAAAAGTGTAGACCATATTATCAATAAAACAATTAGATTAAACAGGAGTGATTAAATATGAACGGATTAAAGGTTGTTCCGGAAAGCGGGTTAATGAACGTTAAGGATGTTGCAAAATATTTAAATGTGCCAGTGTCGACTATTTATAATTTGACGTTTCGTGAAGCAATTCCCCATTTTCACGTTGGAAAAAGTCTCAGGTTTAAAAGAGAAAATATAGATAGATGGTTGGAATGTAATAATGGTTAGCGTTAAATCCCCTATTAACAGAATCGGCGGTAAACATTTCCTTACTGGCTGGCTGAGTCGATACATACCAGGGCATACCCTTTACTGTGAAGTTTTTGCGGGTGCTGGCCATTTACTTTTTGCCAAGACACCTTCACCGGCGGAAGTCATTAACGATATAGACGGCTACTTAATATCATTCTTTCAGGTGGTAAAAGATAGCGAAAAGAGAGAAAGGCTTATCCAGGAGCTTGGGTATACGCCTTACTCACGGATGATATGGCAGGCGATGCGGGATAACTGGAAGCAAGGCGCATTGCCACAGGATGAAATTACACGTGTCGCACAGTGGTATTACCTGAACAGGACTTGCTTTGCTGGCGATTCCGAAACAGGCGGGTTTGCTGTACCTTCCGTTACGGGTAGAAATCCTGTCCAGAGCTTTCGGAACTCTATTGATAGCTTTGATGCCATAGCGGGAAGGCTCAGGAACGTTTGTATTGAGAACCTTGATTATGCCGAATGTCTCAAAAGGTATGACAGCTCAGGAACGCTATTTTATATTGATTGTCCTTATTATGGCAGTAAGGATTACTACGGCAATAGCTTCACTGAACAAGACCACCACGGGCTTTCCGAACTACTTCAGGGTATCAAAGGTAAGGCAATGGTTTCACACTATGCTAATGGCCTATACGACAGGTTATATCAAGGGTGGAATCGGTATGAGTTTGAGTCATTCAAGGGTAGTCATAAAGCTGGACAAGGTGCAGAAAAGCCAAAGACTCTGGAGGTCATCTATTGTAATTTTGAGCCTTCCAAAAAGTATCAAAAGAATGTTCCGTATGTTCCGAATGTTCCGTTACAAATGAGTTTATTCCAGGTATGTTGAACTTGTATGACTTTTTGATATGCTTTGGACTTTACCGGATGCCCTGATGCTATTTCCAAGCCTTCATTATTGCTATGGCGATACTTGTACAACCTACAATAATACCAAAGATTTTCATAAGTAAGTCGGCATGTGAAGCTTTTATGCGTAATTCCAGTTTATCGATTTTATCGTTTATAAACTCTTTCAAGTCTTGCTGGCTATCAACATGAGATTTTTCTATAACATCAGCAAGGGTTTCAGCTTGTTCATGGCTAAAACCGACCAATTCAAACTTACGTATATTTTCCAATTCTTTAGTTATAGGCATAAAAATAATAATAACAAATAACAATGATTTATACAAGGGCTGGCATAGATATGAGTTTTCGAGCTTATTTGAATGACATACTTGCAGGAGTTTTTAATCTTTCTTTTCTGGTTTGACCTGATACGGCTGATATGCTTTGGGCTTTACTGGTCTGGTTAGCTGTGTTCTAAAGATGCCAGCTTTGCTTCCAAAACTGCAAGGCGTTCTCTTATTTGTATAGCAATATCTATTTTATCATCAAGGGAATCTATTTTGTCGTCCAGTCTTTTTATTTCGGATGTGATTTCTCTACGAAGCGAATCGACTTTAACATCTAATGACGTAAAACGTGTTTCTATTTTATCGTCTAATCGTTTTATTTCAATCTCTATAGCTTTTAAGCCAGGCGCAACAATATCCTGGAGGGCTTGCTTTACTTGTTCATAGATATTCATGTCTGTAAATGTACCAAATTCCGTATAACTCTATCAATACAAAAATGAAATAGTAAAAACAGATAAAAGGCTTGACAATGTTTAACTTGTACGATGATTTATACAAGGGCTGGAATCGGTATGATTATTCCAGCTTTAAGGGCAGTTTCAAGGCAGAATCAGGGCAAGAAAAGCCAAAGACGTTGGAAGTATTGTTTTGTAATTTCAAACCAATGCAAAGGAGTTTGTTCCAATGTTGAACGGGTTAACTGTGTTTGTGCTTCTCATGCCTTGTAATGTAAAAATACGTTACCCACAAGGCAATAATTCCAACACCAAAAATTATCAAAAGGTTTGTTTCGTTCATAGGTTGATATACCTTGGTCTTTACTGGACATTACCTTAACGGACGCTTTGAATGCTTCTGGGTGTAGTAAGTTATGAAAACTCCAATTAATGCTATAAAGCAAAGAACCATAAAAAATTTTGCCATATCACTCATTGTTAATACCTCCTTCGATAATAAAGGCACAAATAAAAGTAAGGAATGTTGCTATACTGCCAAAGATAATTGCGGGGAAATCCCACTTCTCTTTTATCAGATTTCCGACAATAGCAAGAAGCACAATACCCTTGCTTATGTCATATAAATATTTTGATATACTTTCTCTTTGCTTCTTATTCATGGTTAAAAACATTATACATTACATACAAATAGATAACAATAAATAAAAATACATACAAACAGATAAAAGGCTTGACAATGTTTAAAAGGTACGGTAGTACGTACGTAAATCAAGGGTTTCAGGGC
>CAYJME010000059.1:0-15556 GCA_964370795.1 uncultured candidatus Brocadiaceae bacterium
GCCCTTGATATTAAAGCGCTTACGGAAATGGCTGCATGAAAAACACGCAAAAAAATAAGAAGTTGATGGATAGTAGTACCGATGACACAGATAATAAAAATTACCACGAAGACGTCAAGGCAGAAATACAAGAATAGCCGACTTTCGCCTTTTTGTGTCTTTGTGGTAATTGTTGTTTGTTTCTGTTGTTATTGATAATGTATGCAATCTGTGGGTTTCTAATTTCTCCTCTGTATCCTTAGCGTCCTCTGCGGTGGGCCATTACTTTTTATCTATTTTATCTCTCTTTTCAATAAACCACCGGGTAATCCAGTCCGACTCCTTCATGATAATACTGCCGAGGATGGCACTTAGCAATACATAAACACCGGTAAGGGATTTCAGGGGATAGGGCAGGCCGTGATTCATCGTAACTATCCCTGCGAGGATGATGGAAAATTCACCCCTGGGAATGAGGCTAAAGCCAAGCCTCAAACTTGCCTTTTTCGATAAAGCATATTTTTTACCAATAAAATAACCGCCGATTACCTTGCTAAAAGAGGTAACAATAAAGATGAACATACCAATCGGTATCAAGCTTCCTATATGCTTGTATTCGACTGACATTCCGAATGCAACAAAGAATATTGCCGTAGAGAATTGTTGAAAGGGCTTAATCGCCTCTGAAATTCTATGTCTTTGCTTTGTTTCTGACAGTACGAGTCCTGCAAGAAATGCCCCAATCGCCTCAGAAAGACCTATCCTGGATGCAGCGCCGGCAGAGAGTACGATAAGGGAAAGGATCAGGATTACGAATAATTCCGTGTGTTCTATATCAATGATCTTATCTATGAATTTTTTTGAGGTTTTCGAGAGCACGATGAAAAATGCAAAAAAGGCCGACGTCTTTAATATGACAAGAAATATGCCTTTTGCGTCAATATGGCCGTAGTTTATAATACCAACGAGACATGCCAGGAACGAGGCGATAAACATATCTTCAAAAATCAGGGTATTGAGTAGGTATTCGGTTTCCGGATTTGCCGAACGTTTTAAATCAATGATGGATTTGGCTACAATCACGGAACTGGTTACATAAACAATCCCGCCGAGGAGCAATGATTGTATCAGGTCATACCCCAGTAACCAGCCGAAAAATATGCCGACAGGAAAGTTGAAGATGAGATCGTATGTTCCTGAATAAAATATCTTTCGCTGATTATTGAGGAGACTACCAACGGAAAATTCAAGGCCAAACATGAACAACATGAAGATAATCCCCAGCGTGGCTATGAATTCTGTGATAATCGTAACGGGGAAGAAGTTTTGCAGGATCATCCCGACGATGATAAACACGGCAGTGAGCGACTGATTGATCTTCGTTGCCAGCAAACCAGCAAAAAATAAGGCAATGAGGGAGATGCCTAGTGATAATACACTTTCATTGACAATCATTTTCTAAACGGTGTTTGATTTCAAAGGTGGCAAGGAAATTGTTAATCTGTTCATTGCTTCCGATAACGATAATAGTATCCTGTGGCTTGATAATTTCGCTGGAACGGGGGTTCTGGATTACCGTTTCTCCCCGAATAATAGTGGTAATGGATACCCCTGTCAGTTTCCTGATATCCAAATCTTCGATCTTTTTATGAGCCAGCATTGAATCGTCCACAACCTTGATCCATTCCATGGTGGCATTTTTCATAGTTAATTTTTGTTCTTCTTCGATGACGGGCTGGAAGTACGTTCCCGCGAGTATAGCGCCTATCTGGTGCGCCTCTTCGTCGCTGAGTCTTGTTACCGAAACAGGTTCATCGCCGTCTTCTGTGAACTTAAAGACCTCTCTTTCACCAGAAGAATGAATTACTACCACCAATTTGTCACCTGAATCCAGTTCCAGGGTAAATTTCTTGCCAATGCCAGGCAGGTCGCATTCCTTTACCTTTGCCATACCTAACCCCTTTCTTTAAGTGCGTTTCTTGCTCTCCATAAAACCCTATGTAAATTTATCTCGAAAGAAGTGATATTAAGGATTCCAACGCTTTTTGTCAATGAATTTTAAAAACCAAAGGAGGTTGTAAGTTTTCAATATGCTTGACTTTTATTCTCAATTCATATAATCTTTTTACATATGGAAAATGGACTTATTATAGTAAATACGGGGAATGGGAAGGGTAAAACCACGGCAGCGTTAGGCATTGGTCTTCGGGCTGTTGGCCATGGTATGAAGGTGCTGATGCTCCAGTTTATTAAAGGCGCATGGCATACCGGCGAGATTGATGCGGTGAAGCGATTAGAACCATATTTTCGGATCGTTCAGTTAGGGCAGGGTTTTGTAAAAACAAGGAAAAGCGACCAGACAGTAGAAGTTATTGAAAATGCCAGGGCATCGTGGGATTATGCAAAAAAGGAGATATTATCCGGTTTGTATGATGTGATTATCCTCGATGAGATTAATAATATGATTGATTACGGTCTCTTAAATATTGAGGATGTCGTATCCGTGTTAAAAGAAAGACCGCGAAAACTGAACGTAGTTGTTACCGGTCGTAACGCACACGACAAGATTATTGATCTGGCAGATCTGGTAACTGAGATGCGGGAGATCAAGCATCCGTTTAAAAAGGGCGTAAGGGCACAAAAAGGTATTGAGTTTTAGATATAAAGGTGGAAACGCAAGATATACGTCTCTCGACTATTTATGTATAGGAATTTTAATACAAATCGTAGCGTAGGGGGTTATCCCTATAACCGTTTGCACAGACCAAATGGTTTAAGTCGTTTAAGCAGTTTAAACCGTTTGAACTGTTTTAACGGCTTAAGCGGCTTATCGCCGACCACAAGATATCTGTGCTACAATAAAAAGTCACCGAAGGCCTCATTTAAATCCTGGTAATCTGCATTCATCAGTGACCAATTGATATTCATATGACCGAATCAAAATTAAATGTCGTCTTGTTACGTTACACAGCCAACCCGGAAGAGCTGGTAGCCCAGGCGGCGAAGTTGTGTTATAGTCCGGCTTCTATTAAGGAATTAGAGAAGCAGATCGAGAGCAAAGACCAGGCTGGTTTTATAGAAAAGCTCACCGATATGCGGCACCTCTCGCCTGTTGAACATATTACCTTTACCTTTGGAGTAGAAGGCATTTCCCGTGCCTGTTCTCATCAGCTTGTGCGCCACCGCCTGGCCTCATATTCCCAGCAGAGTCAACGATACGTGGGACAGCAGAGTAAGAAGGGGAGTGGTTTTCATTTTGTTGTTCCGCCCAATATTGAAAAGATCGGTAAAAAGCAGTGGTTTATTGAAAAAATGGAGACCATTCAAAAGTGGTATGACGAACTTGTGGATGCGCTTGGCGAAAAAGGAGAAAGTTCTTTTGAGGACGCCCGTTTTTTGTTGCCAAATGCAGCTGAAACTAAAATTATCCTTACCATGAATGGTCGTGAGTTGATCCACTTTTTTCGGGTACGCTGTTGTAACCGCGCCCAGTGGGAGATAAGGGCTATGGCGATAGAGATGCTTCGGCTGGTAAAAAAAGTCTCACCCCACATATTCAAGGACGCAGGCCCCGGTTGTGTACATGATGAATGCCCAGAGGGGAAAATGACCTGTGGAAGGATGGATGAGGTCAGAAAAATATTTCAAAGTCTGGTATAAAAATTAAAAAACCACAGATTTCGCAGATTACACAGAAAAAAAGGCATTTCGAATTTTTTGGTAGGAGCCAACTCCTGTTGGCAACCGGGCACATGTACACCGTTGTGAATTGCCAATCGCCGTCAGGAGACGGCTCCTTACCACAGGATATGAAAACTAAAAGTTGCCGTAGTGCTAATTTATACTGCCGCCGGCGATTGCAGGCACTATAGAAATGTGGTCGCCGTCTTTGACAGGGGTGTTCAAATTGCCCATAAATCGGATATCTTCGTCGTTCAGGTAGAAATTAATAAACCTCCTGATCTGTCCGTCATTATCACAAATTCTCTCTTTGATGCCTTTGTAATTTTTTTCAAGACTCTCAACGACGTCTTTAATTGTTTTTCCTTCAACCTTTACCTCATCTGCGCCCTTCGTAAGGGTTCTCAGTGGTGTTGGGATACGTACCGTTATTGGCATTTTTTGCTCCTTTTACGTTTAAAATTAAATACAGATTTTTTTAAAGACAGTTTATCATTAAGAAGTTTTGAAGATGTGCACTTGCAAGTGTTTGAAATTTTCAGCTTCTCACTTCCCATAAATTTCAGTGTGCCCCGGACGTCTTTTTTTCCATAATAGCGACGAATTCGGCAAGGGAGGGATTGATAATTTTTGGTTCTTCTAATTTATTCAGGACTGCCTCCTGGGTTTTCAAGCCATTCCCGGTAACGCTGATTACAATAGACTCATCCTTCGGTATCCTGCCCTGTTCAATGAGTTTCCTCGTCACGGCAACCGTTACACCGCCTGCCGTTTCGGTAAAAATACCTTCCGTTCTGGCAAGTAATTTTATACCTTCCACAAGTTCGTCATCTGTTACATCTTCGGCCCATCCTCCGGAAACGTTAATGGATTTTACCGAATAGAAACCGTCAGCCGGATTCCCGATTGCTATTGATTGGGCAATCGTCTTAGGCTTTACCGGTTTTATCACATCAGTTTCTGCCTTAACGGCAGTGGTGATGGGCGAGCTGCCGCTGGCCTGGGCGCCGTGGAGTTTCGTATCTGCATTATCTATAAGTCCCAGCTTGACAAATTCTTTAATAGACTTTTCTATCTTGGTAATCAGGGAACCGCCTGCCATCGGGACAATGATATGTCTGGGCGCTTTCCATCCGAGTTGTTCCATGATTTCATATCCGTAAGTCTTTGAGCCTTCGCCATAGTATGGCCTTAAATTTACATTGACAATAGCCCAGCCATATTTGTCTGCGATTTCAGAGCATAGCTTGTTTACACTATCGTAATTTCCCCTGACTTTTATTACATTCGTACCATAAATCAACGTTCCGATAATTTTGCCTTGTTCGAGGTCTGCTGGCATGATGATGTAGCTTTCAAGACCTGCCTGTACTGCCTGGGCAGCTACCGCATTTCCCAGATTTCCCGTAGTAGCACATCCGACCGTTTTGAAACCAAATTCCTTCGCCTTGGTCAGGGCAGTGGAAACAACACGGTCCTTAAAAGAAAATGTTGGATAGTTTACGGAATCATTCTTTACGTATAATTCCTTTACCCCTAAAAATTTAGCAAGATTATTTGCCTTAACCAGCGGGGTGAAACCCACCTGCGCGCCCACCGTTGGTTCTCCATCAATGGGGAGGAGTTCCCGGTAGCGCCACATGGTCTTGCCGCGAGATTCAATGAGCTTTCTCGTCAGCACCTTTTTTATTCCATCATAATCATAATCGACTTCTAAAGGACCGAAACAAAAACTGCATACATGTAATGGTTCTTTTGGATATTCCTTGCCGCATTCACGGCATCTTAGGCCTTTAACAAATCCCATCTATTGCCTCCCTACAATTTCCAGCAAATAAAAAAGCCTCTTTCTATAAAAATAAGATAGGAAGAGGCTTTTTTACGTCCCTATCTTATCTTTCCCCAAAACACGAGACAGGAATTAGCACCAGCATTCTGCCCAGATTACTTACTGGACAAAACCGGTTGCTGTGGCTTCACAGGGCCAGTCCCTCTGCCACTCTCGATAAGATAAACAAAATTTATAATATTATAAAAGAATGTTCAATGTTTGTCAAATATATTGGTATATGCTACAAAAATCAAATAGTTCTCTTGTTGATGTATAGGGAATTTCAATACAAATCGTAGTACGGGTGGTTTATTCTTGTAACCGTTGCACAGACCAAATGGTTTAAGTCGTTTAAGCAGTTTAAACCGTTTGAACTGTTTTAACGGCTTAAGCGGCTTATCGCCGACCACAAGAGATCTGCGCTACAATAAAAAGTCGCCGAATGCCTGATTTAATGAAAGCTATTGATAACAATACCCGTAATTAATTTTGGATAAAAGTACGTCGATTTCGGAGGCATAACCTTTCGCTTCATGGCGATTTCTTTTACCTGCTCGATGAGGGTCGGTTTCATAAAGAATGCAAGTTGATAGTGGCCTGCTTTTACCTGAGACAGTGCTTCTTTCTCATCTTTTATATAAATCACAGCGTTTTTGTCATTCCCGTGAGCAGTGTTTATACCCAGTATCCTTTCTATAATTATGCCATGGAGTATACCGGCATCAAGATGTTTCCATTCAGGGTGGTTATTGGCAAATACCGATTCGATCATGTTTTCATTGTTTGGCTGTAGTTTGTAATAAGCATCTTCTTTGCCGGCATACATGATAAATGCAGGCTCTTTTGTTCCTTTATTAAGGGCAGAGAGAAACTCATCTACGCTACATCCCTTGCCAATATATTCAACATGGAATGATTCTTTTAATGAAGTAAGAATGGTATCCAGGGGGTAATTTTTTATATTCCGCACCAGACGGTGTGTGGGAAGTATCCGGAGCCCCGGATTATTCATGGATACGCATACCATCATGACATAATCGAGGGGTAGATCGCCGCCAATCCATCCGTTTGCCCTGCGTGTTTGTTCCTGATACACCAGCGCTGTTTCATAGCGGTGATGTCCGTCTGCAATGAAGAGTGGTTTTTCCTTCATGAGCGTTGCCAGGGTACTGACCGCCTCTCTATCCTTCAGTACCCACAGTTTATTTTTTACCCCTGAGTTATCAACAAAATCCAGTTCCGGCTTTGCAGTGGTTGCTTTTGATAGATAGCTATCAATGGCGCTATTCTCGTCAGGAAAAAGGGCGAAAATCGAGCTGAGATTTGCATGGCACGACTGCATGAGTTTCAAACGGTCTACCTTTGGACCGGAAAGCGTTTGTTCATGTGGATAAATGTGCCCTTTGTCGAAAGGTTCAAGTTTTACCAGCGAAACAAACCCCCGCCGGACAAACCTTCTATCTTTAGCGGTAAATTCCTGGTCGTAGATATAAATAGCTGGTGTATCCTCTCGTTTGAGTATTCCTGCCTTAATCCAGTCTCTCAGGGATTCAGCGGCGCGGCTATATTTATTGACCTGTTCACTGTCCCCGGGCAATTCCTTTCCGAAATCAATCCGGATGATGTTGTTGGGATGTTTTTGATAATACCCCTCTTGCTCCTGTGGAGAAATTACATCATACGGTGGTGTTACCACCGAAGAGATGTCCTTAATCAAACTTGAGTTATACCGAATTCCCTGGAACGGTTTTATAATAGCCATAGCGAAATTAGGTACCTTCCTCCCATGAAGCAAGATACTTTTCCTGCTCTTTTGTAAGGATATCTATGGTAATGCCCATGGATTTCAATTTAAGACTGGCGACCCATTCGTCGATCTCCTTTGGTACCTCGTAAACCTTTGCGGCAAATTTTCCTTTGTTTTTTACAACATATTCTGTGGCTAATGCCTGAGTAGCAAAGCTCATATCCATAACGCATGCAGGATGACCTTCTGCAGCGGCAAGGTTAATGAGCCGTCCTTCACCCAGAAGATATATAGACCTGCCATTTTTGAGAACATATTGGTCTACAAAATTACGAACGCCTTTATTGACCTTTGTTGACAGGGATTCCAAAGCGCCGATGTCAATTTCTACGTTGAAATGGCCGGAATTGCAAACTAATGCGCCGTGTTTCATGACTTCAAAGTGTTCTTTCCTGATTACATGCATGTTTCCTGTCACTGTGCAGAAAAGGTCGCCAACTTTTGCGGCCTCACTCATGGGCATCACCCTGTACCCGTCCATGGCTGCCTCAAGTGATTTTACGGGGTCTATTTCCGTAACCACAACGTTTGCGCCCATGCCGTTTGCACGCATGGCAAATCCCTTTCCACACCAGCCATAACCGGCAACGACAACGGTTTTACCGGCAAGTAAGACGTCCGTGGCTCTGATGATTCCATCGATGGTCGATTGTCCTGTTCCATACCGGTTATCGAAGAGGTGTTTTGTGTCGGCATCGTTTACGGCAATAACCGGTATTTTGAGAGAACCGTCTTTCTCCATTGCTTTTAGACGTATTACACCGGTCGTTGTTTCTTCCATGCTTCCCATGATTTGGGGGATAAGTCCTTTACGGTCCTTGTGGATGGCAGATACCAGGTCGGCGCCGTCGTCCATGGTGATAGTTGGTTTGTGGTCCAGTGCCGCTGTGAGGTGTTTGTAATATGTTGTATTATCTTCTCCCTTGATAGCGAAAACGGGTATACCATAATCCTTCACCAGAGAGGCGGCAACATCGTCCTGTGTTGATAAAGGATTGGAGGCACAAAGGACAATATCTGCGCCGCCTGCCTTGAGCGCTCTTACCAGATTTGCGGTTTCTGCCGTTACATGAAGGCAGGCTGACATTTTCAGCCCCTTTAATGGTTTTTCCTTTTCAAACCTTTCTTTTATCTGCGTCAGGACAGGCATGTCATTGCTTGCCCATTCTATGCGCTTCTTCCCCTGTGATGCTAAATTTATGTCTTTAATGTCCCCGTTCATGAATGTTCCTTTCTTTGTTAATTAAGGTGTCGTTACGCCTTTTTAAAGGTTTTTTGCTAAAATTTTGAGATACTTTCCATAAAATTCAATTTCAACGATTAATTGTAACAGCCTCTCAATTGCACGGCGTTTGATTTTGTCCTGTATATACTCATGAAAACTTAGTACGGTAAAACCTTGTAATTCTTCATAATAATTTTTAAGATACTCAAGCTTGCTTATAAGAATTTCTTTTTCTTCCGGAAGCCAAGTCATTTGATTTTTTCCAGAGATTTCTTTAACAAATCTTCCTTTATTTTACGAAATTTTTTAGTCTCCCAGTATTGCCTGAGACATCGAAGCCTGAATTCTGCCAGTCTGGTATAACTTTTGTAGGCCATCGGCTTACCCTTTTTGACGACCTGAAACAACAGGAGAGGAGACGCCTCATTTAAAAAAGCAACATCCACCTGTTCAATCCCAAAAAAATCAATTACAGTGTCGTAAACATTGCTTTTATCATACCGCATGTTTTCAAAATAGACGCCAATATCAATATCGCTTTCTTTGCGGAAATTGTCTGAAAGCACAGAACCAAAGAGAAAGATAATATCTGCTCCGGTGATGTCCAGGAGCTTTTTGTAATCTTTGTTAAGGATGGCATCTTTTGTCATCATTTTTTTAAATGTTTAACTCACCGCAGAGAACGCAGAGGTCACAAAGAAACCAGGGAAGACCGGGGGGGAAGTTAAGGAGCCTATGCAAAAAGTCAATCATCTTTTTTCTCTGCGTTCTTTGCGCCCTCTGCGGTGAATAATTAAACAGTTTTAAATACCCGCAGCCTTGCGCAGGGCATCAACCATGTCTATCTTTTCCCAGGTGAATGAGTCCTCTGAACGGCCAAAATGACCATGACGGGCGGTAATCTTATAGATCGGCCTTCTGAGTTTCAAGCGGTCAATAATACCACTTGGCGTCATGTCGAATACCTTCTCACAAACCTCGGTGAGTTTTTCATCGGGCAGCTTTCCCGTGCCTTCTGTAGTAATGTGGAGGGCCAGCGGTTTTGCCACGCCGATTGCATAAGCGACCTGCACCTCGCATCGTTCTGCCAAACCAGCGGCAACAATATTTTTTGCCATGTGTCTGGCAGCATAGCAGGCGCTTCGGTCAACCTTCGTTGGGTCCTTTCCCGAAAAGGCGCCGCCTCCGTGACGTCCCCACCCGCCGTAGGAATCGACAATGATCTTTCGTCCTGTCAAACCGCAATCCCCCTGGGGTCCGCCAATGACAAAACGTCCGGTTGGATTTATATGATAAATGGTTTTACTATCCAATAAATGCGCCGGGATTACCTGTTTGGCGACTTTTTCAATCATATCCTCTTTGATGGTTTCGTATTTTACATCAGGGGCATGCTGGGTAGAGATAACCACGGTATGTACCCTGACAGGCTTATGGTCCTGGAATTCTACCGTTACCTGTGATTTTGCGTCCGGCCGTAAATATTTCAAAGCCCCTTTTTGCCTTAATTCTGCATGCTTAATAATAATTCTATGCGCCAGCATGATGGGAAGCGGCATCAGTTCCGGTGTGTCGTTACAGGCATAGCCAAACATCATTCCCTGGTCACCAGCGCCCTGGTCCTTATGAAGACCTTCTCCTTCGGTTACACCCTGAGAAATATCGGGGGACTGTTTACCAATGCTGGTAATAACTGCACATGAGTTGTAATCAAATCCCATCGAGGCGTCCGTATAGCCAATTTCCTTTATCGTGTTTCTTACGATATCAGATACGTTTACGTTTGCCTTTGTCGTGAATTCGCCTGCAACAAAGGCCACGCCTGTTGTTACCAGGGTTTCACATGCAACCCTGCTTGCGGGATCCTGTTCAAGCATGGCATCCAGGACGGCGTCGGATATCTGGTCAGCAACCTTATCCGGATGTCCCATCGATACCGATTCTGAGGTAAATAAATGCCTTCCTTTTTTCATACGAATACTGCCCTCTCCTTAAATAAAAATTTTCTTAATACATTCACATTACGTTCTGTAGCGCCCTGCTGTTTTACAACAACTGCCTGTGCCTTTTTGCCCATTTCACGGGCAACATCCGGGCGCTCGAATAAAGCTACCATTTCACTGAAGAGTGACTGTTCATTCTGTACAATTTTTATGGCGCCAGCCGTGTGGAGTAACCGCATTTCTTCCTGAAAATTAAAGGTGTGCGGGCCAACGATAATTGGCTTAGCCATTCCCGCAGGTTCCATCATATTTTGACCGCCCTGAGGAACGAGGCTTTTTCCGACGAACACACAATCGGCAACACTATACACGGGAAGCAATTCTCCTACGGTATCGAGAAGAATAACGGTTTCGTATTTTTGTCCACCGATAGTGTTTCCTTTATCAAGCGATGTCTTTCTCACGCAACGAAGTCCGGCAGATTCTATCTGCTTAATTACATCCGAAACCCTTTCGATGTGTCGCGGCGCCAAAATTAATCGTAATTTATTAAACTTCTCCTGTAATTGTTTGAAAACCTTAAGAATGATACTTTCTTCACCCTCATGGGTACTTCCACAGACAATAACCTTATCGCCATTACATATCTCAAAGAGGGAATGCAACCGTTTCTGTGTGTCTTCCGGAATTGAAGTCACAATGTTATCATATTTCATATTACCGGTAACATGGATTTGCGCTTCGGATATCCCCAGGTTTTTAAGCCGTGCTGCATCCACATCAGTTCTTGCGCAAAAAATATTTTCCTTTCTGGTTATACTTTCCAGGAATATTGGCGAAATCTTACCTAACACACGATACCACCGGAGGGATTTCTCTGATATCCTTGCATTCAAGAGTACCACGGGGATATGTTTTTTTGCCGTTTCAATCAAAAAATTTGGCCATACTTCTAATTCAATAAGGATTATACAAACGGGGTTTATGGTACAGAGTACCTTATCAACCACCCAGCTCAGGTCGAGCGGAAAATAAAAGACATTTTTATCACGATAACATTTTTCAGCAACAGCCAATCCGGTATTTGTATTGGCAGATAGTACAATATTTATTTTATTAAACTCTTTTTCAAGAGATTTTACAAGCGCTTTTACCGTTAAGATTTCCCCTACTGATGCGCCGTGAATCCATATACAGGGCATTTCCTCGTATTTTGCATTGAGCCATCCCAGCCGTTGTGCCAGACCAGAACGGTACCGGTCACTGGTTGCAAGTTTCAGGAGGAAATATGGAGACCCACAGATGAGCGCTGCGAGATAAGCAGCATCAAAAATGATAGACATGAACGTGGCGTGATTTTAGAACGCTTATCTGCACTCGAAGTATTGAGAGGTAAACACCATGAATTAGGTCGCTCTTCCACAGCATTGCTTGAATTTTTTACCACTGCCGCATATACAGGGCTGGTTTCTCCCCACCTTGATGCCAACTTTAATGGGTTCAGGCTTTTTCTCTGATTGTTCTTCGGTAGTCACATTTGTAGTCTGTGCGCTCGCCGCCTCCGGAGATTCATGTATGGCGCTTAATCCTGATACTTCCTGATGGACATAGTGATCGGGATGAAACACTTCTTTTCTCTCTGATTCCTTTATCGGCTGTAATTTAAATATGAGATCGGTTACTTCATCCCTGATCGAAAGGTTCATACTTTCAAACATGGCCAGCGCCTCTCTTCTATATTCGATTTTGGGATCTAACTGGGCATAACCGCGGAGACCGATACCCGATCTCAAATGGTCCATCGCATAGAGATGGTCTTTCCATTTTATGTCGATCTTTTCCAGTAAAAGTATCTGGGCAATTGTTTCCATCTCCTGCTTGCCAATGGTGTTTTCCTTTGCCTCGTATGCCTCCATCGCCTTTTTAATCAGATACTCTTCCACGTTCCTGGGCGTTTTTTCCTCAACTTCGTTTAAATCGGCTCCCAGGCCAAACTTCAGCTTAAACCATGCAGTGAGATCGAATTGGTTATTTTCTTCCTCGGCACCCTTTTTTACAGTATAAGCAAAATGTACCATTTCCTGGATACAGTCTTCGAACATTCGTGCGATGTATTCATGGAGATTTTTCCCTTCCAGTACATTTTGCCTCATGCCATAAATAGTTTTCCTCTGTTCGTCCATGACTTCATCATATTCGAGCAGATGCTTTCTGATTTCAAAGTTGTGTTCTTCTACCTTTTTTTGCGCTCTTTCGATGGATTTTGTGACCATGGAGTGCTCAATGGCCATACCTTCTTCCATGCCAAACATCTTCAAAAGGGAACTGACACGTTCAGAGGCAAAAATCCTCATCAAATCGTCCTGGAGCGATACATAGAAACGGGATGAGCCCGGGTCTCCCTGACGTCCTGCACGGCCACGAAGCTGGTTGTCAATACGCCTTGCCTCATGCCTTTCAGTGCCAATAATATGGAGACCGCCAAGGGTTGCCACGCCTTCACCAAGGACGATATCTGTGCCACGGCCTGCCATATTGGTTGCAATGGTAACGTTTCCACGCTGACCAGCCTTTGCGACGATATGGGCTTCCCGTTCATGATGTTTGGCGTTCAAGACCTCGTGTTCAATACCCGATCTCATCAGCAATTCATGGATCAATTCGGATTTTTCAATAGATACCGTTCCGACCAGCACCGGTCTGCCTTGTTTGTGCACTTCCATAATTTCCTGGATGATGGCAATAAACTTTTCTTTTTCCGTTCGGTATACACGGTCGGGAAAATTGGTACGATGCATGGGCTTATTGGTGGGTATTGAAGCGACTTCAAGTTTATATATCTTGTCAAACTCCGCTGCCTCTGTCATTGCCGTACCGGTCATTCCGGCAAGTTTTTTGTATAATCGGTAAAAATTCTGGAGGGTGATGGTGGCAAGGGTTTGATTTTCTTCTTTAATGCGCTGATGTTCTTTTGCCTGTACGGCCTGATGCAATCCGTCACTCCATACACGACCTTCCATTAAACGGCCGGTAAATTCGTCTACAATAATTACCTCGCCGTTTTTGACAATATAATCTTTGTCGTTTTTAAAGAGAAAATGGGCACGGAGCGCCTGTTCTATATAATGAGGCCATTCCATGTTGGTGCCGGTGTAAATACTGTCCACGTTGAGTTGTTTTTCGACCTCTTCGATGCCTTCTTCGTGCAGGTGCACCGACCGTTCTTTTTCTTTTATCTCAAAATGTTTTTCCGGCTTTAAACGCCTGGCAATCTTATCGGCGATGTAATACTTTTCCGTAGATTCTTCAGAAGGACCGGAAATAATGAGGGGGGTACGTGCCTCGTCAATTAAAATGCTATCGACCTCGTCGACAATTGCATAATTGAGCCCCCGGCTGATTTGAACCTGCTCTTCCACCCTGACCCTCATATTGTCGCGAAGGTAGTCGAAGCCGAATTCGTTATTTGTTCCGTAGGTAATATCGCATAAATAAGCGGCTTTCTTCTCTTCGTAACCCTGATTTGCCTGAATAGTCCCCGCTTTTAAACCCAGGAATTCAAAGAGGGGCGACATCCAGTCCCTGTCGCGTTTTGCCAGATAATCATTTACGGTAACAACGTGGACGCCTTTTCCCGATAGTGCGTTTAAATATGCAGGCAAAGTAGCAACGAGGGTTTTTCCTTCACCCGTCGTCATTTCGGCGATCTTTCCCTGATGTAAAACAATACCACCAATGAGCTGGACATCAAAATGCCTCATGGTACGGTTGGGACTATCTGGATTTGGGGCAAGCAGAATTCTTCGGCTCGCTTCTCTTACCGTGGCAAACGCTTCTGGCAAAAGATCATCGAGGGTTTCTCCTTTTGAAAACCTTTCTTTAAATTCATCCGTTTTTTGACGGACTTCGGCGTCGGTAAGCGCCATCATCTTTGGTTCGAGGGAATTTATATGATCTATAATAGGTTTGATTTTTTTTAAATATCTATCGTTGGATGTTCCAAATATCTTGGTTATGAAGCTCATAGTTTTGTATCAAAAATAATATTAATGATTTGTAAAAATTTTATTTTCCAATAGGCTGAACGATTATTTTGTTGCCACCAATAAAATATTTCTTACCCCCAGATGGCTCCACAACGTCTTTATTCGTAGTGCGGAAAGAAAATTCTCTAGAAAAATTTTAAATCGAGCGTCAACCATCTGTGGTCTTGTGAAAAGGGTTGATTGAAGGTTCCGGAAACCCGCATGTTTCATTTCTCCAATTAAATCTTTGTATGAAAACATGCAGAGGTGACCAGCCCTGTCTTTATGGTGTCCCAATCTGTTAGGACACCAAATCAGATAATGTCCATTATTTTTAAGAATACGCCAAACATCCCGAAGATGTTGTTCAACATCTTCGGGATGGAGGTGTTCAATCATGGAGGTACTAACTACATAATCAAAAGTTGCCGATGGAAAATCTAAATTTACTCCGGACATCTGCAAAAATTCTATCTTTTGAAACTGGTCGTCTCCAATTGAATACAAACTTCTCCGTGTTTTAGCAAAGTCGAGCACCTTTGAGGAAATGTCTACACCGGTTATCCTTTTTGCATTGTCTATTAAGGCGTATGTTAAATCGCCAATACCACAACCGATTTCCAGAATTCGTTCATGCCCTTGACCAACAATACTTTTATAGAGAGATATTCGCTTCTTTCTCCTTTGTGTCTGTGGTTTAATTTTGTCGGCATCTAATTCTTTATCGTAGTGCTCATCGTAGATATTTTTTGAGATTTTTTCTCTATTTTCCTGGTCGGACGTTAGGATGGCATTGAAATGCTCCTGTTTATCCATTCCCGTTTTTCCTTTAAATAGGCTTTACTAAAATGTAAATATCGAGTTATTTTACGCAAATATAGATGTATATGTCAAGGTAATGTTGCAATTGTTTGCCTGAGACGGGTAGTAAATTCGGTTTCGTGATTTTTTTTATGGCAAATCATAAATGTTTCAAATGTTTGCACAATATTTTTGATACATGTAAAATACCTAGCGCAGCATAGCCGCAACCAATTCTCCTTTATGAAAGCGGGGAGATTGCTT
>CAYJME010000060.1:0-15385 GCA_964370795.1 uncultured candidatus Brocadiaceae bacterium
GCTGCTCGTATATTTCCCAAAAAGAGGAACAGAATTGCAATTACCAAAAGGGCACCTTCAGCCAGATTCTTCTTTACGGTATGTATGGTTTTTTCCACAAGAGTAGTACGGTCATAAACCGTCTTGGCAATAACACCTGGCGGTAGTGTATGGTTTATTTCGACCATTTTGTCGGCCACTCTCCTGGAAACCGTTCGACTATTCTCACCCATAAGCATGAAGACTGTACCCAGAACAACCTCCTTCCCATTTTCCGTTGCAGCACCGGTTCGGAGTTCTTTCCCAAGCAAAACCTCAGCTACATCTTTAATGTAAATGGGGACTCCTTTGTAATTTCCAATAATAATCTGTCGAATATCCTCAATATCGGCCACCTGCCCGGGGGCTCTAATCAAATACTGTTCTCCGCTGTGTTCGATATACCCCGCACCTACATTAGCATTGTTCCTTGCAAGGGCATGAAGAACGTCGTGGAATGACAACCCGTAAGCAATCAGTTTATCCGGATACGGCGTTACATGATATTGTTTCTCATAGCCGCCAATGGTATTTATTTCGGTAACGCCTGGAATGTTGCGTAACTGAGGCCGAATAACCCAGTCTTGAATGGTTCTTAAATCAGTAGATGTGTAAGGTGTTCCGTCCGGTTTCAGAACGCCCTCTTTAGACTCGACAGTCCACATAAATATCTCGCCAAGTCCGGTTGCAATTGGCCCCATAATCGGGTCAACGCCAGGCGGGAGATTCCCTTTGACTTCCTGGATGCGTTGATTGATCAGTTGACGGGCAAAGTAGATATCCGTTCCATCCTGGAAAATTACCGTTACCTGGGAAAGTCCATAACGTGAGAGCGAACGCGTTTCTACCAGACCTGGTAAACCCGCCATTGACGTTTCTACGGGGAACGTAATACGCTGTTCAACCTCGAACGGAGAGTATCCAGTAGCCTCCGTATTGATCTGGACCTGAACATTGGTAATATCAGGCACTGCATCAATAGGGAGTCTTTGATAGTTATAGATGCCTAAAATGGCAACAGCCAATGTCCCTATAAGGATTACCCACTGGTGATGGATTGAGAATTTTAGAATTTTTTCAAGCATAGCTTACCTTTTTTCCAAAAGTGAGTTCACCGCAAAGACGCAAAGAACGCAGAGAAGTAAAGCAGAGATTGAGAGGATGGGAGGCTGAGAAAATCCCAACCTCTCAACTTCCCAATTTCCAAACTTCTTTCTCTTTGCGTACTTTGCGCCTCTGTGGTAAACCAGTTTATTTTTTAATGATCATGGGTTGCCCCTGCCTTGCCCAGTTCAGCCTTCAGGATGAAACTGTTGCGTGCAACATATTTCTCACCCGGAGAAAGACCATGTAATACCTCTACCCATTGGCCGTCGTTTCGCCCTAATTGCAAGGGATGAACCTCAAACAGGTCGTCGTATTGTACAAAAACGACAGACCAATCACGAAATGTTTGTATAGCATCGACAGATACGGCAACTGGTACTGTTACCTCTTCCTGGACAACTTCGACAGTCACAAAGAGGCCGGGACGCCAACGTTCTTCGGGATTCCGCACAACAACTCTTCCCTGTGCAGTACGTGTTTGCTCACCAACAAGCGGGCCTAAATACGTCAGCGTGCCATTCGCCTCCAGATCTAATATCTTTGACCTTACTGTAACGTTTTGTCCAACTTTGACCACACGCAAGTCTTTAGCATACACCGTGACTCCCACCCAAACCGTACATAAATCAGCGATGGCAAAGATATCGGCATCTTCCTTAATAGCTTCACCTACGGCAATCTCCTTTTTAATAACGATACCGTCAAACTGGGCTTTTAACTCGTAACGTGTAAGTCCCCTACCTGTCATTTCAGAGATGCTATCCAACTCATTTTGAGAAAATCCTAAAGCAAGTAATTTATGGACATTCGCCTGGAGATTTATTTCTTCCTCTGCTAATGCCTGCCGACTGGACAGATAGTCTTTTTCCGGGGAAATCTTCTGTTTCCAAAGACGCTCCTTCCTTTCAAATGTCGCACGAGCCAGTTCTACTCGCTTCGTAGAGGCCATGTATTCACTCTTCAGTTCCGCGACTTCTCTGCTATCAAGGACGGCAATAATCTCTCCATACTTAACTGCATCGCCAAGATTTTTGTATACCTCAGTTACAACTCCAGAGACACGTGGTACAACATGTACCACCTTATCGGCGTTTAGCTCAATCTCGCCGGGAAGCTCAAGGACTGTTTTTATCTGAGCAGGGCCAGCGGTCTCAATGCCAATCCCAGTGCTTTGTATTGCCTCTGGAGCAAACTCGACCCTTCCTTCAACCTGCGAATATTCCCATCGATACGACTTGTCTTTATGTTCAGCCAACACTTTGACATCAAAAGAATGCGGCTCTTCAATAATCTTGTCACCACAGAGATAGTCTCCCTCTCTCCGGAAGTTAATCACTTCCACTCTGCCACCGAGCCTGTGCAATTCTATAGTCAGCTTTACCTCTTCAAGGTTAATCGCCTTTCCTTTATCAAAGACATAAATTCTAAATTGAGGTGGAATACCCCGTTCATAAATTGTGATCTCAATCTGAAAGCCGTCCTCTGATAACAATCTGCCTCCATGGGGTCCCTTTACTTGTTCTTCGTCCTCATGCTGCGATTCAGCATGCTCACGAGAATCACTAACCGTTGTTTTTCCCATGCGGAGAATAGTGAACGCCAGAACAATGCCTACCAGGACGACTATGCCAATTGCAAAAATCTTTTTAAAGCGAATTATTAAGTTTTTCATAAAAGTGGAGAAGATTCATCCTTTCATCAATGTTAAAGAGAGTAGGATGGGTTAAGCAAAGCAAACCCATCGTTACCATTTTTTGTTGGGTGCGCTCTGCTTCACCCAACCTACTGAACTATCGGGGAATGGCACAACCTTTTTAGGTTGCAGCTACCCTATATCTTGAAAACTGCGTAAATAAAATAAATATTTCTATACAATTAAATTAGGCATTCGGCTGCTTTTCAATGTAGAGCGAAGAGCCTCTTCGCTCTACAACCGCACTTTTGAAATTCCTTAACGTTTTATTACCTCAAAAGTCTCAGTCCGTTCGCTATAACAATTAACCCACCTATCTCGTTAATCAGGAGCCCGGGCACAAGGCCAACCCAACCAATAAGAGCTACCGGTACCAGAAAGGCAATGATCAGGAGGGAAACAATGATATTTTGTCGGATATTACCTATAGTCCTTCGACTCAATTTAATTATATAAGGTATCTTCACAAGATCATCAGACATGAGAACAAAATCGCTGGTCTCAATGGCTATATCAGTTCCCGCCGCCCCCATAGCAATCCCAGCATCTGACTCAGCCATGGCGGGGGCATCATTGACTCCGTCCCCCACCATAGCAATATAACGGTAATTTTCCTTTAATCTTTTCACTGTTTCTACCTTATCTTCTGGAAGCAACCTGGCATAATATTCATCAATATCAGTCTCTCTGGCAATTTCTGTGGCAGTTCCCTCGTTATCCCCCGTAAGCATGATAACCCTCTCAATCCCCATATGTTTTAACATCTGGATGACGCTTTTTGCATCTGCCCTAACTCTGTCAGCTACAGCAATAATTCCCAGGAGTTCCTTTTCAGAACCCAATAATATAACTGTTTTCCCTTGATTCTCTAACTCAGAGATTTGAGCGAGGATTTTGTCTATTTTTTACGGGTTTTTTACCACCCCTGTTTCCCCTCCTTCGCAAGGAGGGGATGAAGGGGAGGTTAATTCGTTGTAGCTTGCTGCGTTCGGGGTTAAGAGTTGTAAAAAGAGGCGTTTGCTACCAATAAAGTATTCACAAGCACCTATTATTGCCTTTGCACCCATCCCGGTCAGGGACTCAAAACTGTCCACCGTTCGTAAATTTAATCCTCTTTCCTTCGCTGTACTTACAATAGTTTCTCCCAAGGGATGCTCTGAATAATTCTCGATACTGGCCGCCAGCTTTAATATTGTCTCCTCTGTTTGATTATTCAGAGGTATAATGTCGGTAACAAACGGTTTACCGATGGTAATTGTTCCTGTCTTATCAAAGGCAATGGCCTTCAGTTTTTGTGCAATCTCGAGAAAAACTCCACCCTTTACCAATACGCCATGTCGGGCCGCATTCCCAATAGCCGCAACCACTGCAACCGGAACCGAGAGGGCAATACCACAGGAACACGATACAACGAGGACCACCAATCCCCTATAGAGCCAGTAAGAAAATCCACCCCACAGCAAGGGAGGGAATATCGCCACAGCAAAGGCCAGGGCAAACATTGAAGGGGTATAATATTTCCCGAATTTCTCACCAAAGCGCTGATAGCTGGATTTCCTTGCCTGCGCCTCTTCTACTGAATGAATTATCTTTGCAAGGGTGGTATCCTTCGATAACTTTGTTACCATCACCTCCAGGACACCTCTTTGATTAAAGGTACCTGCAAAGACATCATCTCCCTCCTTCTTTTCTACAGGGATTGATTCGCCAGTAATGGAAGACTGGTCAACACCAGAGTAGCCTTTTATTATTTTTCCATCCAGGGGTATCTTTTCTCCCGGTCGTATGATGATAGTGTCAGAAACCCTTACTTCTTCGACAGGCAGAGTCATGTCTTTTCCGTTTCTTCTGACCAGTGCCTCTTTAGGCGCCAGTTCCATTAACATCTTCACGGCACCCCTGGATTTGTTCACGGTGTAAATTTCTAAGATATCACCCAGTAAATAGATAAAAACTAACATGGATGCCTCTTCCCATAATCCAAGGGTTACAGCCCCTATTGCCCCGGTCACCATGAGGGTCCGGATATTAAGGGTCAATGTCTTTAAGGCACCGAAAGCCATTTTTGCAGGATAATAACCACCGACAGTAATTGCCATACTGTGAAAAATAAGGGTTATTATTCCCTTCCACCCAAGTTTTTCCAATACGAATGCTGCTACGGTAAATAGACCGCATGCTGAAAGGGCTATAATCCTTTTCTCCTTCCACCAGGCAATTTTTGGCCTGGCTTTTCTGGTAAGTGACGCCTTCATCCCTGTTTCGGCAATACTCTTGATGATTTGTTGTATCGAAATAAGCGAAGGATCACAAACGACTTTTACACCCTGAGTTGCAAGGTAGATTCCGAAGCTTTTTATTCCAGTAAGGGACTTTAACTTCTTCTCGATAATTGTTACCTCGTCCTGACAATCCATCCCGTCAATAATTAACTTGTGTGTTTCCAGACGATCTTTTACCATTGTTCTCATTACCAAATTAGGTTTTTGGTGAAGTATAAACACAAATTTTCACATCAGTGGGCCACCCCCTTCACCCCCGCCAGCGGGGGACAGTGAGTGCCCTCCTCAGTGAGGGGGATTAAGGGGGAGGCGCTTTCGTTTGCAATTCCTTGTATAATTAAAAATATCAGAAATTTTTCAAATACTTTGAGTTTCCTTTCTGTCTTTGTGTCAGCCATCATCTTTTTATCTCCTTTTTCCCATGACTCGATCTTCTGTCATTGTTCTATACTCCAAATGGGGTAGTCACGTTTGAGTATTTTGGCAACGACCAACCATTTTCTCAACTCCTTCGCAATCTTTTCAGAAGTAATAGGTGCGTTTCCTATGGGCTTGATTTTGACTGGTGTTGCAAGTACATCCTCTGATTTTATTGCAACCTCGAAAGAGGATGTTACGTCCTTTCCGATGAATTGCTCAATGAAATCCCCATCAATAACAGGATTTCCCGTATGGTCTACAGGATTTTCAATAATATGAATCTCCTGTATTGTAAGGGTGCGTCCTAAATCGATAATAAGTTTAAAAGGGCCGTATTCTCCTTTACCTTCTACCAGGAATGCCTTTTCTACCTCACTCCGTCCACGTCTGGTAGTCATAGAATAATAGACAATCGTTCTTTCATATTCGCTAATTTCGATACTTTGCTGAGCAAGTTCATTCATTTGCTGGTCTGTTAATTGAACATGGTGTTTCTCAACCCATTGGTAGGAATGATTCTTTTTTATCTCGTAAAGAGACAATTCCTGACCATGTTCAGCATGCGGAATTTCTGCACAGCCACACGGCAAAGAAACAAGCAGTAAACATACAAACCACTTTTTCATAGCGCGCCGCCTTTCGTTTGATAGATTTTTTCGTTTAGCGTAATTGGTAATACGCTTATTGAACACCCTTGCTCATTGTTGCTCATCATGATAGATATCTACCAGATGTTCCGTATATGGAAAAACAAGCACGGACAAACAAGTTTGTCCATGCCACACCCATAAGCGCTAACTTAAAATGACGGATCAATTCAACCGTGTATTGAATTTGGAATCCTCATAAATCGTAGGGACACGGTGCTCCGTGTCCCTACTATCTCAACCTTATAAAAAAATAGCAAATACAAATTGACACTTATGCATGCCACCCCCCTGCCTAGCAAAATTATCCCCTTGGCCAGTACATGATAATAATTACACCAATGAGGGCAATAAGACCACCGATCAGGTCAAATTTGTCCGGTGCTATCTTATCAACTTGCCATCCCCAAAGAATGGAGAGAACTATGAATACGCCACCATAGGCAGCATAGGCACGCCCAAAATTTGCAAGCTGGAATGTTGGTATAACTCCATAGACAACCAGCACAATCGCTCCGGATAAACCAAACCAAATACTCTTTTCTTCTCTTATCCAAAGCCATATCAGGTATCCTCCTCCTATTTCGCATAGCCCAGCAAGGACAAAAAAGAAAAGTGATTTGGCAATTTCAATCTTTTCCATTTTCTACCTCCTTATATATTCCTTTGCGTTCTTTGTGCCTTTGCGGTGAACTGTTACGATAACTCTTTTTGCCCTCATTATTGTCCCCCTATTTTCATCACGGCCAGTCTTTCGATATCTGCAATGAGCAGGTTTAAATTTTTTAAGGATTCTATATATGAAATTCTCGTTTCTGCCCACGTCCTCTGTGCATCCAGCAGGTCTATATAATTAAATTCACCCTCTTTGTATCCCTTTTCTATTAATTTTAGAGATTCTTCTGCCCTGGGCAGTATCTTATCTCTGAATTCAACAACGCGCTTCCGTTCCACATTGTATGAGTTGAAATTCTTTTTTAATTGAAAGAGTAGTTCGTTGTAAACTGATTGATTCTCACTTTTCGCCTTTCTTGAAAGGGCTTTACCCTTTTGTATATTGCCCTGGTTGCGATTAAAAAAGGGGGCCGGTATCTCAATGCCCATCTGAACGGTATCCACGTTTTCCTGTGTCAGACGTTTATAACCTGCCGATACATTAATATCAGGTATAGACTGTCTTTTCTCCAACATCAACTGTGTTTCTGCTAATTCGATATTCTTTTTTGATGCCTTAAGGAATGGTTGATTACTCGTCATATTTAATTCAAGCTCATGAAGCGATAGTTCTACAGGTTTCGTTAAGAGATTTCCCATTACGCCATCGACGGTCTCCTCCGGAATGCCCATTACCGTTTGTAACTCCTTTATAGAATTTTGGAGATTGCCTTCAGCATTAGAAACGAGGTTTCTTGCCTTTGACAATTCTACTTCCGCACGGAGGACGTTCGTAACAGCCACCTCGCCCGCATCAAACCTGACTTTCTCACTCTCATAAATGCCTTTTGCAATTTCTTCTACTTTCTTTGCTATAGCGAAACCTTCCTGGTCGGCGACAACTTTATAAAATGCCTTTTTTGTGTCAGCCATGACATCTAATAAAACCGCATCACGTTCTAATTCGTTTTTTTCTTTTGATTTTTCGCTTACCTTGATCCCTAATCCTCTTTTGCCCCCTGTAACAATGGGTTGAGTTATGGCGACAAGGTTTTGGCTCTGGTTCAGCCCAATTTCATTTTCAGGAATTTCTTCTGCCAAAAGTTCCAGGACAGGATTTGGGTACAGTCTTGACTGCCTTAACGAACCAGTGGCAACATCCACTTGATCCCGTGTTGACTGCAACTGCGGGTTTTTTTCAATGGCAATATTAATGGCCTCATGGAGCGAAATCTTCTTGATTTTCGGTTGATGATTTTTGTCCTCAACTTTGATCGGGGAATCGTTCCCGAAAATTATTGCCCAAAAGCATGGCAAATAAACAAACAGAAAAAATATTGTGATGCAAGATGTGAACCTGTATCTTTGGAAGATACATTTAAAACTCAAATGTATGCACATAATAAAACCTTTCGCAATAAATTAAGTATTGTGCAATAGTTTACCATTGTCCGCATTCACGAGGATAAGTTCCCCCCTGAATTGCATTGGTAAATAGAGCCTTCGATTGGTATTATGGGATTCTACAGCTTATGGATGAATTACGTGGTTAAACGCGGTGGGTGGTAAATAACCGCCTGAAAGATGCTCTTGGGACGCTTGAAAGAGAATGTTTTGAGCCGACTTGAAGAACAAATATGAGGGAATGAGGAGTTTTGTAATACATACAGGATTACATTGTGGGCACAAAGAACGCAACAGTTTGAGCAGTGTTGATCCTCTTGCGGGATAGAAGAATTGTCACAATGTTGGGATACCGATGTGGATTCCTTCTCATGACAACAAAAAGCATCCCTCTCTCCACACCCCAACAGAAAACAATCCCCTGGTAATATACACAAGACAAACCATATTACCAAAATACCTTTAAACCCTTTTCGCAAGAAATTGTCTTTACTCATGTTTGCCAAAATAATCAAATATTTTACGAAGTGCATATCGGATTTTTCATATCCATTTTTATCTCGTATGCTACTCTACAAATTATAATTATTCCCTATAGTAATTATTGACCAACACGAAAGCAAGCTGAAAACAATTTTTGATTTACTCCCTTTAAGTCTAAAGATATACTATGTGCAAAATTTTACAACATTTCATCCGGAGGAAGAAAAATGTACCTTTCGATAAAAAACAGACTTATTTTAATATTAATCACATTTACCTTACTTCCCTTTATTTTACTCAGATTTATAGCTTATCCCCGCATGCAGGCCGACCTTCAGGAAGTGCTCATTCGCAACCTCGACGGCATTGGACATAAACAGGCAGAATTAGTTACAAACTGGATGCATGAAAGAAAAAACGACGCCCGCGTCATTGCAAACAACCCCTGGATTTCAAGAAGCACCATAATTCCAAAAAATGATAAGGATTATGCTGATATCATCCGCTATCTTGAGGTAATAAAAAATGCATACAGTTACAAAGGAATATTTATAAGCAACGACAAAGGCTTAGTTACTATTGCAACCGTTGGCGAAACTATAGGCGCCGATATTTCACAAACAGATTATTTCCGTGAGGCAATGCAGGGAAAAACCTTTGTCTCAAATATTATTCCCTCAGAAACTCCTCTTACTAACGAATTGGGAGAAGAAGAAATAGGATTTCCTACGATGTTTATCGCAACACCCCTGAAGGACAGTAATGAGAATATTATCGGTGTTGTTGCCACCCGCGTTGATATAAATACCCTGAATGAACTTATGCTCATGTCTAGTTTGGGAAAGACCGGCGAGACGTATCTGGTAAATAAAGACGGATACATGATTACCGAATCCAAATTTACCGGACACTTAAAAGAATTAGGTTTAATAAAGAAAAGAGGCGCCCTGGAACTGAGGTTGGTTAACCCTGAAACAGGTGAATTGACAAATGGCGTAAAGCAATGTATTGCCGGCAATAATGGCTTTGATGCCGTGGGATATAAGGATTACAGCGGAATCATAGTACTCGGCGTCTGGCGATGGCTGCCAGAATTTAACTGGGGACTTATCGCCGAGATCGACAGGGACGAAGGATACGGCGCTGCTTACAACCTCAATTATATTATAAGCGCTCTCCTCTTAATGCTCGCATTTCCCTTTGTGTTAATAGCGTACGTAATTGGCCGGAAAATATCGATTCCTGTTATTCGGCTTACAGAAGTGACAAAGAAAATGGCATCGGGCAATTTATCAGAGCGGGTAGATATCAAGAGGGATGATGAGATAGGTGAATTAGCCAACTCCTTTAATACCATGGCAAAATCCCTGGATGAGAAGACCAGGGAAGTCGTACATTCAGAGAAGCGGTACAGGGAATTATTTGACGCAATAAAGGAAGGGGTCTACCAATCAGAACCAGGCGCAGATGGCGTATTTACTTTCATCAATAAAGCCGGCGCTGAGATATTGGGCTACAACAGTCCGGAAGAAGTCATTGGCTCAAAGGTGAAAAACATCTACGTGGATCCCGAAGACCGGAATCGCCTCTGTGATAGATTAGAGAAAGATGGAGTATGGAAAGATTTTGTATCCCTGTGCAAACGGAAACATGGAGAGAGTTTTTACGTAGAGCGCACCAGCAGTATGATAAAAGACGAAAAGGGAAGGCCTCTTTATATCTACGGCGTGTTCAGGGATATCTCCGAGAGAAAAAAGGCGGAGCAGGAAGTTGTTGAATCAGAACAAAGATACCGGCTACTTTTCAATTCTTTAAAAGAAGGGGTATACCAATCGGAACCAACAGAGGATGGCGTATTTACGTGGGTAAATCAGGCGGGAGTCGAAATACTTGGCTATTCTTCACCAGAAGAAGTGATAGGGACTAAAGTAAAGGATATTTACGTGAACCCTGATGACCGGAGAAGGGTAATTGAAAAATTGACAAAAGAAGGGACGTGGAGGAGCTTCTCCTCATTTTGTAAGAGAAAAAATGGCGAACGGTTTTACATGGAAAGGACTTCAACGCTCGTTACTGATGAGAAAGGCAATCTTATAGGCATAGAAGGTATTTTTAGAGACATTAGCGACCGGAAAAGGCTGGAAGAAGAACTTCAGGAAGCCGAAAAACATCACAGACAATTATTAAATTCCCTCAAAGAAGGGATATATCAGTGTGAGCCAACGGAAGACGGTGTGTTCACGTGGATCAACGAGGCGGGGGCGGAAATACTTGGTTACCATTCCCCCGAAGAGGTAATTGGAACAAAGGTTAAAGATATTTACCATGACCCTGCCGAACGTAGCCACATCATTGAGAAATTGAAAAAAGATGGCGTATTGAAGAGTTTCTCATCGTTATGTAAAAGGAAAAACGGCGAACATTTCTTCATGGAACGAACGTCTACGCTGATTATCGATGAAAAGGGAAGACCCGCTCGTATCGAAGGTATTTTTAGAGATATAACCGATAGAAAGAAATTAGAGGAAGAATTGCAGGACTCCGAAATGCATCACCGGCAGCTCCTGAATTCACTCAAAGAAGGTATCTACCAGTGCGAACCAACGGAAGAGGGAGTATTCACGTGGATAAACCCGGCTGGCGCAAAAATACTTGGCTATGATTCTCCAGAAGAAATAATTGGCACAAAGGTAAAGGATATATACGTAAATCCCCATAACAGAAAAGAACTTATTGAAAAACTGGAACGGGATGGCGTATGGAAAGATTTTATCTCAAATTGCAAAAGAAGAGACGGTGAACGGTTTGTCTCTGAAAGGACCTGTAACCTGATACGGGATGAAAATGGAAGACCTGTCAGAATTGTCGGCATATTCAGAGACATAACAGAAAAAGACCAGAAAGGAACGTAACCATGTATTCTATCGACAAATACCAATTCAGTGAATTCAAGATTGCGCCCAGACACCGGGCAAACTACGCCATCCTCAACAATCCTGAATTCAAACAAAATCAATGGGGCATGAAATACTCACCGGCCAACAATTATTCACGGGAATACAAAATACTCCCCCTCTTCTCCCACCCTCAAATTCCCGTCCGATATGCTGAAGGCACAGCTATGATGTACAAGGATGAAAAATCCGTAATTATCCAGAACTACCTCGTCATATCCCATTTTGAGGGAGAAGATGTCGTTGAATATTACAGGAAAAAAGGATTGCCTGACCAGGCAGAAATGGAAAATGTCATCCGCTATTTCTCCAATACCACATTACCCTTACACCACATGCATTCCAAAGGGTACATCCATAGCGATATCAAGCCTGGCCACATCATCCTGAACCCGGACACGGGCGCTATGGCGCTCATTGACCTCGAATGCACCATTAAAACCGGTGAAATTATCTGCGGCATGAGCAAGGAATATGCCTCGCCTGAACAAAAAGAGATGATTCGAATGCTCCGCCATCTCTCAGACGGAGAGAACGAAAAGTCCGTACTCAAAAAGGTCAAAATAAATGTCAACTCTGATTTATATGCTATTGGCTTAATCTTCTATCTAATCCTTACGGGAAAGTTATGGCAGGAAAATCGTATCCCGCCAAATGAAATTAACAAGACAGTTCCGGATAAACTCAACAAACTTATGTTGGCAGCGCTGGAAGAAAACCCCAATAATCGAATACAATCCGCAGAAGCGCTAAAGGCCGAATTGGAAGCCGTGTAGCCAGGAAACCACAGATTACGCAGATTCCACAGCTAAAATGAAAAGTGTGCATTGAAAAATAGAAAATTAACTTTGCAATTTGCATTTTTCACTTTTCATTTTACACTTCCGACTCGTTCGGGTAGGAATCTATGGCAAATAGATACGTTTGAAATTCCTCGACATTACATTAACGATGCAGCCCCATGAGGGGCGACCTGTTTGTAGAAATAAAAACACCCCCCCCATCCCTCCCCGTGAACGGGAAGCGATGGGGGATGTTAAAAACTTGCACAAAAAGATTTTACGCTGTGATACTCTACGGAACCAGTTATAATAACCTCCCTCTATTTCGTAGTAAAGAATCTTTCATCCCCATAACTGGTACCGTCTTTATTCTTTGCCGCTATCCGGTAGTAGTATTTTGTTTGAGATGTTAATCCACTTATGTCAATGCGTACCTTCTTATTTATTGAACCCTTCACCGTCTTTTTTGATGAATTTGCGTTATAAGAACCACTGGTCGTTCCGTACTGGAACCATGCCCTTGTTGTTAATCCATGGGCATTTACTATCCCGTTCAAGGTAGCCGAGTTATTTGTTACCTTTGTCGCAGAGTTCGTTTTTATGGTCGGTTTGTTAAAAAGAATTTTTGATACAAAGGCATCCCCACTTCCCGCATTGCCTCCCTGTATAGCATGGGCCGTGGGGAAGTCGGTTGACTCAGTATACCCCGTGACATACGCATTCCCGGCGGTGTCCACGGCGATTTCTAAGCCTCTATCCAAATCACTTCCTCCCAGGTATGTGGAGTACACCAGGGCGCTGCCTGCGGCATTGAGCTTGGTTATGAAGACATCATCATCTCCCGCATTGCTGTCCTGTATGGCATTAGCCGTGGGAAAGTTGGTTGAATAAGTCTGCCCCGTGACATACGCATTCCCGATTGTGTCCACGGCGATTTCTAAGCCTGTATCCAAATCACTTCCTCCCAGGTATGTGGAGTACGCCAGGGCGCTGCCTGCGGCATTGAGCTTGGTTATGAAGACATCAATATATCCCGCATTGCTGCTCTGTATGGCGTTTTTTGTGGGAAAGTTGGTTGAATTAGTCTGCCCCGTGACATACGCATCCCCGGCGGTGTTCACGGTGATTCCATAGCCTTGATCAGAACTACTCCCCCCCAGATAGGTAGAGTACGCCAGGGCGCTGCCTGCGGCATTGAGCTTGGTTATGAAGACGTCAATATATCCCGCATTGCTGCCCTGTATGGCGTTTTTTATGGGAAAATTGGTTGAATTAGTCTGTCCCGTGACATACGCATCCCCGGCGGTGCCCACGACTATTCCAGTGCCAAAATCAGCAGCACTCCCCCCCAGGTAGGTGGAGTACGCCAGGGCGCTGCCTGCGGCATTGAGCTTGGTTATAAAGGCATCATAACCTCCCGCAAAGCTTCCCTGGATAGCATGGGCAGTGGGAAAGTTGGCTGAATTAGTCCACCCCGTAACATACGCATTCCTTGCGGTGTCTACGGCAATTCCTAAGCCTGTATCCAAATCACTTCCCCCCAGGTAGGTGGAGTACACCAGGGCGCTGCCCGCGGCATTGAGCTTGGTTATGAAGACATCAATATATCCCGCATTGCTGCCCTGTATGGCGTTTTTTGTGGGAAAGTTGGTTGAATAAGTATACCCCGTGACATACGCATTCCCGTCTGTGTCCACGGCGATTCCATAGCCAACATCAATGTTACTCCCCCCCAGATAGGTGGAGTATGCAAGGGTAGGATCGATAATGAGAGGCTGCGATCTATCATACTTTGCCACCTGGAAACCGTACATAAATTTGGGATTTTGGACTTTAGATTTTGGATTGTGAACGCCGGACTCAGCACTCTTGACTCTGAACTTTCCCTCAATTTCAATCCTCTTCCCGTCAATCTCCTGATAAACATACGGTTTCTTCTGGATGAGTTTACCGTCTTTGAGGCTTACCTCCAGTTCACCATGCTCAGTAACCCGTAAACCCGTAATACCTTCGTAGGAAAACTTAACATGTGATGGATTGGCTCCTGGTTTGACAATGATATCGTACTCCAGTTGCTGGTTATTCCCATAAAATTTTATGTCAATACCCTTGTACATCTCTTTATACACCACCGACTGATACGTAGGGATGTTCGTCTTCCACCTTGCAGGGTCATTCCCGATAAAGTAATTGACCTTACCCTCCAGCAACCCTTTAGCAAAGACTTCCGGGTTCTTGTTTGCGCCGAGGGGAAGGAGTTTAACCATTGCGGATTCCTTCATGGTAGGAGCCAACTCCTGTTGGCGACTATCGGGAATTGTATTCTGGGCTATCGCCGTCGGGAGACGGCGCCTACCAGACATGTGCCCACTGCCTTTTGTCTCCTTGTTGCTGTCTTCAGACCTCTGCATACGGACCAACGACAGATACACCCCTCTTTTGGTAAAGTACAGTGAATGGCCGCCGCCCCTTTCATAAAACTTTACGCCTTCATCTACCTGGCCGTCATTTTGAATAAAATAAAGGGGTAACTTTCCATATATGTCTTGCACCCTTGCCTTCATATACTCATCTAAGCATTGATTGTTCGTTGACTGAATATCTGTGCTTCCCAATGGGGCGCTATATACATCGTGGCAGATAGTGGCAAGCAACAAAACCGCTATACATCTCAACAAATTATATCTATTCTTCATAAAGTTAAAAAACAGGTATTTCATAGATTTCCCGTCTCCTTTCCCCTTAGCGTTTGTAAATTGTGAGAGTTGTTAATTGTAGGACACCATAAACTAAAATCTATAGTATTACTGTGTAAAAACATCTTTTTGTGTGAGTTTTTCACAACTCCCTTCATCCCCTTTATCAAGAGGTACTGTTTGTTTATGGGAGAAAGATTGCTTCGCTTCGCTCGCAATGACAGAATAAGGTCACAATGGCCGGT
>CAYJME010000061.1:0-7572 GCA_964370795.1 uncultured candidatus Brocadiaceae bacterium
GTGTCTTTTCCGAAGCAATCTGCCCGCTTTCATAAAGGAGAATTGGTTGCGGCTACGCCGCGCTAGGAAATACAGTGTTATAGTCCACAAAAGAGCGGCTCGTTATCTGCAAAGTCTTACCGGGCATCAAAGAGAACGGATTAAGAAATCCTTAAAAGACTTAGAGAATGGTATCAATAAAAGAATGGACGTCAAGCCTATGATGGGCGATTGGAAATGATATTACAGAATAAGAATTGGAGATGTTCGAATAGTTTTTTGGGTTGACAACACAATGATATCTAACCTAACCTAATGGAATGGATTAAACGGAGGTAAGTATGCCCCGATGCCATGTATGTAATTCAATGGCCGTTTTATGTATAATATTGTTGGTGGGTTGCGCCAGTCAAACATTACAATTACCATTATCTTCCAATGATCCCTCAAATCAGAATGCCCCAGAATCTCAGTTTTCTCCACGACCTGATTTGCTCAATACCGCAACGTCTGCTACAGCCGAACAACCAATTATCGAACCAACATCGTCTATGCCTAAACAAACAACAACACTACTGCCAAATTATACCTGTCCGATGCATTCCGAAATAGTACAACCAGGCGAAGGCAAATGCCCTCAATGTGGGATGAGACTTGTTCCGGCAGAACCTTCCGAAACTAACCTGAAGGGCAAACAATGACTTATAAATTAATAACGATAGGTATAATGCTCATGTGTATTGGGGTACTTATTGGTTGTTCAGCAATACCAAAAGATGCGGGGTTTCAGGATGTCCAGAAGCTTATCGAACAACGCATCGGACAGCGTGTGCACTGGAATCAGGGTACATCAGAGGATAGAGCGGTGGCCGATACTGTCCGGTCAATATTGCAGCAGGAAATAACCCTGGATGGCGCCGTGCAGATTGCACTGCTCAATAACCGGTCATTGCAGGCGACATATGAAGAACTCGGTATTGCCCAGGCAAATGTAGTACAGGCCGGGTTATTACGAAATCCGATCTTTGGTGCAAGCTTTCGGTTTCCGGATAAAACTGTCGCTGGACATCGCAGTACCAACACGGAGTTTTCAGTAGTCCAGGATTTTCTTGATTTGCTCGTAATTCCCCTGCGGAAGAAAACGGCCGGAGCGCAGTTTGAACAGGCAAAATTACGTGTTGGTAATGCGGTGTTGAACCTTGCTACAGAGGTTCGGTCGGCTTATTATATATTGCAGACAGATGAACAAGTACTGGAAATGCGCCAAGCAGTGGCTCATGCTACAGAAGCTGCAGTAGACATTGCAACACGTCAGCATGATGCTGGCACGCTTAAAACACTCGATCTGGCCAACCAGCAAGGATTTCACGATCAGGCAAAGCTCGACATGGCGCGCACAGATATTCAGATCATTGCCGACCGTGAGCGTCTCAATCGCCTGTTGGGTCTCTGGGGAACAGATACAACGTGGAAGATTCCTCACAGACTGCCCGATTTACCAGCAGTTGAAATCCCGTTGGAGCATCTTGAGTCTCTGGCTGTATCACAACGGTTGGACATTGCTGCCGCACGTCAGGAAACGCAAGCCATAACACATGCCCTGTCTTTGACACAAAAGTACCGGTATATTGCAGTTCTCGACGTCGGTGTGGATACAGAACACGACGTTGCTGATGACGTAAATCTTACGGGACCAAACCTGACGATTGAACTCCCCATTTTCGACAGACGGCAGGCTTCTATCTCCCGATTGGAGGCGCAATTACGGCAAAGCCAGCAGCGTCTGTCTTCTTTGGCAATCGATATTCGTTCTGAAGTCAGGGAAGTACGTGAACGGCTTTTAGCTGCCCGGAATGTGGTCAAATACTATCGTGACGTCATTCTTCCCCTGCGGCAACGGATCGTGGATGAATCTCAACGGTATTACAATGGCATGCTTATCGGGGTATATGAGCTACTCCTGGCCAGGCAAAACCAGATCAACGCTGGCCGTGAATACATCGAGACGCTCCGGGATTATTGGATCGCCAGGTCAGACTTAGAGCGAGCCGTTGGGGGTCGTCTGATGGTAGCCACGGAGGAATCTCATCAGCCGGTGGAACAACCTGCTATCCAATCGTCCAAACCATCTGAGCGCATGCACAATCATTAAAATGTATTACCTGTAACACATGGAAAAATATTAGAAACCACAGATTTCTCAGATTACACAGATGAAATTAAAAGTACTCAACAAAACGATATAATAAAAAAACACCTTTAGCTTCGCTCAAGGCGTCGGAAGTTATCGGTGAATCAATTTTATGTTGAATATTTAAGGAGATTAGTCATGATTACCCGGCGTAAAATGCTTCTTTCCAGCGCAACAGCATTGTTAACCGGCGGTGTTTCTTTGCTCTTAGGCCGCAAACGACTCGATGCTGCGGGCACACAAACAACTACAATGCCCTCCCCTATTACACCTGCCACACATGATTTGCCATATACACCCGTGGTAACTCTCAATGGAAGCACACTTCCCTGGAAGTGGGATAACGGCGTAAAGGTCTTTCATCTAATAGCCGAGCCGGTCAGGCGGGAGTTTGCACCGGGGATGGTTGTCAACTGCTGGGGTTATAACGGACAAACACCAGGCCCGACTATCGAAGCGGTGGAAGGCGACCGTGTGCGCATCTTAGTTACCAATAAGCTTGCCGAACATACCACAATCCACTGGCATGGCTTGCTCCTGCCAAATGGTATGGATGGCGTTGGGGGTTTGAATCAGCCACACATCAAACCTGGCGAAACATACGCCTACGAATTTACCCTCCGTCAACACGGCACTCAGATGTATCACCCTCATGCGGACGAGATGGTACAGATGGCAATGGGTATGGAAGGCTTTTTCATCATACATCCGCGTGAACCAGAACAGCCCCGTGTCAACCGTGATTTCTGCATCTTTCTGCAAGAATGGTTTGTAGAACCGGGTACATTTACTCCCAATCCGAACATCATGACCGACTTTAAGCTCTTTACATTCAACAGCCGCGTGTTCCCTGGCACTGCTCCGTTGATAGTCCGTATGGGTGATCGTGTGCGCATCAGGGTCGCCAACCTGAGCATGGATTCCCACCCTATCCACCTGCATGGTTATAATTTCAAGATTACCGGTACGGACGGTGGGCGAATTCCCCTCACAGGCCAGTGGCCGGAAACCACGGTAAACGTACCGCCAGGCACTACGCGTGACGTCGAATTTGTAGCCAATGCACCGGGAGACTGGGCTTTGCACTGCCACAAGAACCATCACGTTATGAATGCCATGAGCCATACCGTACCAAACATGATAGGCGTTAAACAAAAGGGCGTGGAACAAAAAATCCAGAACCTGTTGCCTGATTATATGGCTATGGGTGAGAGTGGAATGTCAGAAATGGCAACGATGAAGATGCCTTTGCCAGGGAATACCCTTCCTATGATGTCCGGGGATGGTCCGTTTGGCCCTGTTGAGATGGGCGGGATGTTTACCGTCTTAAAGGTACGCGAAGGTATTACCAGTTACGAAGACCCTGGCTGGTATCAATATCCCAGGAGTACTGTAGCCTGGCGGATAGCTGAATAATTATCGACCTAACATGTTTTAATGTAGATTATGAAACATTGTAACACTCTTTTAAAAATTATGTTTGACATATTGTAAAATGTGTGATAAATTTAGATTATCTTTTACATAATGTAAAATTATTTACTCAGTTTTTTATGGTATTTTATTAATTATTTGAAAAGGAGATGGCTATGAAACGTGTTTTACGTACAGCATTTGTATTTACCTTTGTTGTTGGTTTTAGCAGCGCTTATGTCCACAAAACCTTATGGGCATGCGGTGGAACATGCGGAGAGGGCATCCACAACAGTCACGAAGCTGGAGAGCATGCCATACAAACAAAGGCCGAAGTGAAAGGGGAAAAAGCCGAGGCCGTTAAAGACCCTGTATGTGGTATGGAAGTGAGCGATGTCAAAAAGGCCGCATCCGAAGAATATAAAGGGAAGGTTTACTACTTCTGCTCGGAAAATTGTAAAAAGACATTTAAAAAAGACCCTGCATCTTATGTAACACAGCAAGGTGTTGGTGGAGAACACAAACACTAACTCCCGCTATTCGAGGTAATTTTTTCGTGAAACAAGGTCACAAAGAAATATTTATGACTGTTTTAAAATAAGGAGTGAAATTTTATGAAAAAGAGAATTTTTGGATTTTTGATTTGTACAGCAATAGCAGTACAGAGTCACGGAAATGGGGTTTTTGCCGGAGATCATGAAAAGATGTTTAAGAGTTGGTCTCATGATGTATTTGTTTATGCGGGACTTAAAGAGGGTGTAGATATCATTGACCCTGCAAAAATGAAAAAAATTGGCACGATACCCGGAATCGAGGATATTCATAACTGTTATACATCATACGATGGAACATCTCTTTACATAACTGCTGGCAAGGAAATGGTAAAGGTAGCATTTAAGGGGGAAAATGGCGGGGGTATGATAAAGCGAAAAGAGCTTGTAACAGGGGAGCTTGCCCATGTAACATTGTCTCTCAACGGTAAAACTCTCTATATCTCTGATGGCAAAGACAATGTCCTGGCAGTAGACGCTAATACCCTGGATTTAATAAAAACCATTAACATGCCGACAGGTCTTGATGATGTCATTAAGATTGTAAAGAATGAACTTGGTAAATCCTGGGATGATGCCGATAGCAATCCTCATGGACTTGCAGTTCATCCAGGGGGAAGATATGTATATGTGCCTCTCGTCTGGAGTGGCGCTGTTGCTGTAATTGATACATGGGTTAATGAAGTCGTTAAGGTCGTTAATTTAAATGCTACCGATCCAGGTCAACCCGGCCATGGGACAACACCTGTAGCCCTGGGTTTTTCCACAGATGGTCACTGGTGCTTTGTGAGTTGCGCAGTGCCGGGGTATGAATGCATCCTCAACACCTCTGATCCTGCAAATCCGAAAATTGAGACTTCTGTCGCCGTGGGACTATCACCAATTCAGGTGCCTGCAAACCCAACCAATAGGTACTTCATTGCGCCGTGCCAGACATCGAGTTTGTTAGGCAATAATCCATCGCCTGTACCAGATCCGATTTTTAACAATACGGCATGGATTGATTGGATCAATGCCAATAAAGATACCGCCCTTGATTTAGTTAAAGCATTGTTCAGTGCCCTCCACGAGGCAATGCCCATGGAACCTAATGACGACAAGCCGGATGCTTGTTTTATCGTAGAGATTGAAGACAACTATGACCATGATGGAACATCGTGGGAGGTAATAGATACCGTCGTTGCGGGCGTTGGCCCCCATGGTGTGAGCTATACACCTGGCGGCAAATTTGCCTTTGTCACACTGTCTAATGAGATGCCTGGTAAGGTTGCGGTTATTATGGAGACGAAACCTGGCGAATTTAAGGTCATTCACGTGATAGAGGTTGGTGACTTCCCCAATGGGATAGCAACCAGATTTGGCAAGAATCAGAATTCCTAACACTTGTAAAGGAGAAATCAGGACAACCTTCCCATATCCCCTCCTTCGCAAGGAGGGGAATATGGGGGAGGCAGAAAACTTGCAAAAATCTTTACCGATAACATAAAGAGGTTGTTATGTTAGTAAAAAAATACCTATTATTAACCGGCATTTTAAATGCAGTTTTTATAAGTTGTTCATGGGCTTCTACCCAGGATAACCAGGAACTTATACTTTCGAATTCCACAAATGAATTAATTCAAACTTCTGAAAAGAAAAACACTGCTCCCGGTACTGGAAAAATAGTTGGTAAGGTGATCAATACCGATGGATTGCCTTTGCCAGACATAATCATCAGCATCCAGCCACTCACAAAGGAATCGATTTACGGATCAGACTTTGAAGACGTAGACACTACAGATAATAAAGGGCAATTTGAGATATCGGATCTTATAACAGGCAGGTATATTGTCAGGGCGACTCCTCCATCAGATGAGTTTTATCTCACGAATGACAAATTCAATGTAAAGGTCAGGTCAAACCAAACAACGAAAATTGCCTTAAAACTCTCCGCTGCATCTCATACCGACTCAAAATATGCAGGAAGTACAGTATGTTTGGCATGTCACCCCAACCATATTGATTGGAAGAAAACGGCTCATGCCAAAACTATTCAAACACCAACAGCGGAATCGGTTGTAGCCCCTTTTAATGGGGATGTCATTACTACAAGTGATGGCAAGGTAAAATTTAAACCTTATAGAGAAAATAACCTATATAAAGTTACGCTTTATGATTTGACGAACGAATCTGTTTCTGTTACCTATACTATAGCCAGAACGCATGGTGGTATTGCTAAGGTAGGTAAACAACGGTACCAGGTAAAAATTGGAAATAGCCATTACATCTTACCTATTCAGTATAACAATAGAAATGTTGACGAAAACAATCCCAATGCTGCATGGGTTTCTTACAATCCAGACACCTGGTATGATAGCAATAATACCTTAAAAGTAACTGACACAAATACTCCACCTGACAAGAGCAAGTCTTTTGAACAGAATTGTGAAGGTTGCCATGTAACCGGTTTGCGCATTACACGAAATGCTAATGGAGAATTTATCTCGCGTTCTCAAGAATTGGGTATTTCGTGTGAAAGGTGTCATGGACCAGGCGAACTCCATGTGGCTGAAGGAGGCGGAAAGTCACGCCATATAGCTAATCCGGAATTTCTTGCAACCGATCGCGGCAATGAGGTATGTGGACAATGCCATATCCGGGTAAAAAACAAGACGGGGAAAGGTGGCGCCAACTTTGAGACGGAATATCCCTGCATCATTAATGATGACAAACTTATACCCTATATACCAGGAAAAGTATTAAAAAATTAAAAAATTATATTGAAGAGATAACTTCTGACGGAAAGCCAACAGCAGGTTACTGGAATGATAATGATATTACCACCCTTGGTAAAAATGCATCAGAGAATAACCATTCCAAAAAACATCGACAACAATATCAAGATTTCATCAAGAGTCACCACTATAATTTTGCCGGGCTTAAATGCTATGCTTGTCATGAAACACACGGCATGGGTGTAAAAGGTACAGCCCAATTACTTGAGCAGAGCAAAAATAACAGACTCTGCATTACCTGCCATTCCAACCTTGCAAAGACTGTTAAAAAGAATGGAAAGGTATATAACATACATGCAAAACATCTCTATAGACCTTCAAATGTGGGAGGTAGTCTTTGCACAGGTTGTCATATGCCAAAAACAGCCAGGAGTGCTGTAGATAATGATACCGCCTCTCACGTCTTCGATATTATAAAACCACAGACGAGCAAGGCTATGGCTAATGCTAATACAGAAGCCGGTATTGAAAACAATCCGGGCACCGTTATTACCAATGCTTGCTATGGGTGCCATCCAGAAGATACTGATTATGGTGTTAAGCGGTGGAATAAATGGAAAAAGAAGAAAATCAGACCGTCTTTTAATTCAAATTTATAAATTAACGAATTGTGAAAACCATTCTTGTTTTTACAGGAGAAAAAATCTTCATGAGGATTTTACCG
>CAYJME010000061.1:7582-15341 GCA_964370795.1 uncultured candidatus Brocadiaceae bacterium
TAAAATGTTACTTTTTGAAAATTAGATTGAAAGGAGATTGTTGTGAATCGTAATTTTCGTAAGGTTTTTGTACTTTTAATAGTTGTAGTTTTAAGTTGTGTCTATATTGGTTGTTCTAGCGCCTCAAAAAAAGACCCGGCGCCTACAACACCACAGCATGGTCAGGGCGGTGGATGTGGACATTAGTGCGTATAATTTCAGTCTCTTTGTGTGAAGAGGAGAAGCTATTGAAATTTATTGATCGGGAATTTCAATTTAAAAATGGTGGCACGGACAAACTTGTAGAGACGATCCGCCGGATAGTCTCTACTCGTCCTTGCCTGGTTTGATGGAATGTTTCATGAAATATGAGCAAGGAGTTTCCCATGAATCACATTTTATGTATATTGTTGGTATTTATTTTTATAACGAGCTTTAGTAGTGCTTATTTCAGTAAAGTTTTATGGGTACATAGTGAAGGAAACAATCCGTGAAATATAACGCCAAAAAAATTCTTTTATAAAATTTATCGAGGCAAATAGTATAATGCAAAAATCTACTCATAGATTCAAATACAATCTCCGCATCTTCAGAAAGGCCTTTTTACCCTGGGCATTATCTTCGCCGAGAAACCTTTGGATGGCGTGGAATTTATTTAGAAAGGTAAGAAAGAAATATAAATTTAATACTCAATTACAAGGTCATCTTGATTACCCCATCCCACACTCCTTTGTTTTAAGCCTTACCTCTGATTGTAATCTCAGTTGCGATCATTGCTATGCGAGGGTGTATAGAGAAACAAAGGTGTTGCCTAAAAAAGTGCTGGATGGTATTCTGGAACAAGCCAGTTTACTTGGTTGTTTCTTCTTTGTGCTTACGGGTGGAGAACCTATGCTGTATCCGGACCTGTTAGATATTTTAAGTCGTCACAATAACAGCCTTTTTATCCTGATAACCAACGGGACCATGGTCTCAGATGACGTTGCAAAAAGGCTTTCAAGGTTGTCTCATATAATTCCAGTAATCAGCCTTGAAGGTGGTTTAGAAGATACTGATAAGAGGCGTGGTATGGGTGTATACAACCGTGTTATGAACGCCTTTGATAACCTTCAGGAAAACAAGGTGCTTTACGGGTTTTCTGTTACTGTTACCTCGGAGAATGTGGAACAACTTCAAAAAGAAGAGGTTTTTGAGGAAAAGTATCCCTATGGCGCTCATTTGGGATGCTTTATAGAATACATCCCCACAGGAAGGACACCGAATCCAGGGTTATCGCTCTCCTCTGCACAAAGGTCAGCATTTAGACGATGGTTTTTAAAAACGAAGGAAAGGACGAACACATATCTCATACATTTTCCTGGCGACGAAGAGCTTATGGATAGTTGCCGGGAGGCAGGAAAGGGATTTCTCCATGTTAATCCGGAAGGTTACATAGAATCGTGTGCCTTGTTGCCGTCCAGTAAGTATAATGTGTCAGAAACGCCACTCGACGTGTGCTTGAAAAATTTATATGTGGACAACCAGAAATGCGCCCATGTTTATGAAACACTTGATAATCACCCGTGTATGAAGCATAGAAAAGATTTGTGTTCCAGTAGCTCGATTTTAGAGAAAGTTTCATTTTGACTAACTTGCATGAGCCATTGAAATAGTTAAAAAAAGTGTTTGGAGGATAATGTTATGACAGTCAAAATGACTGAAACACCCTGGCATACGATGCCGGTCGATGAGGTAATAAGGAGCCTTGATACCAACGTCAATACCGGGCTTAGTAGCGCTGAGGCAGAAAACAGAGTCAGGAAATACGGACATAATCAACTAGCAGACAAAGAAGGCGTGTCTCCCTTAATACTCTTTTTGGGGCAATTTAATGATTTTATTGTTTGGGTATTAATAGCTGCTGCCATAGTCTCTGGATTTTTGGGTGAATGGGTCGATGCGTTAGCCATTATTGCCATTGTTATAATCAATGCCATCATCGGTTTTGTCCAGGAATACCGCGCCGAAAAGTCCCTCGTAGCCTTACAAAAAATGTCGGCGCCTTTTTCAAAGGTAATGCGAGGCGGCGAAATACATTCTATCCCTTCCAGAGACATCGTACCCGGTGATACCGTCTTGCTTGAAGCTGGTGATTACGTCCCTGCCGATGGCAGACTATATTCTTCTTTTAGTTTGCGAACACAAGAGGCATCTCTTACGGGAGAATCATCGCCAGTCAGCAAATCCACTGAACTACTTCAAAATTCCTCGTTACCCATTGGGGATAGAGAGAATATGGTGTTTATGGGTACATCGGTAACGGGCGGTAAAGGGACGTGTATTATAGTATCGACGGGCATGCACACCGAATTAGGCAAGATAGCGGGTTTAATCCAGGAGGCGGGAAAGGAAGAGACTCCCCTTCAACGTAAACTTGAAGTATTTGGGAAAAAATTGGTTTATTTGTGTTTAGGGATTGTTACAATAGTCTTTCTTTTAGAGTTGTGGAGGAAGGGTCCGCTTTTAGAGGCATTTCTTACATCGGTGAGCCTTGCCGTAGCTGCTATTCCAGAAGGACTGCCAGCTATAGTGACCATTGCCCTGGCATTGGGTGTTAATCGCATGGTAAAACGACATGTACTGATTCGAAAACTACCCTCAGTGGAGACACTTGGATGTGCTACGGTCATTTGTTCAGATAAAACAGGCACTTTAACCCAAAACGAGATGACCGTCCGGAAAATATTCACCAATGGTAAAACCATTGAAATCACGGGAACGGGTTATGCCCCTGAGGGAGGCTTCTCTATTAATGACATGCCACTTTCCGAAATCGAACAACACTCATTAAAGAAGGTCTTAGAAATAGGAGTACTATGCAATAATGCATACCTTAAACAACACGCTCGTAACACCTGGAAGATCATTGGCGACCCTACTGAAGGTGCCATCCTGAGTGCTGCCGCTAAGGCCGGTATACGGAAGGAAGTATTAGAGAAAAATTTCATACTTGCTTTCGAGATTCCCTTTGATTCTGAAAGAAAGAAGATGTCCACTATCAGAGGTAGCCCCCCCACTTTGCTCGTTTGTGAAAAAGGTGCACCCGATATCATCCTGAATGACTGCACAAAGATCTATAGTGAAGGTTCGATAAGAGATTTGACGAAAAACGATATGCAGGCTATTTTGAACGAAAATAACCAGATGGCAAGTGCTGCCTTGCGTGTTCTTGGTGTAGCATTCAAACCACTCGACCACGAAATTATCAATCCAGTCCCTGTTAATATAGAAAAGGATATGATATTTGCTGGACTATTGGCCATGATGGACCCGCCAAGGCCAGAGGTAAAGGATGCCGTTGCTACTTGCCACAAGGCAGGTATAACGACTGTTATGATTACGGGAGATCATAAAAACACAGCACACGCGATCGGGGAAGAGCTTGGATTCCTTGATAACAATTTGAAGGCTGTCGACGGGGTAGAGTTGGACACACTTACAGATGACGAATTAGAAAAGGAGGTATCAAAGATAGCCGTATATGCACGAGTCTCTGCTGAGCACAAGCTTAGGATTGTGAAGGCTTGGAAGAAGCAAGGTGCCGTTGTCGCCATGACCGGTGACGGAGTAAACGACGCCCCTGCCGTAAAAGAAGCAAGCATCGGTGTATCTATGGGTATTACCGGTACCGATGTCACAAAGGAGGCGTCTGATATGGTTATAACAGACGACAACTTTGCATCAATCGTTGCGGCCGTTGAAGAGGGAAGAGGTATTTATGATAACATAAAAAAGTCCATCCACTATCTGCTTTCGTGTAATGCAGGAGAGATTATAACGATGTTTTTTTCGTCAATATTCAATCTCCCTTTACCGTTATTCCCTATCCAAATATTATGGATAAACATCGCAACAGACGGATTACCGGCATTAGCATTGGCCGTCGACACCGTAGACCCCGATATCATGAAAAAACCCGCAAGGAGGTCGACGGAGCAGATCATTGACAAAAATCTTGGCATGCTGATGATATTTCAAGGTTTTATTATAGGTTTTTGCACCCTTTTGGCGTATTTGTATGTTCTGTACTACACAAGCAGTGCGAAACCAGGCTATTTATATTACTGGTTTCTTGATGAAATGATACCGTGCGCGTTAGGTGGTAAGTTACTCGGTGATATTGAACGGGCAAGGACGGTTGCTTTCTGCGTGATGGTCATCTCTCAATTATTTCACTCGTTTAATTGCAGAAATGCAAGGCGTTCATTGTTTGAGATTGGTGTATTGAGCAATAAAAAACTTCTGTTAGCAACAGGGCTTTCATTAATCATGCAGATAGCTATCGTCTATATTCCATACTTTGAAGGTATCTTTAAGGTGTCCCCTCTGGAATTAAAGGATTGGATTATAGTCTTTGGATTTTCTTCCCTCATTTTTTTTATTACGGAGGTGACTAAATGTTTTAAAAGAAAAAGGAACAAGAAAAGACTCAAAAATAGGTGAGATATTTTCAAAATAATCTTTTTTGAATGTGCTTTTAGGGATTAGCAATAGGCTTACGTAATTATTTCAATTGCGTAAGCTTATTGTCTTTCGAATTTTCATAACTACTCTTAATTTCCGATGTCGCCTAAATCAAAGGCATCTCCTTGTGCGCCACAACAATGCCCCTTTCTGTAACGGTAAACTGTTTGGCGTCCTCTTCCCGATTATATCCAATTTGCATTCCATCAGGAACTTTTACCAATTTGTCAATGATGGCATTCCGTATTTTGACATTTTTACCAATCCTCACCCCCTCCATTAAAATCGAATCAAAGATTTCGGAGTGATTTTCTATCCGCACATCTGAAGAAATAATAGACCTCTCCACATGGGAATTACTAATAATGCTACCATTGGATACGAGGGAATTTATAAACATACCACATCTCCCACCGGGAAACGATTCTGAAAAAACTACCTTTGCAGGGGGATGCTGTTCATGGTAAGTACGAATTGGCCAGAGTTTATCATAAAGATTAAAGATGGGGTCTATTTTGACAAGATCCATATTGGCGTCCCAGTAAGCATCAAGAGTTCCTATATCTCTCCAATATTTAACTTCTTTATTATTTTTATCATTAAAGATAAACGCAAATAGCTTGTCCTTCTTAATCATCGAAGGAATAATATCCCTCCCAAAATCGTGCTTGGTATCTTTTTTGGTATCGGCAATCACCTGCTTTACTAACATTTCAGTATTGAAGAGATAAATTCCCATGGACACCAAAGCCATACGGGGATTTGAGGGCATAGGTTTTGGATTGGCCGGTTTCTCCACAAAATCCACAATTCGCAGATCATCGTCAATACCTACAATTCCAAACCGGCTTGCATCGTCTATGGGCACCTCTACACAGGGCACGGTAAGATCCGCCTTCTTCGCAATATGATATTCTATCAATTCACGATAGTCCATTTTATAAATATGGTCACCAGCCAGGATCAAAACCAAATCCGGACGCTCTCTTTCAAGCACATAGACATTTTGATAGACGGCATCAGCCGTTCCCTGATACCACAAGTCACTGGTCCGCTTCTGTGGAGGTATATTCTCAATAAATTCCCCGAGTTCGTAATTACCTATATTCCACCCGATTCTTAAATGTCTATCCAACGAATATGATTTATACTGCGTTAATACACAAATTTTTCTCAGTCCCGAATTAATGCAATTACTTAATGGAAAATCAATAATACGATAAATTCCACCAAAAGGGACTGCCGGCTTGGCCCGATCCTTTGTAAGGGGATAGAGCCTTTCACCCTGTCCACCTGCCAGTAACATCACAAGCACTTTTTTTAACATGGTATACACAACCTATTCGTAAAATTATTAACAATCCCGTTCATACGTGATAAACTCGCTTTGTTGGTACATAATTATTATATATGAAAAAAGTTGTGTTTCCGATAAAAATTGTCATATCCATCTTTTTAAATCCAGAACTCGTAAATTCATGAATAATATTTCTAAAACAGGATGGGTCGAGGTTTGCAATCAGATGCGTCTATGAGTGCTTCTGTGCCCAGCGGAGATGGAGGGTGTCGAGCTTGTAATGATGCAATACCTGTACCTTATGTTCGGGGAAGCCGAGGAAGTTGCTGAAGTAAAACAGGAATACCAGCAGCGTGTCCAATTTAATGATAAAGAATCCTTTCACGACCATATAAGGTGCAACCTGCGCAGTATAGTGGATGAGATATTCCCAAGCCAGGACAATGCCGAGACCCGGCACACCCACAATGGCGAGACCGAGGATAAACAACAGTAAGTTCGACAAGGTGGTACGGGAGAGCTTCGCGGTATAGCTCAGATGATTCTCGTTTCCATTTGAGGGGGCACGTACGGAGAAGAATACAAGTCCCGCAAAGGCAAGGACGAGAACACCTATCGACACCCAATAAAGCAGATTTGACGCGTCCATATACTTTGACAAGAGCAATACGTGTTCAATTCCTACCGTGCCCGCGGAGCAAGCGAGTGACACGAAAAACATGCCCACTTTGCGGATATTATAGAAGCACAGCGCAGTGAAACCCACCGCCAGCGCCAGCAATATCTCATCTCTGGCGTAGAAGTATTTCCAGTTGATAATGAAGGCCATGACGGTATTCCCACTGCCGTCACCGATATATTTCGCGTTGAAAAGATTCCTGTCGAGAAGGAAAATCACGATGCTGAAGACTGCCCATGCCGCAGCAACCATGATGGTGAAGCGTCTCGCCGCTTTCTTGTCATAACGCAGGAATTTCAGACCGAGAAACTGATCGATAAAGTTGAAGGATTGTGTGAAAAAACCAAACTCGTTGATCGTGAGCGAGTACATCCGGTTTCGAAACCATTCGGGCAGCAGCGCTTTGAAGTGTTTCCCGGTGTGCGTCTTCCTGGGCCGCCGTGTCTCCATGGTGTGGTAAAGGTGGAGCAACGATGGCGTGCGCAAGAACTCAAAGGTGCGATAGATTCCGTGGGACACCGCGTGAACCAGAGCCAGGTTGTAAAATCCGAGGAATATCTCGATGTATATGATGGCTAACTGTGTTACGGTGGCATACGCAATGGTATTCTTGGCGTCGGAAACCTGCCGGCTCATGTGGGTTGTGACGAAGGCAGAAAACAAACAAATGGCAATCGCAAAAGCGATGGCATTGGCCGGATGTGAGATTGACCACACTTCAGGCCAGTACGTCAGAAGAGACCACTCCTTTGGCCAGAAGCGCAGGAGAAGAAAAATAGGGATATGGGTAGATAATGATCCATAGAAAACCGCACTTGATGGCGTGGGTCCCTCCATAGCCCGCGACAGCCATATCCACGGGAAAATACCTGACTTGAAGAAGCATGCAATAATCAATAAGACCATCGCCCACTCGCAGTCATGTTTCTCCAGAACCAATGCCAGCTTAGTAATGTCTTCGGTGTGGAAGAAGAGCAGCAGCACGATCAGGGAGCACAAGAAGACATCTCCAAACTCGTAAATAAACAACACCCGCATGGCGTTCTTGAGCGGATTGGAACGATGCTCATAGAAAGAGATAAGAAGCACTGAAGAAAAGCCTAGAAGCTCCCAACCCATGAAAAAAAAGGTGGAGCCGGAACTGAGAACAATAAGCTTTATGGACAAATGAAAGATAAAATAGAGGGAAAAGAACTTATGATAATACGCATCGCGGTGCAGGTAGAAGAGAGAAAAGTGACCGATGACCGCAATGATGGTCGTCGTGAATGCCAAAAAGACAAACGTAAGGAGGTCCCAAT
>CAYJME010000062.1:0-15117 GCA_964370795.1 uncultured candidatus Brocadiaceae bacterium
CTCCTTGCGAAGGAGGGGAAAGAGGGGTGGTTATCTTTGGTTGCGGCTATGCTGCGTTATGAGGTTTATTCAATACAATATTTTTTCTGTGCCCTTTGTAAGAAAGCATCTATTTCTTTCTTTCTTCCTTCAAACCCCTTTCTTCCTAATATCGCAAAGGCATTAATCTTGCCAGCCTCAACGCCTGGCTGATCAAAGGTGTTTATATTGTAAAACTTGCCTGCATACGCCGTTTGTAACTCATATAAATAAAATAATTGTCCTAAGGTAAATGCAGAAAGTTCGTCCATGATAAGCGTGCAGTTGGGGCGCTTTTGTTCTGTGAGCGCAAGCCGTGTGCCCTCATATTCGGCCGACATGAGGTCATTAAGGGTGTGTCCCTTCAGATAGGCTAATTCCTGTTCGACATCAGGTTTATCCGCGATAACGACCTTATGATTAAATTTATTTATTACCCAGAAGGTAACTACCTTATCAGTGGGGCCTTCCATATAGAGCTGAAGTTGTGAGTGCTGATCTACGACTCCAAGAGCCTTTACGGGCGTCGAACCTGTATGAACAATCTCATTCTTGAGTGAAAACTTCTTTCCAAGGCTCTCTGCCCAGAGCTGGCAGAACCAGTCAGCAGTCCCGCTCAGTGCATGTGAATAAGGCATCACGATCAGGATGTTTTTCCCCTTTATGGTGTCGCTCAAACAAGAGAGCGCTGCACCCATGAGCGCAGGGTTTTCCCACATGTTGCCTGAACGGCATACCTCGTCCATGTAAGCTGCGCCATCTAACACAGCGCTTACATCAACCCCGCTCATTGCGGCAGAAAACAAGCCCACCGGGGTTAAGACCGAGTAACGTCCTCCCACGCCGGAAGGAATTGCAAACGATAGAAAACCTTCACGCCGGGTGAAGTCCCTTAAAGTTCCTTTTTCACCGTCTGTTGTAGTGATGACATGGTTTGCATAGTTCTTGCCAAGTTTGTCCTGTAAGAGCTTAACAATGATAAGGAATTGGGACATGGTTTCGACGGTGGTACCGGACTTTGTTATGAAATTAAACAGCGTTTCTTCTGGTTTAACAATGTCCATAAGGGCAGAGAACCTGTCAGGGTCGACGTTATCCAATACAAAAATACGGGGATGGCCCATTCGTTCTTTATCATTGAGAACATTATAAAACGGATGGTTGAGCGCGGTATGGATGGCGATATTGCCCAGCGCTGAGCCGCCAATTCCCACGACTACGAGATTTTTAAATTTTCCCTTAAGGTTACCTGACGCTTGCAGAATTTGTGTGAGTGTCTTTTTGTCGTAAGGCAAGTCCAGAAACGGTAGTTTGCCTGCGGCGCGTTCTTCCTTTAATTGAGCGGCAAATCGGGCGGCAAGAGGTTCAATCGTTTTCAATTCCCTGTCGGTTATGCCGTGTTCTGAGTCTATAGAATCAGCCATCATATTGTTGAAATCAAAGCGTAGTGTCTGTTTGCTTCCCATGTGTTTGTCCTGTATGAAAAAATGAGAGAAAGATGACCTCGAAACAGGGTTTCCAGGTCATTGCGCTCCCAAACAGAGTCAGGAAACGACTTGAAACAGCCCCCCCCTTGAGAGCCTGTGCAAAAAGCCGAGTTTTAGGTGTCATTGCGAGCGAAGCGAAGCAATCTTTCCCTATAATAATTCCAGGAGATTGCTTCGGAAAAAACCCTCGCAATGATACGATGATTGACTTTTTGCACAAACTCTTGATCCCCCTGGTTAAGGGGGATTAACTTACAGGTTTAAAAATCCTGTGTACTGCACATGCTTGTCTACCTTACGGCATACCTCCTCTTCGTCAAGGGCAAAGAGAGGGCTGATTTCTATACAACCAATGACATTGCCGTGGGCGTCCGTCGGAATGGAAACACCCGCCTTGCGCAACCACCCACCGAAGAGATTTGTCATATCCCGTTTTGCCGTGACCGGCGAGTCTGCCCCATCCGTATTTTTAACGGGAGAAAATTCTTCATCGCGCAGGACTTCCATAATAACACCACGGTCGACGTATTTCAGGATATCAAAAATAAAACTCTCAAATTTAATGGCATTATTGTTATGGGGGTTAACAGCGTTGCCATGCTCATCTATATGGGATACTTTTTTAAAGGCTGCGTGGTAAGGGAGAGCATTGTTTTTTTGATATACTCTTTCGAGGAAATCGATATTGATCATGTGCACTGCAATATTCCCTGCATTATATTTAAGGGAGCCATTCTCATTTCGTGCGTACATATCTTCACGGCTTAACTCGCTGTATTCAATCATGTGCAGATGTCCATTGAGTGATACAACAATACCAACCTTTTCCTCCGGGTGGCCCTTTTTTACAATCTTTAAGGACATTTCTGCATTATCTTTCAGGTGGTAGCCGATGAAAACAGGGTCTGCGATCTTAATGAGCACGTTATCAACCTGATGGTAAAAAATATTTTTAATGCCACGGCGTTTCATATCGTTCAAAATCCCCTTTTCCCTGAGAGCAATGATGACGCCGCCGTGACCATTGGGACTCATTACAATATTCGACGGGGAATCCATCAATAATTTTCCATTGAGGTCCACAACAGGAAGCATCTTTTTGCTAAAAAAGCATATCTGTTTTGGGTCTAATCCGAAAAATTGGTGAGACTGGAAAAAGGTTTGTGAGATGAAGTCATTCGATTCACTTGTCATGATGAACCAGGGGATGTGTGTACGATATTTTTGTTGGGTAGCGTGTATTTTCTCTGCGTGAAGCCGAAAGCGGCTCTTATTGGTAATTGGGGCGATGGGGAGGGTGCCTTTCGGTCCATTACTGCCTAACCGTGTTCCCTGTCCGCCCGCAACGGTAAGTACTGCAATTTCTCCCTTCCGTAAGGAATCTTCTCCCTTAAGCCGTGCCTCGTGTGCCAGTTTTTTTTCAAAAAAACTATGAGGGATGTTGATTATTTGAGGCGGAGATATGTTTCCCTGTATGGGTGCAGCCGCCTGTTGTGTGTTTTCATGAAAAAGCTTCTGTATGAGTTGAAAATCAATCGTGGAAATCTGTTCCAGGAGGTGTTTTTTTTCTTCTGCGCTCAGTTCACTCCACCACCTGAAAATATGATGCTGCTGAGCTTCAAAGGCATTTCGGAAATATCTTTTATAGCCTGGATAATCTTTTTCCTGAATCATGCTATCAAATTTCATCGTGGAATAGAGCCAAAAGCTTCAGCGTGAATTCTTGAACCTGAACAAGAAGTATTCTGATATACCAAAAGCTTACAAATGTTGCCTGTTTAGTTAAAAATTATACGTAAGTTTCCGTTTTATAGCAAGGAATTTTTAGGACAAAACCATTTTAACCCGTTTAGAAATTTAGACTTGAAATAAATCCTGAATAACAGTAACCTGTATTTATGAAAAAACTTTTAATCATCATTTCTGCCACAGTTTGCGTTCTCTTAGGAATTGCAATAGCTGGATATATTATTGTTAAAAAGACCATATCGGACGAAGCAATTAAAAACCGTTTAGTGAGTTCGATCAGTGAATTTGGTCAGGTAACCGTTGAACATGCACACCTTGACACCATGGAGGGACTTGTTATTGACAACCTTTCATTTACGGGCACCTCTGAGGATACACAGGGAAAATCTCTCAAAATTCCCAGGCTCGTTTTGAAATATAATGTAAAAAGTCTTTTAAAAGGTCAACTCAACATTAACAATGTCATTATTGTTGAACCGGAATTAACCATTGAAAAGCCCACAGACATCTGGTCGCTTTTGGATGCTATCAAAACAGGCTATGACAAGGCAAAAATGCCCATTTATGTGGATGCCCTGCGGAATGGTGTCGAAATAAGAGACTTAAAGCTTCACGTTAAAGAAGACCCCGACACAAAAAGCCCGGAGATTATGCTATCGGGTATTAATATCTCATTTTCACCTTATGCCGGTTCATTTCAGACTATTAACATAAGGGGAAATATCGACGATGAATTTATCGGGAGTTACACATTCACCATGAAGCTTTATCCGGATATCCCAAAGCTTGAAATTGATGCCAATGCAAAGAACCTGATGGTGAATGAAGGGGTCTGTGCCCGATTTCCTTATATTGGGAAAATGCTCTGGGATAGTTACAAGCCTGTAGGAAAGATCAATTTATATTGCATTGCAAGTTTTGATAACAGGAACAGCCAGAAAAAAACAGACTACAGTGTAAATGTCGACCTCAATGGGGTAGAGGCCCTGTACGAAAACTGGCCGTTTCTTCTCTATAATTTAAATGGAAATATAAAGGTAAGTCCCGATAAGTTGTATCTCAAGGGCCTTGTTGGTTATATCAAGAGTGAAAATTTTACTTCCCAGGCTGAATTGAATGGAGAATTTGATCTCTATGGTTCTAAAAAGACCCTTGTTATGAACATTCCGAATCTCTTTATAAATCAGGAATTGTTAAAAAACATTCCAGACTTCGGGGCACAAGTATGGGAAAAAATACAACCGACCGGATTAATAGATATGTCACTCCAGTACAATGTTGGCGAGAAAGAGGACTCCAGCAGTTTTCTGGTTATAACATGTAAGGATTTGGAAATCAAACCTCATGAATTTCCCAAACCTATATCCCATGTAAACGGTCAATTTAAGCTGTGTAATAATATAATCCTATTTAAAAATGCCAGTGGTTTCATACAGGGGGGTGATCAGTCCATTTATACCGAAATGAACGGCATTTATGATATGCAGAGCGGACGGAAGATTTTCAACTTCCACGTACCCGATCTAACCATTACAGAGTCATTTTTAAAAACTCTGCCTCATAAAGAAATTGGTGAAAAATTGTGGACAGCCCTGAGCCCAAGCGGCAAGGTGGATGTTATTGCCAATTTTCAGGGTTTTAAGGATGAAAACGACAATAATTACGCCGTACCGCATAACCTGAAGGATTGGGAAAATCACGATACTAAAAACAAAATTCCCCTATGGGGAATGTCGGGAAGGTTGGAAATAAACAAAGATGGTTTTGGCAGTAAGCATATTGATGCAAAATGTTGCGGGGGGCATATTGAAGGCACGCTTTCCGTCAATACGACTGTTGAGCCTTATCAATATGAAGGCGAATTAAACTTTTCAAGGATTATTATTGAAGAACTTACAGAAAAAATCGTAGAAACACATAAACCATGGACAGGTATCCTTTATGGACGGATTAAGTACCGTGGAAGCGGGTCGGATTCAAAAAATTTTTCTGCCGAGGGACGCATGAATGTAAACGAGGGATACCTTTCGGACGTTCCGATCATCCTCAGTGTATTCAATTTTCTTGACCTCAGCTTACCCAAAAAAGAAAGTTTTCACAGCGCACAGGTGAAATTTGTGGTTAAAGATGGCGTCGTTCATATTGATGATGGACGGATTTATAGTGATACCGCTGAACTCAACGGGCGTGGGGATATTGGCCTTAATGGAAACCTTCATTTAAATGTCGTTGCGGGATTTAGCAAGGGGGTATTTTCACAACTGCCGATTGTGGGGAGATTTTTTGATTTGATTGTCGGCGGTGTGCGAAAACAATTAACCATGGTGGAGATTCGGGGGACATTTTTAAAGCCGGAAAGTCACGCAAAACCGTTTAAGCCCTTTACCAACTCCATCAAAAGTATGTTTGAATTGTTACCCCAGGAAGAGCATATTGGTACAGAGAATGCGCCAGATGCCGGAAAGAAGGAAAATACATCTTCTGATTCTTTATAAATGTTTGATTTTTTTTCCACAAAAAAAATTATTCTAACAAATTAGGCATTCGGCTACTTGAAGTTTTAAATGTCCTATGGCAGGAGTCGTCTTCTGACGGCGAATGGCAACTTAAAACGGCGTGCATGTGCCCGGTCGCCAACAGGAGTTGGCCCTACCAAAAACTTTGAATTTCCTAAATACGAACATGAACCTATGCTAGAACACTTCTTTTCGCCTCAATCAGTTGCCGTTATCGGGGCATCTCGTGAGGAAGGTAAGATCGGGCACGATTTATTTAAAAATCTGATAATACACGGATACAAAGGACGTATCTATCCGGTAAATCCCAAAACCAATATTATCCTGGGAATAAAGACATACGCCAGTCTTACAGAAATCAACGACTCAATTGATCTTGCCATCATTATCGTACCTGCCATACATGTTAACAAGGTGGTGGATGAATGTATTGAGAAGCACATCGATTCCATTATCGTTATTAGCGCCGGTTTTAAAGAAAGTGGTATCCAGGGAGCGGCATTGGAACGTGAATTATACCAGAAGATTAAACAACATTCGATCCGCATGCTCGGCCCTAATTGTCTCGGTCTCATAGATACCCAATCCTCTCTGAATGCCTCTTTTGCGTCGGATATGCCTGCCAGAGGCAACATAGCGTTTTTCTCACAATCCGGCGCCCTGTGCACTTCGATTCTCGACTGGGCGGCAGGGGAATGTGTCGGATTTTCCAGGTTTATCAGCATGGGAAATAAAACGGATATCGGCGAAGTCGATCTTATGCAGGCCATTAGTAATGACCCCCATACGAAGGTCATTCTCGGCTACCTCGAAGGAGTAAAAAACGGCACGGTATTTTTGGACTCAGCCAGGGTAATCACAAAAAAGACCCCCCTGATAGTGGTGAAATCAGGAGGTACCGTGGCTGGCGCAAAGGCTGCATCGTCACACACGGGAACGCTTGCCGGGTCTGAAAATGCTTTTGATGCCGCATGTAAGCAGTCTGGTATTTTACGGGCAAAGACGGTGGAAGACCTCTTCGATTATGCCAGGATATTCAGCCAGCAACCACTGCCCGGGGGACCACGGATAGCGTTGATTACAAATGCTGGTGGTCCGGGGATTATCGCCGCAGATGCGGTTGAACGGTCGCAACTGAGAATGGCAACATTTTCTAAAAATATCATCGAACAACTCCGTTCCATTCTGCCAGACATGGCAAATATATACAATCCTGTTGACGTCCTGGGAGATGCAAAGGCCGACCGGTATAAGTCCGTTATTGAAAAGGTGGTAGAAGACCCCAACGTGGATGTGGTTCTTGTTATCCTGACGCCCCAGACCATGACAGAAATTGAAAAAACGGCAGAAGTGGTGTGCGATGTTTCAAGTCAGACCGGTAAAACCATCGTAACTTCTTTCATGGGCGGGAAAAGGATCGATAGCGGTTTAAAAATTATGTGTCAGAGAAGGGTGCCGAATTATTCTTTCCCTGAGCGGGCAATCTTAGCCATCGAGGCTGCGTATAAATATACCCTCTGGCAAAATAAAACATTCTCGGGTATAAAAAATTTTCAGGTAAATAAGGAAAAAGTGGAGTCCCTCTTCAATAACGTTAAACAAATGAAGCGGTGTTCTCTTGGTGAAGAAGAGGCAAAACAGGTAATTTCGGCGTATGGTTTTAGAGTCCCCAAAAGTATTTTAGCCTCATCTGAGGCAGAGGCAGTAAAAGCCGCAGAAGAAATTAGTTACCCGGTTGTTATGAAAATTTCCTCTCCCGACATTCTCCACAAATCTGACTTTGGCGGGGTTGTTGTTGGATTAAAAGATGAGGTCTCCGTGAGGAGATGTTTTTGTGATATTACCCAGAAGGCGCATCGCCTTATGCCCGATGCCGAAATACAAGGAGTATTGATACAGCAGATGATTACCGGCGGAAAGGAAATAATTCTCGGTATGTCGCGTGACCCACAGTTCGGTCCTTTGGTAATGTTTGGGCTTGGGGGTATTTATACCGAAGTATTAAAAGATGTTACCTTTAGAATTGCGCCGGTTGGATTATCTGATGCGGAAGAGATGGTACAGGAGATACGGTCTTTTCCGCTTCTTCAGGGTGTACGCGGCGAAAAGCCCGTAGACATGAATGCCATTGTGGATAATATTTTAAGACTCTCCCAGTTAGTAACAGACTTTCCGGAAATTTTGGAGATGGATATCAACCCCCTGGTTGTGTTTTCTGAGGGACATAATTCGATTGCACTGGATGCGCGTTTAACCATGTCACTTAATAAACAGGAGAAATAAGTATGCCGGGTATCTATTGGAACCTTATTATACCGCTTGCCATCATTGTGGTGTTTGATATTACCTTATTTATATTGATTAAAGTAAAGGTAATTCAAAGGCTGAGACTGACAAGAAATCTGATTGTTGTACTTCTCGTTGTAACTCTTGTCCCAATTCTTTGTATAGTATTTACAAATGAAAGAAAGACATCCGCTATTATTTACATTAATGTTTGCAATAACTTAACCGCTACGGGGAAAACACGTACGTTGTTTTTAAACGAAAGATTAGAGGATGTTAAATCCGATGCGGAAAGCTTTGCAAAGCATGGTATTATTTTAGAATTTTTACAGCAGGTATCTCTTGAAAAGGCAAATAAGGCTGATTCTAATTTTATTTCGATGAAGAAAAACGTACAGGAACACTTAAATCGAATGTTAAGTACGGGTGAATATGAGGATATCATGCTGGTTTCTGCTGAAGGAAGAATAGAATTAACTGGCACAAATCACAGACATACAGAAGAAACAGGCATTGATATTTCATCAGAAAACTATTTCAAACAAGGCAAAGAAAAGACCTATTTTACCGACCTGTTTTACAATAAATTTTCCGATGCAAATCTTATGTATATAATAACGCCTTGTTTAGACAGAGGCGGCAAGTTTGTTGGATGCGTTATGGTTGAAATGAATATGAAAAAAATTAACGAAGTACTGGTTAATAGAGAAGGTCTGGGAGAATCCGGTGAGACATACCTTGTAAATCGGGAGAAGTTTATAGTATCTGAATCTCGTTTTCAGAAAGACGCAGTACTCAAGGTCAGAGTAGATACCCGTGGGGTAAATGAAGGTTTAACCGGGCAAAGTGGTCTTGCTATATATCCCGATTACAGGAATATTCCGGTAATAGGCGCATGGAATCCTGTAAAATATACACATTGGGTTTTATTGGCAGAGATTGATGAAAAAGAAGCATTTGCATCGCTCCGGGCGAACAGGATAAATCAAATCATATTTGTGTCGGTAGCCGGCGTTTTGGTGATCATTATTGCTATTTTTTCAGCACGCGCCACGATAAAACCAGTGCATGCCCTCATCGATATCTCCAGACATATAAAAGACGGCGAATTGAATCAAAAGGTGAAGATAAAAAGTTTTGACGAGATTGGTATCTTGATAGATGTGTTTAATGTAATGATAGAAAATATGTGTTTCTTAATTAAACAATGCCAGGATTCCATAATGCGTATTTCTGCCGTTTCTGCTGAAATATTGTCTACCACGGAAGAACAATCAAGCGGTACAACAGAGCTGGCAGCCTCTACGACTGAGATAACGGCAACAATCGATGAACTTTCCAGTTCCGCAAAACAAATTGCGGTTAATGCGGAATCCGTAGCAACGGTAGCTAAGAATTTAGAGGTTACAGGACTTCAGGGTACAGAATCTGTATCGGCTTCCGTTCGTATTATGGGAGATGTTAAAGAGATGACAAAGGATAGCGCGAGCGGAATACTTTCGCTCAGTGAAAAATCACAGAAGATTGGGAGTGTCCTCGATATCATCAAAGGCGTCGCCGAAGAAACACATTTATTGGCATTAAACGCCTCAATAGAAGCATCCTCTGCCGGTGAGTTTGGTAAGCGGTTTGGTGTGGTGGCATCCGAAGTAAGAAGGCTTGCAGAACGTACAAAAGCATCAGCAGAAGAAATCAAAGGTATTATTTCTGAAATTTACACAGCAACCAACGCAGCAGTGTTAACAACGGAACAGAACGTGAAGAATGTGGAAAAAGGTGCAGAAATTACTCAAAAGGCAGGGCAATCGATTGAGGCAATTTTGAATTTAATAACACAAACAGCAGATGCCTCGAATCAGATTGTTATGGCAACACAACAACAAAAGACCGCCACAGAGCAAGTAGCATTGACCATGAGGGAGATATCGGAAGTAGTAAAACAGACGGCATCGGGATTAAAACAATCTACGGCTGCCGTTGCTGAATTGAATAAATTGGCGGATGAGCTTAAAGAGACAGTTAAGAAGTTTAAGACATAAGAAGAAACAAGAAGATGGGGAAATATATTCAGGATAAGGCGGTAGGCAAGGGAACGACATTCAAGATATATTGGCCGGTGATTGAATCTAAAGAAAAATGGTAAAGAAATATATGATGCAATAAAGAAGATAAGAAAGATTAAACATTGAACAAACAATTATGATAGGTTTGCTTGTTGGTATATATTGCTAAAATTATCGAAATAATCTGTCGATATAATCTTCCACTGCTGTTTCCGTCCCCGTATCTTCTTATCATAGATACTTATCACCCAAATAGATAAAATAAATAGGAGAAACCCACAAGAAACCATTCTTACATTTGGCGCACCTGGATAAAGAAAGTGCATTTTTTGTCCCAGTAAACTTCCTGCTATTATACTGATAAGGGGCAAAACCAGAATAAGTAAGATACTTTTATACGGAGACGACTTAATTATTTCTAATGTTACCTGTTGACCCACGCGCAAACCGGGGATTGTATGTACCTCTAAAAGATGCTGGGTATTTTCTCCACCCGTACAAACGCCGCAACTTTTACACTCTTTTGAATTTGGCCTTTCTCTTTCAACCAGGGCGCGATTGTTATGTATATATTTTACAGTGCCGCTTTCTCTTACGAGCTCTTGTTTAAACATACCGACTCACGAATTATTTAAGTACTCTGAGATGGTTGTTGGTCTGAAACGCCATTACCAACCTTCTCCCGCATTAATTTACCAACTTTAAAAACTACTACATTTTTAGCAGGTACATATGCAACCTCACCTGTTCTGGGATTTCTCGCCTTTCTGGCGGCGCGTTGACGTATTTCAAATACTCCAAAATCACGTAATTCAATGCGATTGCCCTGGGCAAGCTCTGTAATGATTTCGTCTAAAAACATCTGAATCGTTTTTTTTACGATCATATGCGTATTATCTGTTCTTCGTGCAATCTTTTCACAGAGGTCCCTTTTTGTCGTTGTTTGCATTAGTATTCTCCTTTTTTACAATAAAATGTAAGCGGCAATTTTAGAAAAATCCATGCGGGTATGGATTAATGAAACAAAAACCACCCCCTGGTTGTAGAAATTTTCTGTGGATTGAAAACCGGCTTTTTAGTCTTAACTGATTTCCAGCCTTAATACTTATGAATAGTTGGACATATTATCAATTCACAAGATTAATGTCAATACGTTTTTAACACTTTTCAACGTCTTAATTTGATGTTTAGGAAATTCAAACTTGACATTGGATGAATAAATGTGATATTGTAATTTACTTTAATTTTGGATTGGGCGTGTGATATTTCAGGAGGATAAAAAATGAAGGTAAAAATAAGAAAAAGTTCGATAAAGCATAAAAGGATGTGTGGTTTTCGCAAGCGGATGCAAACAAAGGGAGGCCGTGCCATCATAAACAGAAGAAGAAGAATCGGCAGAAGACCGTTGCTTGATGTTTAGCAGGAAAAGAGAAAGACCTTAATTATCATTGGAGCAGATAATTAAGGTCTTTATAATATAAATAGAGAATTAATCCTCGATTGAAATCGCTTCCACCGGGCACTCATCAGCGGCCTGTTTACAGGTATCTTCATATTCTGCAGGCACATCACCCTTTATAGCAACAGCAACATCGCCTTTCATTGAATAAACTTCAGGACATGTCTGAGTGCAAAGTTCACAACCAGTACAAACGTCAGCATCGACTTTTGCGCGCATGGCTTATCTCCTTATGTTGATGATAAAATATAAAACTAGATAACGTTTTTGTTAATATTTGTGCATGTTTGCTTCGTACACAAAGTATTATAAAAAATTAAATCAAAAAAAACAATACATAATTTAACCAATAAACATGGAGATATTGTCCAGTTTTACGCCTTGGACGGCAATCTCAGGCGCCAGTACAACCTCATCGCCTCCCCACATAAACGTTTGTTTTTTTTCTCTGGATATTGCAATAATGTTGTTTAATATCTCCATAATGTTGTTGTTGATTCTTACCGTATTGGGTTTCAGTGGACTTACGATTTTTCCACCCTTTACTAAATACGAATCTGCAATAATAGTGCTGGTGAAATCTCCGGCTGCAAGGCCATTGATAGGATACGTGTACCATATCCTTCCGATATAAATTCCGTTATTAATTTTTGACAACAAGTCGTGACCCGGTATTTCCTCTTTACCTTCTATTACGATATTTGTTGGACATATTTTGGGTTGTACCATGTGATGTCTGCTGCTGTTGTAATAGCGAAATCCATTTCGTGGAATAAAAGCGGTGAAGAGATTCTCTAATTTTTTGGAAAGGTAGTTATTTGCAAGGAAACCCACAAGGAGTCCCTGATAAATGAGGTCGGTCCTTCCTGTCGGAATACCCTCACAGGAAATTTTTCTGCTGCCAATAGCGCCCTTTATTGTACCATCGTCATAAACATTTAAGTGACTGGATGCAACCTTTTGCCCCAGTTTCCTGAGAAATGGAGTGTCGGATGTATTCAGAGAAGAAAGATTTAAGGCTGGTATTACAATATTGGTAAATAAATCTGTTACGGGCTGTCCTCCGAGGATAACGTTGTAGGTACCAGAGGGTATCCTTTCTCCCCCAATAGTCTTGATAGCGCTTTCGGCTGATTCTCGCCCGGCCTCTTCCGGGTTAAAACTGCACAGATGGGTAGTGGCTGTCCAGCCCGTGCCTTTTACCCCTTCCTTTTCAATCATGGAGGTTATGCTGGCCGTGAGGATGGTTGATTCATCGAACTCATCGATGCCCTTTGTACTGGCAATAGCCATACGTTCTTTTACGATAGAGATGTCGCCGCCGACAATAATTGATCTATTGAACTGTTTCTGATTATATTCCATGAACGCGCCTCTAAGCCCGCGCCACCCTAAATCAACGATTGTCTCGTCACTTATATCCATTACCCCGGGGTCGTGATAATTTTCCAACACAGGTTTTCCGGCAGGTAGGGGAAGTGACTTAAAATCAGGGTCGGATATTTTATTCCTTTTTGCCTTCCGGAACGCCTCCATGACACCCCGGTGTGTGATACTATTCGAGGAACTGCCATACCCTGTCTTTATCTCTTTACCACATTTAAAGACAACCAGTACACCAATACCGCAAACCTGTGTCGACTTAGGTTCATGAACGCCATTACAGGGGATGTCTGACGTGTAGTTTAATCGTACCGTGATGTTTTCGTTCCATGATGCAAAGACCTCTGCATCAATGACGTCCTTCTGTTTTTTGATATAATCTATTCCGTTGCGAACACACAATTGAAGTTCTTGTATATGAATCATCATAGTTCCTGGTGTCCTGTCAGTCTTGCCTTGGAGCGCAATGTAGGACCTCCGTTTCCAACCCGCATTGTTTGCATCGGTTGACCTTTACCACAGTTGGGTATGGGAAATATGGCAAAGTCATTTCCCACGGCGTCAATATTCATTAAGAAGTCTTTAGAATCAGCCGTAATGCCGCCCTGTCGATATAATTTTTTAATCTGCCCGCCTTCTATCTTATATACCTTTTGCGCAGAAATACGAAAATTCTCTCTCGATTCACTAATGGATGGAATACGATGGTTTACAATATAATATCCATCTTTTACCTCAGATATGATATCGTGAGAATCATTATTTCCACTTGCGAAGACGGTATTGGTCATGCGCACGATGGGAGCATAGTGCGGCTCAATCGCTCTCATAGAGCCGTTTGGCGGTTGATTGAGGATTACTGCATATTCCCGTCCATTCATAAATTCTTTAAAAATTCCGTTTTCAATTAAATTTACCCTCCTTCCCGGTGTGCCTTCCGTATCGTATTTAAAATGTCCATAACCCGTTAAAGTTGGGTCTGAATAGGCAGTTACCAGGGGAGATGCTATTTGTTTTCCCACTTCATTGTCTTGAAAGTCTCGAAACAACCATGAACGGCCTGCATAAGCGGTTTCCAGTTTTAACGCGCGGTCAGCTTCCGTTGGATGGCCTACAATTTCGTGTACCAGGAGCGCATTAAAATGCGGATTGGTTACCACCACGACAGGTTCATTGGTGGCTTTGAGAAATTCCGCATCGATAAGTTCCAGGGTCTCACCTGCTCTTTGTAATGCAAAATCATGAAGCGATTGCTTATAAACATTGCACCCTTTGAGGGCTTCCCAGCCGCGAATGTCTCCCAGATAATCATAACAGGTTTCAGGAGTCTCGCCCTTCTTCTGTGCTACGACAAATACCAGCCCCTGGCTAAGCGCATATGATTGATCAATGCATGCGCCTTCGGTACTGCAAAAGAGCTCTCTCTGTATGCCGGTATGTATATCAATATGGGTATGCCGCACATCTTCGCTCATGGCGCGCATTTCATGTGAAGTTTTTATTGCAAGGCTGAGCATTTCCTTAAGAGATACCTGGCGAGGGTCATCATCAAAAACAGCATGAACGGTATCTTTTACAACATTGATCTTTGCGAGGTTTACTGCCGTAAGCGCTGGAGCAATCGATTTAAACTCGGCCTTTTTCTTCGCATTGGCAAGGGCTCTTGCCAATGCCCTGTTTATTCCATAGGTAAGTGTTTTCTGAATAGTTTTTGGATTTGACGCAGTCTCTCCAACCGGTTGGCCATAAAATCCCCATGAGCTCATTTCGCCAGCCAGTAACCGAATCCCAAAAGAAATAGAGGCATCTTCGCCAATCCCCCGGGCCTTACCATCTTCAGCGCTGGCGTTTTTTGCTTCCTGGATACCGAGTCTGATGTCGGCATACCTGCAATTTTTTAAAGAAGCGGCTTGTTGTATAACCTGTAACACTGTCCCCTTGAGCGCCTCTATAAGTTCAACCTTAATACGACCTACGATGGATATTCTCCCTTAAAATATTGTATATCCGACATTTTGTATCAATTTAGTCTTTTGAAAAATTTATCAACCATGAGCTCCGTCAGGAGTGACCTGTATATGATGATTGATATGCAAACAGGTCGCTCCTACGGAGCTCATGGTATCTTAACGATTCATTGCTACAAACAGTACGCC
>CAYJME010000063.1:0-14929 GCA_964370795.1 uncultured candidatus Brocadiaceae bacterium
AAAATCGCCCATGGGTATTTTCCACTTCTTCTCTAAAGAAAAGAAACAACCCGTTTCCTTCGACCCTACTCAGGACATGCTTGTTCGCTGTACCCATTGTTCCTACGAGTTTCATCTCTTACCAGAGGAGGTACGTCTTCTGGAGACCAGAAACGCTGGTGACCCAATCTGCTCTGTCAAAGAAGAGTGCGATATCTGTCACATTGGATTCATGGTCCCTGTAAATTACACTGACGAACATGGAAATACATATCTTTTCCACGAGGTAAAACCAAAAATTAAAAACCTTGACCCAAAAACCGTTACAAAACGCATTTTCGGCACACGGTTTTTATAAGATTGAAATTCCTATACATCAAGACTAATACCCACCCCTGAATCCCCTCCCAGGAGGGGACTTCTTTAGTCCCCTCTTGAGAGGGGGTTGGGGGTGTGTAAGGTAATAACGGATAGTTTGAAATTCCTTAACATTAAAATTAGGACTTACGGCAACTTTCAATAGTGTAGTGGCAATTCATGAATTGCCACTACATGATCGGTTTAATATTTCTTAATATCAAATGAATCTCCCTTAGAAAAGGGAGATTCATTTGAGAGAAAGTAATTCAACAAAATCATGTATCACTGCAAATCATTCAGAAGGCGCTGAAATTCTTTTGAATTGGTAAGTATTCGTCGGGCCGCCTCGCGCAGTTTGTCCACATCTTCAGGCTTTAAACGGAAAGAGGTGGGGAGGTGTTTGAAGTAGGAACGCTCCTCTTCATCAGGGAGGGCGTCAAATTTTACCTCGACGAGGTAAAATTTAATATCACCGCATGTCCCCGGCTCTGTTGAAATCTGTCCGGGTGGACACCTGCCGAGTCGAATCTCTTCAGCCCACCTGGAGAAATTTTCCCTTGTAAGCGCAACGGTTTCCATATTATACTTCTCAATCGATATAGATGTGTAAGAAGCTAGCATTGCTGCTAAAGGTAGATCGAATCCGAATCTGTCCCATTTGGTGTCTACTTCAGTCTCTGCATTTACAACAACAATGACAACCTTATGCATATTCTCGAGCCGTGCGTACTTAAGAGTTGTCCAGGCATCACCCAGTGCAATTATTCTTTCGAGTATAGCCCTTAATCCCAGATTATCAGCAACTCCACCATCCACCAGGTGTATATACGGTTTTTTCTTTGAATCCATAAAAGGCAATAAATTATTTGCAAGGTCAAACTGCCGGTTGGGAAGTGTACGGGCTTCTAACGCCTTTTTGAGGGGTTCGGGCATTTCGAAATTACAGGTGCCTGCATAGTTTTTGAGGGTGATGGGGGTTAATAGGATAGGCACTGCCGAGGAGGCTGCGCATGCCCTGCCTACCGGGAAATTGGAAAGATCAGAACAGATTAAGTCAAAGGCATCCTGAGTAAAGGCCAGCCGGGTTCCATGAACCATGTCTGTGGCATTGATAAAGATCATGGGACCTTGCATTTTCAGCATATCTTCAAAGGTAGCGCCTTCAAAGATATATTTGTTATAGTATTCTGATGCTAAATCACTGCGTGCAAAAAAAGGAGAAGATAGTCTGCCCCAGTTGTAAGGATTAAAGAGCATTCTTTTCGTTAGTGCACCCTGGATGTTTCTTTTGAGAAATTTTTCCTCAAAGTCCTGGAATATCCGGTCACCGAAAAGACCATAGTAAGCGGCCGTGAAGCTGCCACCCGATACACCAGATATGCCGTCTACTTCATCCAGTAGCCGGATTTTTTTCCCTGCCCGGTTAAGTTCTGTATCCCTTAACGCTTTAAGAACACCATAGGAAAACGCTGCTGCTCTTGTTCCTCCACCAGAAAAGGTAAGCATGAGAAGCGTATCTTCGGACTGCCTTTCTGTGGGTCGGATATTTCTTCCCCGATATCCATAGTCTGGATTCAACTGTTCCAGGCGTTTGTTCACCTGATAGTGGTAATGGGCGCAACCTGATGAAGCAAGGATAAAAAGACATAAAACAAGAATTACGCGGAAAAGATAATTCATTATTTATCTCCTTTCTGAACGGAACCAAAACTTTGACGAGTCCTGGCATGAGGAAGAAAAAGGTAAATATCCCCTTCAAGAGATACTAACGTGGCAGGCATGCTCCAAAGACTACAAAGCCCACATCATCGCCCGATGCTGTTACTACTGCCCTACCCGTCTCCTCTGAAATTGACGCCGTCCATCCAACACCGTCCCGCACATGCTCTGTCCCATCATCTGCCCCCTGCAGAATCAACTTTCCATATCAAATTTTTTAAAGGACTTTAATTTGTAACATTTAGGGGCGAAGCATTTGCTGGTGCAAACAAGAACAATTCTATGAGAATTTAACAAATGCTTCGCTGCTATATGAATGCAGGCATATTAAGATATTACTTTCAAAAAAGCAATAATTATTTACTGCATTCAAATCGCATAAACTATGCCATCGCTCATTAATAAGATTGCAAACTTCTCATTTATGCGTTTTTTCTTTTTTAACTATCTTATTCAGAAGAAGATAAAAAATTAAAATTCCTTGAAAGCCTTAAAATTACGGGTAAAATCGAAAACCATTTGAAAACTTAAAAAATATAAGAATGATAAAGATGGCCTCTACTCATATTTTCAATAAAAAGCAGGAAAAAATTGCAGTCCGGAAAAGCCTTAAATTTTCTATCAAAGATGGCGTGGCGTATGCGGCAACTACGGGCTTTGGGGATAATTATATTAATCCTTTTGCGGTTGCCCTCGGCGCCACGAACCTCCAGATTGGTTTGCTAAGCTCTATTACCCAGCTCGTCCCATCGCTTACCCAGCTTAAGGCCGCGGATATTACCGAACGGTTTGGGAGCAGAAACAAGATTATAGTATTTTCTGTATTGTCTCAGGCATCCCTTTTGTTTCCTATAGCGATAATTCCATTCCTTCCTCAGTCTTTTCGGATCATTGCCCTTATTTGCCTTTGTACGGTCTATTTATCGTTTGGCGCCTTTGCCAATCCCGCCTGGGGTTCGCTTATGGCCAACCTTGTGCCGGCAAAAATGAGAGGGTCATTTTTCAGCAACCGCAGCAGACTTATTGGTCTGGTTACCGTGGCAAGTTCCTTTTTGGCCGGGTATATTCTCCATCTGTTCCAAAAACAATCTATCACCGGTTTTACGATTATATTTTTTCTCGCCATGATTTCACGATATATTTCATGCTATTTTCTCAGTAAGATGCATGAACCACGGCTGGAGATCAGGCGTGAACATTATTTTTCGTTTATAGATTTTGCCCGAAGGCTTAATAAGGGAAATTTTGGCAAATATGTGATCTTTCATAGCTCCTTTAGTTTTGCCGTGTATTTAGCCTCGCCGTTTTTTCCGGTATTTATGCTCCGCGACCTTGGATTTTCCTATATTACTTATACAATCCTTACGACAACAGTTCCCATAGCGAGCATGCTGGCGGTAAGTTATTGGGGACGCCGCGCAGATATTATCGGAAACAGATGGATTATCAGGGTATGTTGTTTAGGTATATCCCTGTTGCCTTCCCTGTGGCTCGTATGCAGAGAGGTGTATTTTCTGATAGTAATTCAGGTACTGGCGGGTATATTTTGGGCGGGGTTTAATCTCTGTTCTTCCAACTTTATTTTTGAATCGGTTACTCCTGAAAAACGTACCCGTTGCATCTCGTATTTCAATACCTTTAATGGCCTTGCTATTTGCGCCGGCAATATCCTTGGCGGCTTTCTTGCCACCCACCTGCCTCCCGTTTTCGGATATCGACTCCTCGGTCTTTTTTTCCTTTCTTCTGTTATGAGAATTATTACATCGACCTTCTTGTTAAAGAGGGTAAAAGAAGTTAGAATACCATACAAAGGAACGGCAGAGCGCCTTAACCGCAAAATGTAACCTTTTCAATCATGAAGGACTTCATTGCTTATTAAATCGTTACTCATTTTTATCCTTACCTATGTCATTATTTCTGCTCAGAAGATGAAATGGCACAAACTGGACCGGCCTTCAGGGGCGTTGCTGGGGGCTGTGCTGATGGTACTTTCCGGCGTGTTAACCTTAGATGAGGCATACCACGCCGTTGATTATAATACTATTTTGTTACTGATGGGCATGATGCTTGTTGTTGCCTACCTCAAGATAGCCAATTGCTTCAAGTATCTTTCCTATTTATTAATTACCCATGCCGGAAATTCATTTATTTTGCTTTGTCTGGTGTCATTTGCAAGCGGTATCCTTTCGGCGCTCTTTGTTAACGATACCATCTGTTTGATGTTTACCCCGCTTCTGATCCTTGCTTTAAGCGAGATGAAACTCAATCCTGTTCCTTACCTCATTGCACTGGCGACCTCTTCGAATATTGGAAGTGTGGTGACCTTGACGGGCAATCCGCAAAATATGCTTATCGGTGTATTTTCAAAGATACCCTATCTGGATTTCACCTGGCATCTCATCCCCATAGGGATTTTGAGTCTTATGGCTAATGTAATGATCATCTGGGTAGTATTCAGGAAGGACATTCATTTTAAAAGATTTGACCCGATCACTTTGACAAAACCCGAAGTCGATGTAAAGCTTACCATAAAATCGCTTGTTGTGCTTTTTTGTATTTTTTTAGGATTTGTCTTTACGGGCAACCTCCCCTTATCTGCAATAACGGGTGGACTTGGACTCATTATATTATCGAGAACGAAACCGCAGGAGGCCCTGGAAAAGGTTGATTGGACGCTCTTGCTATTTTTCAGCGGTTTATTTATTGTAGTGGGTGGTGTTAATAAGGCTGGTTTTTTAACGATGGCTCACCATGTCGTTGAGCCGTATTTGGGCAAAACTGCATCCAGTCAGATTGTCAATTTCAGCATCTTCTCGGTCATTGCCTCCAATCTTGTCTCTAATGTGCCGTTTGTCCTGTTATCGGCGTCATGGATTGATAAGTTTGTTGATCCCAGGAGCATGTGGTACGCACTGGCTATGAGCAGTACCTTTGCCGGCAATCTCACCATCATGGGGTCTGTGGCGAATATGATTGTTATGGAGCTGTCAAAGGAACACGTCCATGTGGGATTCTGGGACTTCTTTAAGGTGGGGTTCACAACCACGGTAATTTCTACCATAATTGGTATATGTTTTCTCGCTTAAATAAAATACCATAAAAATTTCACATGTTGATTACCCATTCTACTCAAAAAGTAACCACAACTCCTTCACTTAGCCAATCAGTACAATACCTGAAAGGCGTTGGGCCGAAGCGAATAGAAATTCTTGGACGACTGGGCATACACACCATTCATGACATGCTCTATTATTTTCCGCGAGATTATAAGGACTACACCCGCATCCAAACTGTCTCAGAAGCCAAAATCGGTGGAGAAATTACCCTGTGCGGCAAGGTGGTTGGCATTACGGCACGGATGTCCAGAGCCAGGAAGCATATCCTGGAGGTCTTTGTCAGCGACGACACCGGTACGGTTGCGGCAACCTGGTTCAACCAGCCCTTTTTGGTGAGTAAATTTCATGTAGGCGACAGGGTTTTTTTACACGGGAAGGTAGGTGTGTATAAATACCTGCAGGTATTAAGTCCGGAGTGCGAAATTATTCGGGAAGACGATGTTTCACTGAAGGAGGGAAACATAATTCCTGTCTATCCGCTGACTGAGCACATCAGTCAGATCCACTTCCGGAAGATTATGAAAGAGGCCGTTGATAATTTTGCCGGCCATGTTGAAGAAATGCTGCCCGATGAAATTATAAAAAAAAATCAGTTGGCGCCTCTACCGCATGCGCTGCGTGATATCCATTTTCCCAGGACGTTTGATGCATTAAAAAACGCAAAATCCAGGCTTGTCTACGATGAACTGTTTATCCTTGAAATGGCCATGGCGCTCAGGCGATGGGGCATTAAAGAGGAAGCGGGGATTTCATTCAAGGCAGGTCAGAATGTGGATGCGCACATCCGAAGGCTTATCCCTTTTACCCTGACCAGGGCGCAGGAAAAGGTGATTAAGGAAATTACGGAAGACATGCGAAGCGATAAACCCATGAACCGGCTGCTCCAGGGCGACGTTGGTTCCGGGAAGACCATTGTTGCCCTGTATGCCATCCTCGTTGCCATTGCAAACGGCTACCAGGCCGCCTTCATGGCGCCCACGGAAATATTGACCGAACAGCATTTTCGAACTATCCAGAAATATCTCAGCCATTCCCAGGTGCGAATCCATGTATTGACGGGAAGCACCTATTCCAGACAAAAAAAGGAACACCTCGAACAAATCCGGCATGGGGATACAGACCTGGTAATAGGTACCCACGCCCTTATTGAAGAGGCCGTCCAGTTCAAAAACCTGGGGTTCGTGGTCATTGATGAACAGCATAAATTTGGGGTCGTGCAGCGTTTGAAATTAAAGGAGAAAGGGTTTTCTCCCGATGTGCTTGTCATGACGGCTACCCCCATCCCCCGCACCCTTTCCCTCACCTTGTTTGGTGATTTAGATATTTCTCTACTGGATGAAATGCCGCCGGGGCGCACTCCCGTAAAAACCCTCTGGATACCGGCAGGTAAAGAAACCGATACGTATGATTTTATTAAAGGTGAGATTGCAAATGGGCGGCAGGCATTTATTGTTTACCCTCTTGTTGAAGAATCAGAGGCGCTGGACCTGAAATCGGCCGTTACCGAGGCAAAACGTCTTCAAACGGAGATATTCCCATTGCTCAGGATTGGCCTGCTCCATGGGCAGATGAAGCCTGCGGATAAAGATAAAGTCATGATCGATTTTAAGGAAAAGAAATATGATATCCTGGTATCAACCATAATCATTGAAGTGGGGATTGATATACCCAATGCCACCGTTATGGTCATAGAACATGCCGAACGTTTTGGACTTGCCCAGCTTCACCAATTGCGTGGGCGTATAGGCAGGGGAAGCGAGCAATCGTACTGCATGCTTTTCGGAAATCCAAAGACCTTTGAGGCGCGTGAACGCCTCAAGATCATGACGAGGACGAATGACGGATTCAAGATTGCGGAATTGGATTTCAGGCTCAGGGGACCGGGAGAATTTTTTGGCACGCGCCAGCACGGATTGCCGGAATTAAAAATCAGCGACCTCTTTAAAGATTTTCACATACTTAAACAGGCACGCAGGGATGCCTTTGACATGGTCGTCAAAGACCCCCATTTAACCTTAGAACCGCATCAGAAGATAAAACAAAAAGTGCTTGAGACATTTAAAGACAGGTTGGAACTGGTTAAAATAGGATAGAACAGTTTGCACAGGTTAAACGGCTTAAACGGTTTAATCGTTTTAAACAGTTTAAACCGATTAAACCGTTTAAGCCGTTTTATTTACAACCACAAGGTATCTGCGCTACAATAAAAAGTCGCCGAAGGCCTGATTTATTACTTTGGAGTTTCAATATCGGGAGAGAACGTCCATCACTTTGACCGCTATGTCATACTTCGTTTCACATTGCGCCTCAACTTCTTTTCGTGCGTTAATTACGTAAGCCCGGTGTTTTTCTCCAACAATCTCATCCTGATTGTTGGCAACAACAAAATCGGCATTGTTTTCTTTGAGCGATGCATACGCCTTCTCGATGAGTTCTTCTTTTGAAATGCCTGTCTCTAATTTAAAACTTACTAACCGGGCTTGCGGCCATAGCGTCCGTAAAAGTTTTATGACCTTGGGTGTTTTGACCAGGGTTAAGGTCAATGTGTCTTTATTAGAAGCTATTTTACCGCTCGTATGTTTCTCGGTGATGTAGTCAAGGACGGCCATGGCGTGAAAAATGGTATCGAACGGTTTATCTTTTAATTTATCTTTGATCGTTATGAGTAAATCATCAAATGTTTCTATTTCTATCAGAGTGAGGCGGTCAAAATTATTTTTACCCGGCAATGTGCAATCAGGGATACAACTGCCCATTCCGTACACGAAAGTTACCGACGCCCCTCTTTTCATTGCTTCTGTTGCAAGAAGAGATCCCAGTCGTCCTGTCGACTTATTGCTTATGTATCGCACATCGTCTATATAACCTCTTATAGGCCCTGAGGTTATCATAATATTTTTCCCTGCTAAATTCCCCACGTTCTTACCTCTTTTAATCAGCCATGGACAAACGCAGTTTAGCCATGCTGCACGGCCCTGATAAAATTTAAATTTTTTGAGCGTTATCCAGGCAAAAATAAAAAATACAACTTGAATAACTATTGTTTATTTTATAATATTCAAGTTTTATGACATTTAAAATATGAGCGCTGACATTTTACTCTGTAAATATTACAACACGACCATTGTCTAAGATGCAAATATAATTTAAATTTAATAGAATTTTAAAAATAATGTGGTTCTTCATTCCATTTAAAATCATCGGAAGCTTTGTTCATACATTTATACGGGAACTCGGCAGGATGGCGTGTTTTCTTGCCGTTTCGTCATCTTGTATAATATTTCCCCCCTATTTGTTTCGAAGGACGATTAAGCAGATTAATTTTATTGGCGCTAAAACGACGCCGGTTATTGTTTTGACGGGTTTGTTTACGGGAATGGTGCTGGCCTTGCAATCGTACTATGCGTTAGCCAAGTTTGGCGCTGAGGCAGCCCTTGGGCCAGCGGTCGCTCTATCTCTGATACGGGAGCTCGGCCCTGTCATTTCTGCCTTAATGGTTACGGGGTGTGCCGGTTCTGCAGTAACGGCAGAGATCGGCATTATGAGGATAACCGAGCAAATTGATGCCCTCGATGCCATGACATTAAATCCATACAAATATCTGGTTAATCCCAATTTGTTGGCGGGGGTGATATCGCTTCCTCTCTTAAATGCCATCTTTGTTGTAATAGGTGTTTTTGGGGGAAGTCTTGTAAGTTCAGGGCTTATGGGTGTATCGGGTGGAACCTATTTTGGAGGAATACAAGACTTCGTAAGATCACGGGATATTTTGGAAGGAATATACAAGTCTTTGAGCTTTGGCGTCCTGATTACCTGGATAAGCTGTTATAAGGGATATTGCACGGGATATGGGGCGGAGGGCGTCAGTAAATCGACTACTCAGGCTGTCGTACTTTCATCGGTTGTCATCCTGATATGGGATTACTTTTTAACGTCTATATTAGTAACGTAAAAACATTCATGATTGAAGTCGTTGATTTATACAAGAGTTTTAATGGCTATGAAGTGCTTCGAGGTCTTAGCCTGAAGGTAGAAACAGGTCAAATCCTTGCGTTGATTGGGGGGAGTGGAAAGGGAAAATCAGTACTGCTGAAACATATCATTGGCCTGGTACGGCCAGATCGTGGCAAGATATTGATCGACAACCTGGATATCAGCAAACTGAGGGGGAAGCAGTTGAAGCGATTAAAGGAGCGATGCGGTATTGTTTTTCAGGGAGGGGCATTGTTTGATTCCCTTACGGTATTTGAAAATGTGGCGTTCCCACTCCGGGAAAAAACGAAGATGAAGGAATCTCAAATCCAGGATACCGTATTCCAGGAGTTAGCGCGGGTAGGTCTTTCAGGCGCGGGGCATAAATATCCCGCAGAAATCAGCGGTGGAATGAAGAAACGGGTGGCGCTTGCACGCTGTCTGGTAATGAACCCCGAAATAGTCCTTTTTGACGAACCGACAACCGGTCTTGACCCCTTGATAAGCAAGGCAATTCATAATCTCATCAGGGAGTGTCAGCGGGGGCTTAATTTTACCGCTATTATCGTCACCCATGAGGTGCCTGCCATTTTTTCAATGGTGGATAGAGTTGCCATGCTTTACGAGGGGAGGATTCTAGCTTCGGGTACTCCGGAGGAAATACAGAATTCACAAGACCCGGTAATCCATCAGTTTATTCATGGAGAATTGGAAGGCCCTATTTCCATAACGTAAGTTGGTTCCTATCAGAAAACATTAAATGTTTATTAAAAATAATCGCTTCGATTTTCGGACGAATACTATAAGAGGTTAAGAGTCATGAAGAAGAAATTTGATATTGAAATCGCCGTGGGTATATTTGTTTTCTTTGGTCTATTATGCATGGGTTATATTTCTGTAAAACTGGGAAAGGTTAACCTGATAGGCTCCCATTACTACCCGGTAAGCGCCGTTTTCAGCACGGTAAAGGGGCTTAAAAAAGATACCCCCGTGGAAATAGCGGGGGTCGAGATTGGTAAGGTTGCAGATATTAAACTTGTTGATTATACAGCAGTTGTTAACTTGATGATTCGAGACGGGATAAAACTCCAGGATGACGCAATTGCGTCTATTCGTACCAAAGGACTTTTGGGTGAAAAGTATGTTGAAATTGTGCCGGGAGGCTCGGATGAATTAATAAAACCCGGCGGCAAATTACGTGAAACGGAACCGCCGATTGATTTAGAAAAGTTAATAGGAAATTTTGTTTTTGGGAAAGTGAAGGAATGAGAGAATGAAGTATAGAAAAATTATATCGTTAGCGTGTGTTGGTTTATTTTTCATGGTATGCGGGGCTGTTTCGGTAATGGCCGACGGCGAACCCGGTAAACTGCTTATGAATACTATTGATAAGGGACTGGTCATCCTGAAAGACCCCGCCTGGAAGGGAGAAAATAAGATACTGGAGCGCCGGCAGAAACTATGGCAGGAGATTTCACCGGTGTTTAATTTTGAGGAAATGTCCAAAAGGGCGCTTGGTCAGTACTGGAAACAGCGCACGTCCGAAGAGAAAAAGGAATTTGTGGAATTATTTACGGTAATCCTGAAAGACGCTTATATAGGAAAGACCGACACGTATTCCGGGGAAAAGATCGTATTTCTGGGAGAAAAACAGGATGGCAACTACGCCAAAGTGCAAACCAAAATGGTTACCAACCAGGGGACGGAAGTTGCCGTTGATTACAACATGCTCAATAATCAGGGGAAATGGACAATTTACGATGTGATTATTGAAGGCGTTAGTCTGGTCAATAACTACCGGAGTCAGTTCAATAACATCCTGATGAAATCTTCGTATAGCGAGCTTGTTCAAAAAATAAAAGGGAAGAAGGGATAAATCAGGCGCATCCCCCAGTTAAAAAAGGGGAAACGATGGGGTTGTCCTTGCCGCTTGTAATATCAAGATTCTTAAATACTAATTAATAGTATCAATAACGAAAAAATATATAATATGCAGACATTCTAAGAGGAACAATCGATGAGAAAATTTATATTATTAAAGTCTTTCTGTATTTTGACGCTATTCTTTTCTGTAAAGGCCATATTCGCAGAGACCTTGCCGGTGCCTCAGCCCGAGGTGCCGGCTGAAACATCAACCGGGAATGACGATGTTTCTGACAGTGACCCTATGGATGAAGGTGAAGAAGCAGGGCAACCACCCATGGAATCAGAAACTCCTCAGATACAAGACTCATTTCCAACCTTTAACAAGGCCATGTTTACCTTTAACGACAAGGCATTTCATTATTTCTTTAAGCCTGTTTATACGGGATATAATTCGGTGATACCGGAAGAAGCACGGGTAAGTGTGAGAGATATGTATACAAATCTAAAAATGCCCGTCCGTTTCTTCAACTGCCTTTTCCAGAGTAAATACAAAGGCGCCGGCACGGAGATGCTCCGGTTTGTGATTAATAGTACGGTGGGGGTAGGTGGATTTTGGGACCCGGCACGATCCTTATTCCATATTAAAAAGGAAGATCGGGATTTTGGACAAACCCTGGGAAAACACAACATGAAACCCGGCACGTACATCGTGTGGCCCATCATTGGTCCTTCGAACGTGCGTGACACGTTTGGATACGCAGGCGATACCCTGTTGAATCCGCTCAGTTGGGTTTCCTACTTCTTTTTCACGCCGTTAGAGGGTGTTGGAAACCACCTGTATGAGAGTGTCAACGATGTCTCTATAGATAAAGGCAGTACCTATGAAAGCATAACAAAACCCGCCATTGACCCGTACATTGCAGTTCAGGACGCCTATACACAAAACAGGAATAAGAAGATGAAGGAGTAATAATAAACAACATAGACGTAGAGACGCAAAATCTTGCGTCTCTACGTCTCAGTAATTTTCCGATTTCACAAAAAAAGCATTACCACCGCCCAAGAAAAGGACGGTATTGGGTTTTGTATAAAATGTATTTTTTGATATTATGAGCCTGTTCCTGAATAACCTCCTGAAGATTGAGTCTTTTGCTTTGAAACCATACCTCATTCGAAAGATTGCCAATAACAGACCGCACTATCTTCTTTCTGGTTTCAGGAGTAAGGAGTGAATCTTCTCAATAATATCCTCTAAATAAGATTTATTTTCTATAAAACATTTCCCAAAACCATTTTCACGATTTATGGGATATTTCCAATAATACTTGAGCATAGAAAATTGATTTTTAACTTTTCCCTGCACAAACATCTTCGCAAGGGCAAGTCCCTTTTCTTTATCCCTTTCTGTTACTTGCAATAAAGACATTTCCCCGCAGTATCCGTCAGGCGGGCTGACTACTGCAACAACATTACCTAAACCATCCACAAAATGAATGTTAATATCCTTTTCTCTGCAGAGTTCAATAACGTCGCCCGATAAAGATGTCCCCCGGCAATTTAACGTTAATCCGGTTATTCGTATCGCAGGCAGCTCTTCCACGACCTTCTGGTCGCCTACAACCACAATCCGCTCGCCTCTTTTTCCAACGAAATATCCAGGTGTTGTAACAACGAGATTTCCACCCGGTCTATTTCCCGGCGCCCCTGGTTGTCTCTCGTGCGTGACCTTGGTATTCTGGTTCTCTTATAGCAATTTTTTTCATTGAATTTCTGACGGAGTCGAAAGGTTCATTACTCTTTATTCCTGTTTTTATAATGTGTCTCATTCCTGCATTCTGCCAATTCGTGAAGCAACGTAATATTACCCCGCATTAATGCCTCTTTCTTCCTTCTTGTCCACCCTTTAATCTGCCGTTCTGCCTGTATTGCATACCGAATGTCTGGAAATACCTCACTGAAAACCAATTTTACCGGCAGTCTTGTTGATGTATAACCTTTAAATATACCATTTTGGTGTTCGCTCATGCGTTTCTCTAAATTTGTTGTACAACCTGTGTAATAACTTCCGTCAGAACAAAGAAGGATATAAACCCAGGACGATTTCATTTTGTTAATACGAACGATAAAAAATGTTTTCTGAATTTAAAGACTAAATTCCGGGTATTTTCAATATGCCTTAATTACGCATGTGTAATTATCTGTATAGAGCACTTCGGCTCTGTCATGCTTCGGCTCTGTCATGCTTCGACTCCGTCATGCTTCGACTCCGTCATGCTTCGACTCCGCTCAGCATGACGATGAGGGAGTTGAAGCGCCGCCATCTGGGCGAGGTCGTTACCCGTCACCCTGAGCGGAGTCGAAGGGCATTAAGTCCTTCCTAAAGCTTTCAACACCTGGTGATATTTGTACTTAAAACGAGAGTGAGGAAGGGACACTCCCTAAACCAGGACAAAACCACAACATACGCATTGGTCAAAAAGTACGCAAACCTCCATTGCTTCCAACGGTCTAGATGTCATTTGCGAGCTTTTATATGACAATACGAGATATCGGATTTTTTGCTAACCATGCTTCATTTCGTCTGTTATCACACATATACTCAAAAAAAATAAACTTCGCAAACCTCACAGGAGATTGCTTCAGTCATTCCCCCTTCGCAATGACACCGTAGTCATACGCACAAATTTCAAAGCCTTGCATTACTTTCCCGTGTTTATCCGTAGTAGACCTCATCTCTCCATAGCAGCGAATTTGGTTTCCAATGCTACCAGGCGTTCCCTGATTTGAATTGCAATATCAATCTTTTCATCCAGTCTTTTTATCTCAGTTGATATCCTAGTATCCATTGACTTTATTTGCGTTTCTATTTTAGAACCAGAGGAATCAACCTTTTCATCCAGTCTTTTTATTTCAGTTGTCAACTCTGCTTTCAATGAATTCATTCTGTCATCTAACCGTTTTGTTTCGACTTGTAGTACTTTTAATTCAGGCGCAACCACGTCTTGTAAGGCCTGTTTTACCTGTTCATAAATATTCATTGTTTTGTCTCCTTCCTGGTAATGATAATACTCATCCCGTTGCCCTTCCGCAATATAAAACCACCAATATTAATTGGGAATTCTGGCAAAAAACAATCAATGTAACAGTTCACCACAGAGGCACAGAGAACATAGAGAAACAAAGGCAGGTTTGAAATTACTCCCCATAAACATGCCTCTTATTGTACTATTTCCACATCCTTCGCCTGTGGCACATTGCCCTGTACAATGTGAAACATTACCCTCTGACCCTCCTTTGGCGCTTTTCCTCCCTTTATGTTACTCAGGTTTACTGATACCTCCTTGCCGTCATCCGTAGCAAGCATACCACAATCTTTACTAAGCCATTTTTTCATCTTACCCATTGATTTAGGCAATGGTGAGGATTTGGGTTTTTTGTACGTCTCTTTGCTGCGCTCCTTCCCGCTCCCCCTTTTGTCGTTTTTTTCCGTAGTTGAATAAATGTTTTCCTTCTTAAATATATTCCATGGGGTCCACGGGGTTTGCAGACATGCCACCCGTTTATCATGGGGCAATAGACTCGTATCGGAGAGTTGTTCATAGGTATACCCTGTGATACACCCCTCGCTTTTTTCATTCAGCGCGGGATATTTTACGGTTGGGTTACTTTCTGATATCCTGAGCAAAGAACGCATGTTTTTGATATGTTTTATCTCATGCCACTCTGCGCCAAACCACTCCTTCAATTTCCCAAAACCCATTTTGACATAACCCTTGATCTGGTGCTCCGCCGGTTTCCATCCTCTTTCCGTCATGCTTCGACTCCGCTCAGCATGACGTGAAGTCGATGAATTGCCATCTTCACCCAAGTTCGACAAAACCACCCAGGAAAATGGCAAAAAAGGGCTAAAAAAGCCC